>JBEEFX010000194.1:0-5608 GCA_041166365.1 Acidimicrobiaceae bacterium
CTCGTGGCGGCGACCACCGCAGGCACCGCGATGGTGGTGTCCGTGCTCCCCGGCTGGATCGCACCGCTCATGATCATCGTCACGGTCGCGATCAACGTCCTCATGTTCTGGTGCACGTTCGCGCTGCTCGGACACCAGTCGGTCGGGTGGCGAGCGTTGCTACCGGGCGCGGTGTTCGCGGGCATCGCTTTGCAGGTGCTCACGCTCGCCGGCGCGTTCATCGTGCCGAGGTCGGTGGCTTCCTCGTCGGCGCTCTACGGCTCGATGGGCGTCGTGTTCGCGATCCTCGCGTGGCTGTACTTCTTCGGCCGTCTACTCGTCTACGCGTCGACCCTGAACGTCGTCTTGTACGAACGCGAGCAGGGCACCGTCACCCTCGAGGTCGAGGCTCCTCGAATGCCCGGCGACGTCCAACTGGAAGCCACCCGTTCCGGTGTCGTCGTCGAGGCGGCCGCGCCCTAGTCCCTGTTTCTGTCACACCGCGCGTGCAGGATGGCGGGATGGACGTCGTTGCTGCGCTCGACGCGGTCGTCGCCGAACTGCCCGGCGGCGGTGAAGCGCGGCCCGGCCAGCGGCAGATGGCGACGGCCATCGAGCACGCCATCGCCACCGGCCGCCACGTCGTGGTGCAGGCCGGCACGGGCACCGGCAAGACCCTCGCGTACCTCGTCCCCGCCATCCTGTCGGGCAAGCGCGTCGTCGTGGCCACGGCGACGAAGGCCCTCCAGGACCAGCTCGTCGGCAAGGACCTTCCGTTCCTCGCAGCGCATCTCCAACGGCCCTTCACGTACGCGTCACTGAAGGGCCGTGCCAACTATCTCTGCCTACAGCGCGCGAAAGAGGTCCTCGGGGGCGACGAGCAGCTCACGATCAGCGGCGTCGACGCACTCGCTGATCGAGCGCCACGAGCGGAGCTGTTACGGCTGATCGAGTGGGGCACCGAGACGGAGACGGGCGATCGCGCCGACCTCGCATTCGAGCCGTCGTCGAACGCCTGGGCCGCGCTCTCGGTGAGTGCTCGCGAGTGCCCCGGCGTCTCGCGGTGTGCGATCGGCGAGGCGTGCTTCACCGAGCGGGCCCGCAACGACGCCGCCGAGGCGGACGTCATCGTCGTCAACAGCTACCTCTACGGCATGCACCTCGCGACCGACGGCGCGGTGCTCCCGGAGCACGACGTGGTGGTGTTCGACGAAGCCCATCAACTGGAGGAGGTCATCTCCGCCACGGCCGGGGTCGAGTTGAGCGGGGGCAGCTTCGTGGCCCTCGCCCGCGCGGTGAAGGCGATCATCGCCGACGATCGACTGATCGCGGACCTCGAAGCGACGTCCGGACAGCTCAACGATGCGCTCGCGGCCCACCACGGACAACGGATCCGTGGGCTCGACGAGGTGCTGGCCGCGGCGGTGGAGGTCGGGCGCGGTCGCGTCGATCGTGCCCTCGCGGCGTTGCGAGCCGTCACGAGCGACGCGGGCGACACCGCCAACCGCAAGCTGCGAGGCATCAAGGCCGCCAGCGCGCTGGCCGCAGAGCTCGCGACCGTGTCCTCGGTGCCGGAGGGTGACGTGTCCTGGGTGGAGGGCCCGAAGCACGCTCCCCGACTGCGAATCGCGCCGATCGACGTCGCGCCCACACTGCAAACGCTGTGGGGCAACGTCACCGCGGTGCTCACGAGTGCGACGATCCCGCGCACGTTGCCCATCCGTCTCGGCCTGCCGCCGGACGGCCACGAACAACTCGATGTCGGCAGTCCGTTCGACTATGGGGCCAATGCGTTGTTGTACTGCGCGGCGCACCTCCCCGACCCACGCGCCGCGGGCTACGAGGCTGCGATGCACGCCGAGCTCGAGGCGCTCATCCTGGCCGCGGGCGGACGCACGCTGGCGTTGTTCACGTCGTGGCGAGCGATGGACGCCGCCGTGCTCGCATTGCGGGAACGCCTGCCGTTCCCCGTGCTCGACCAGAACTCGCTTCCGAAGCCGGCCCTCGTCAAGGCGTTCAGCGACGATCCGGCGGCCTGTCTGTTCGCCACGATGGGTTTCTGGCAGGGCGTCGACGTGCGCGGTCCAACGCTGTCGCTCGTGACCATCGACCGCCTGCCGTTCCCCCGGCCCGACGAGCCGCTCCTGCAGGCCCGCCGCGAGCGGGCCCGCGAAGGCGCGTTCGCTCTCGTCGACCTCCCCCGGGCGGCGACGCTGCTGGCGCAGGGTGCGGGCCGCCTCATCCGATCAGCCACCGATCGTGGCGTCGTCGCCGTCTTCGACCCGCGGCTCGCCACGGCGCGTTACCGCTGGGAAGTGATCAACGCGCTGCCGCCGATGCAGCGAACACGCGAACGCGCCGAGGTGGAGACGTTTCTCGAAGCGATTCGCGACGCCTAGTAGCCCAGGCGTTCCAGCGCTGCGGCTCGACGCTGCCAATCCTTGTCGACTTTTACGAACAGCTCGATGTAGGTGCCCGGCGGGAGTTGTTCACGCACCGCGATGCCCACCTGCTTCAACACCGCGCCGCCCTTGCCGATCACGATGCCCTTCTGCGAGTCCCGCTCGACCAGGATCTCGACGCGCACGCGTGGCGGCTCCCACTCCGTGACCCGTGTGGCGATCGAATGCGGCACCTCGTCGCGCGCCACCGCCAGCAGCTGTTCACGTACCAGCTCGGCGACCCACGCCGCTTCGGGTACGTCGGCCACCATGTCCGTCGGGTAGTACGGGGGCCCCTCCGGCAGTCGGCCGATGATCGCGTCGAGCAGTGCGGGCACGCCGGCGCCCGTGATGCCCGACACCGGGAAGTACTCGCTGAGTTCCAGGTCGCCGGCGGCCGCCAGTTGGGCGAGCACCTCGTCGGGCGAGGCGATGTCGACCTTGGTGACCACCACGATCGCGTCGCGGGGCACGCGCGCCGCAACGAATCGATCACCTCGACCAAGCGGCGCGGTGGCGTCGAGGACGAGGCACACCGCGTCGACATCGGCAATCGCCCCGGTGGCCGTGGTGTTGAGACGTTCGCCGAGCAGGGTGCGCGGCTTGTGTATGCCCGGTGTGTCGACGAACACGATCTGCGACTCCGGCCGGTGCAACACGCCGCGCACCTCGGTGCGTGTCGTCTGCGGCTTGTCCGAGACGATCGTGACCTTCGTGCCCAGGACCGAGTTCAGCAACGTCGACTTTCCGACGTTCGGCCGCCCGACAAGCGTGCAGAATCCCGAGACGAAGCTCATCGCGTGGCCGGGCCGATGACGACCCGCCCGATGCGTCGCCCGTTCACGCGCTCGGCCCGGAGTTGATGACCGTCGACCTCGGCGGCCTCGCCTTCCGCAGGGACGTGCCCGAGCAGTGCAATGAGCAGACCGCCGACCGAGTCCCAGTCCCCCTCCGGCAGCTCGGCGTCGAGCAGCTCGTTCAGATCGTCGATGTTCATGCGCGCATTCACGCGCAGCTCGCCCGTCGGGAGCCGCTCCAGCTGAAGGTCTTCGACGTCGTACTCGTCGACGATCTCCCCGACCAACTCCTCGATGAGGTCCTCGAGCGTGACCAATCCGGCGGTTCCGCCGTACTCGTCGATGACGATGGCCATGTGGTATCGCTGCGCCTGCATCTCACGTAGCAAGGGCGGCACCTTCTTCGTCTCGGGCACGAAGATCGCCGGTCGCAGGTAGTCGGTCACCGGGCACTCCGACTTGTCGTCGCGCTCGGCCCGCATCAGATCCTTGGCGTGCACGATGCCGACGATGTCGTCGATGCCGTCTCCGGAGACGGGCAACCGGCTGAAGCCGTTGAGGATCACGATCTCCATCACGTCGCCGACCTTGAAGTCGGAGGACACGGTCACCATGTCGGGACGGGGCACCATCACTTCGCGCACGACGGTGTCGCCGAACTCGATCGTGTTCTCGATGAGTTTGCGCTCTTCGGCTGCGAGTACGGCGTCGTCGACGGCGACCCCCGCCAGCGCGAGGAGGTCGTCCTCCGTGACGGTCGGGCCCTCGGCGCGACCCTTGCCTGGAATGATCACGTTCGCCGCGCCGATCAGCAGTCTCGCTGCCCATCGCAACGGCGCGATCAGCGCGATGGCGCGCGCCAGAGGTGCGACGCGGAGGGCGGCTTGATCGGTCGCAAGCAGCGCGTACGTCTTCGGCACGGCTTCCGCGAGCACGAAGATCACGATGAGTTCCACGACGAACGCCAGCACGACGCCGGTGGGGCCCCACCGATCCGATGCGATCAGCGCCACGATCGTCGCCGCGCCGAGGTGACACGTGAGCAGCACGAGGAGCACGGGGTTGATCACGCGTTCGCGCCGCTCGAGCAGACGTGCCAGCATCGCCGCGCGTTTGTCGCCGTCCTCGGCGAGGGCTGCCGCCCGCCCTCGACTCAAGTGCGTGAGGCTCGTCTCGGCCACGGCCAGCACGGCGGCGAAGGCCACCAGCGCAACGAAGGCCAGGAGCCCGAGGATCTCGGCGTTGGTCACGGGGCGGGGTGGAAGCGCTCCAGTAGCGAGCGCTCCTTCGCCTGCATCGCCGCTTCTTCCTCCGGATCGGCGTGATCCATGCCGAGCACGTGGAGGATGCCGTGCACCACGAGGAGCGCCAACTCGTCGTCGTACGTGCCGGCGTGATTCGGCGCGTTGGCCGCGGCCACTTGGGGGCACACGACCACGTCGCCCAAGAGGAGGGGCGGCTCACCGCCGTCGTCGCGATGTCCGCTCGGACCATTCGGCCCGTTGTCCGGCCAGCGGCCCGCGCCGACGGCGTCGTCCTCGAGCGGGAAGGCGAGCACATCAGTGGGTTCGTCGACGCCCATGAACCGCTCGTTCAACTCGGTGATCGTCAGCTCGTCGACGAAGAGGAGCGAGAGCTCGGCATCACCGCGGATCCCTTCGGCGTCGAGCACCTGCTCGGCCAGCAGCTGCCAGCGCGCGGTGTCGACCGGTTGCGCCACCTGCTCGTTGGCGACGAAGACCTCGAGCACTCCTTCATCGGGCAGCCGGCGTCGCTTCGACGTCAGTGGATACGAGGGGTCGCTCATGGCTGGACCGGCGCGGCGCGTTCGTACGCATCGACGATGTCCTGCACGATGCGGTGACGCACGACGTCACGGCTCGTCAAGCGCACGAACTCGAGACCGTCGATGCCGGCCAGCATCTTCTCCAGCCCTGTCAGGCCGCTGCGGCCCCCGGGCACGTCGACTTGCGTGACGTCACCGGTGACGACGACCTTCGAGCCGAAGCCGATCCGCGTCAGAAACATCTTCATCTGCTCGGGCGTCGTGTTCTGCGCTTCGTCGAGGATGATGAAGCTGCGGTTCAAGGTCCTGCCGCGCATGAATGCGAGCGGTGCGACCTCGACGGTGCCGCGCTCGAGCAAGCGTGCGGCGCCTTCGGCTTCGACCATGTCGTAGAGCGCGTCGTAGAGCGGACGAAGGTACGGGTCGACCTTCGCCATGATGTCGCCGGGCAGGAAGCCGAGCCGCTCCCCTGCCTCTACCGCAGGGCGCGTGAGGATGATGCGGTCGACTTCCTTGGCCTGCAACGCGTGCACGGCCATCGCCACCGCGAGCCACGACTTGCCCGTGCCCGCGGGACCGATCGCGAACGTCACGACGTTCTCGCG
>JBEEFX010000195.1:0-6349 GCA_041166365.1 Acidimicrobiaceae bacterium
GAAACGCTGGACGTTCCTCACGGCGGGCGAACCCGTTGGAGGCGTGACTGGCGTTGCCGGCGCGCTGGACTGGCTGACGCAGCACACCCGCTGAAATCGCGGCAGGATGAGGCGTTCGATCCGCCGACCGAGGGGTAGCAATGAAGGTTTCCATCGCGGTGAACGGCGAGGCCACGGAGCACGACGTCGAGCCCCGCCTCCTTCTGGTCCAGTACTTGCGGGACGTCGTCGGTCTCACGGGCACCAACATCGGGTGCGACACGTCCTCGTGCGGCGCCTGCACCGTCCACATCGACGGCGAATCGGTGAAGTCGTGCACGGTGCTGGCCGTGCAGGCCGACGGTGCTTCCGTCACCACGATCGAAGGTCTCGCCGCCAAAGACGGTGAGCTCCATCCGATGCAAGCGGCGTTCCAGGCCAACCATGGCCTGCAGTGCGGCTTCTGCACGCCGGGCATGGTGATGGCCGCCGTGTCGCTCATCCAAGAAGGGCGGGTGACGGACGAGCGGTCGGTACGCGAGGGCCTGGAGGGCAACCTCTGCCGGTGCACCGGCTACCACAACATCGTGCAATCCGTGCTGGCCGCAGCGAAGGCGGGATCATGATCCCGGCCCTGTTCGACTACGTGCGCGCTGATTCCGCCGACCATGCCATCGCGCTCCTGACCGAGCACGGCGACGACGCCAAGCTGCTGGCCGGTGGCCACTCCTTGTTGCCGCTCATGAAGCTGCGGCTCGCCACCCCTTCGGTGTTGGTCGACGTCGGACGACTGACCGACCTGTCGTACATCCGCGAAGATGGCGATCAGCTGGCGATCGGCGCGTTGACGCGCCACCACGACCTCGAGCACTCGGATCTCCTGGGTGCGCAGGCCGGCCTCCTGCGCCACGCCGCCGGCCAGGTGGGCGACCCGCAGGTGCGTCACCGCGGCACCATCGGCGGCTCGATCGCCCACGGCGACCCCGCGTCGGATTTACCGGCCGTCCTCCTCGCGCTGCGCGCCACATTGGTCGCGCAAGGGCCAAGCGGCACTCGGGAGATCGCGGTCGATGACTTCTTCACCGGATTCCTCGAGACCGCGCTGCAGCCCGACGAACTGCTCACCGAGATCCGTGTGCCGAAGGCGCCGGACGCGCGCTGGTCGTTCCAGAAGTTCAATCGCCGCGCCCAGGACTGGGCCATCGTCGGCGTCGCGTGCGTGCGCAACGGCACCACGGGCATCGGGCTGGTGAACGTCGGCTCCACTCCCCTGCGAGCGTCGGCCGCCGAGAACGCGATCACCGGGGGCGCGTCTGTCGCCGACGCCGCGAATGTCGCCGACGAGGGCACCGACCCGCCCTCCGATCTCAATGCCTCGCCCGAGTACCGCCGCCACCTCATGAAGGTGCTCGTGCGCCGCGCGCTCGAAGAGGCGGGCGGCTAGAGCAGCTCGTAGTCCGCGAGGTCGAGCTCGCGGGTGCGTTGCCAGTACTCGAGCAGGCTGAACGGCCAGTTCTGCGCGATGCGACCGCCGGCGTTGCGGTACCAGGTGTTCACTGTGACGGCTCCCCACGCCATCTGCCCGTTGCCTTCGTCGACGGCGACGTTGTACGCGTCGTGCACCTCTCGCCGGCAGTCGATCGCCCGTTTGCCGAGTTCGAGCTGTTGCCGGATCGCGCTGAGGATGTACTGCACCGCGCACTCGCTGAAGAAGACGATCGAGCCGTTGGCCACGAGGTTGGTGTTGGGCCCGTACATGCAGAACAGGTTCGGGAACCCCGGGATCGTGAGCCCGAGATAGGCGCGGGCATCGCCGTCCCAGTGCTCGTGCAGATCGATTCCCTGGCGGCCTCTGATGCGCAGCGGGGTCAAGAACTCCGACGCGTGAAAGCCGGTCGCGAACACGATCGCGTCGACGTCGCGCTGCTGGCCTCCGGCGACGACGCCGGTCGGGGTGATCTCGTCGATTGCATCGGTGACAAGCTCGACGTGATCGCGCTTGAGCGTCGCCGCCCAGATGCCGTTGTCCAACAGGATCCGTTTCGCCAGCGGCGGATACGACGGCAGGACGCGCTCCAACAGCTGCGGAGCGTCGTCGAACTGGGAGTCGAGGTACTGCGTCAGCAGCGACCGCAGGCCCTCGTTGCGTTCGCTGACCGATCGGCCGTCCTGCGGCCATTGCGGGTCGACGCGAGCCGCGGCGAGCATCCCTTCGGAGAGCCGCCAGAACAGCGACAAGCGGTACCACTCGCTGTACGTGGGCACGTTGTGGAGGAGCCACTGCATCCCCGCAGGCGTGTCGGCGTGATAGTCGGGGGTCGGCATGAACCAGTTCGGTGTGCGCTGGTAGACGTGCAGCTCCGCCACACGGTCAGCGATCGCAGGGATCAGCTGGATCCCGCTCGCCGCCGTGCCGATCACCGCGACGCGCTGGCCCTCGAGGCTGACTGTCGGGTCCCATTGGGCCGAGTGGAACGACGGACCTGCGAATGAGTCACGCCCGGCGATGTCAGGAAGCTTCGGCCGGTTCAACTGGCCGACCGCGCTGATGAGCACATTGGCGGTGAGGATCTCCTCCTGTCCATCAGCGGTGCGCACTCGTATGGCCCAGTCGTGCTCGTCGTCGCGGAACGTGGCGTCCACAACTTCCGTGTCGAACCGGATGTGCTTGCGCAGGTCGAGCGCGTCCGCCGCGTCGCGGAAGTAGTCGAGGAGCAGCTCCTGCTGCGTGAAGCGCTGCGGCCAGTCTGGTCGCTGAAAGAAGGAGTAGCTGTAGAGATGATTGGGCACGTCGACTCGGGCCCCCGGGTAGCGGTTCTCGAACCAGGTGCCGCCGACGTCGCTGTTCTTCTCGATCACGACGTAAGAGACCCCGGCCTGACCCAGCCGGTGGGCGGCCACCAATCCAGACATGCCCGCTCCGACGATCACGACGGAGCAGGGCCGCGTCGCGTTGATGTCGTCCTTGCGCCACGCGGGTGAGCGCACGTCCTCGCCCGAGAGGCCTAGCTCCTCACGCAACAACTCGTAGTAGTCGTCCGAGACCGGCTCGCCCGTGAGGAAGCCGAACATCTGGCGGAGGCGGTCCTCACTCGCCGGCGGGACGTCCCGGACCGGCTGCTCTGCGAGCACGAGCAGGCTCTCGATGGCCAGCGCGCGGGCGGCGTCTCGTTGCTCGCGGCTCAGCCCGGCGCTCGGCTCCTGCACGCGGCGGGGATCCGGCCGGAGGTCGTCCCGCAACAGCGAAGGGTCACCCAGCGCCTCGGCGAGCGCGATGAGCAACGCCGGCAAGTAGGCCGTGCGCACGGCCTCCGTGAGCAGCTCCCGGTCGACCGTCCCCACGGCCTCAGCGTGGCACAGGCCCCGGGGTCCGATAGAACCAACGCCCAATGACGTCGGTAGAGCAATGCGTCGCTCTGGAGGACAGCGAAGACGCCCTCGTCGACGCCGACCGGCCGTTCGTCCTCGGCAATGCCACCGTGGTACTCCGCGACCGTACGTTCCGCACGATCTTCCTCGGCGCGTTCGCGTCGAACATCGGGAGCTGGATGCAGAACGCGGTGCTGATGGGCTACGCGTTCTCGTTGACGAAGAGCGCGACGTTCGTCGGCATCATCGTGGCGTGCCAGCTCGCGCCGTCCCTGTTCCTCTCCATCATCGGCGGCTGGATCTCCGACGTCGTCGATCGCCGCACCCTGCTCATCGTGATCTCGCTCGAGCAGCTGGCGTTCTCCCTCGGCCTCGCGGCGGTCACGCGCTCCAGTGACCCGTCGCATGCCGCCATCGTCGCGATGGTGCTCGCCGTCGGGCTCGGGCAGGCGATCTACGCGCCGGCATACAGCGCGTTGCTGCCGAGCCTTGTCGCACGAGAGAACCTTCCCGGGGCGATCTCGCTGAACTCGGCGCAGATGAACGGGTCACGCGTCATCGGCCCTGCCATCGGCGGCGTGCTGCTCCACCTCGTCGGGCCCTCGTGGGTCTTCGCAGGGAACGCGTTGACGTACCTCGTGATCATCGCCGCGTTGCTGGCCGTGCAGCTGCCGCCCCGCCGCAGCTTCGACGGCCCGGCTACGCGAGGGCTCCGTCAACTGACGGTAGGGGTGCAAGTGGCCCGGGCCGACCGTGTGGTCGGCCGTTGCCTCGTCACGATCTTCTTGTTCTCGGCCTTCGCACTGACCTTCGTCGGCCAGCTGTCCGTCGTCGCCGAGGAGAACTACGGCATCAACGCGGACTCGGCCGGCTACGGCCTGCTGTACGCGACCTTCGGCGTCGGCGCGCTGTGCGGTGCCCTTTCGATCGGTACGTTGCTCGCGCAGCAGCCGCGGCCGCGGATGGTCCGGATCGGGATGTTCGGCTACGCCATCGTGCTGGCGGTGTTCGCGGTCCTGCGCGCGCCGGCCGCGGCCTACCCGGTCGTCGCCGTCCTCGGCTTCTTCTACTTCGCCATGGTGACGTCGTTGCTCACCACGCTGCAGGAACGACTCGACGACGCCGTACGCGGTCGGGTGATGGCGCTGTGGATCATGGGTTTCGGCGGCACCGTCGGCTTGGGCAACCTCATCGCCGGACGCATCATCGATGCCACGTCCGTCACCGCGGTGTTGCTCGTGAACTCCGTCGTGGCGTTGTTGCTCACGTGGTACGCCGACGTCCGCAGCTGAACGGTGCCGTCATCTCTCGACGGTGACCGGGACCGTGTGGGCGATGTCGGCCGATGACCGGCCGATGTGCAGCCAGTACTCGCCTGGGAGCACCCGCCAGCCGGCGGGACGTTCGTTCGTCTCGGCCATGGTGTCCGCAAACGGCAGTCGCGCCTTGAGGGCCGGTCGCTCGCCCGAGCCGCGATCCCAGTGCGCGAACGACCGGTCGGTGAGGGTGAGCGTGACCGTCTTCGTCTCACCGGCCTCGAGATGCACCTTGACGAACGCCTTCAGCTCCTTGGGCGGACGGACCACCTTCGAGCGGGGCGGCGCCACGTAGCACTGCACCACCTCGGAACCGGCGCGATCCCCGGTGTTGGTGACCGACACCGTGACGTCGAGCGAGCTGTCGGCGCGGAACGGCGCCGACGACAGCTGCGGCTCACCGATCCCGAACGACGTGTACGACAAGCCGTGACCGAACGGGAAGCGCACGGGCAGCCGGCGCGCCTCGTACCACCGGTACCCGACGAGCAGTCCCTCGCCGTACCGGACCTCGTCGAACTCGCCCGGGAAGTTCCCGTACGTCGGGTTGTGCTCGAGTTGCAACGGCATCGACGTGGGCAACCGTCCACCGGGGTCGACCGCGCCGGTGACGACGTCGGCCAGCGCGTTCGCCATCTCCTGCCCGCCGAACCAGAGCTGGACGATTGCACTCACCGCGTCGGCCCACGGCATCGTGACCGGCGCGCCGGTGTTCACCACCACGATTGTGTTCGGGTTGGCGGCGGCCACCCGCTCGATCAGCTCCTCCTGCTGCCCGGGCAAGGCCAGCGTGCGCCGATCGAATCCTTCCGACTCCCACTCCGGCGTGGTGCCGGCGATCACCATCGCGACCTCCGCCTCAGCGGCGGCCGCCACTGCCCGTTCGATCGCATCGGCCGCGACCTGCGCGCGGCACCCGACCTTCACGGCATACACGCCGTTGACGCCCTCGCTGGTGTACTCCAGCAACACATCGAGCGGTCGGCCCCCGACCAGCTCGACCTCTGCGACACGCTCCTCGCTGCCGAAGCCGAAATAGCTGTTTCGATCGCGTGGCATCGGGTCCGCCATGCCGTCGATCAGGACGCTGCCGCCGACCGACAGCCGAACGCGACCGGCTTGCACGAGGGAGAACACGAAGCGACCCGTCACCGGCGGAGTGAACACGCCGGTCGCCCGAAGCGAGAACGGCTCCGGCACGCCCGGCGGCGCGCCCAGGTAGAAGATCTCCGTCTTCGGATGATCCACGTGCAGCATGGCGTCGGTCGCACCATCGACGTCGAGGCCGGCGAAGTACTCGGCGTGCAGCTCCACGGCCAACGTCGGCACGGTGCGGTCGATGCCGACCCCGGGCTCGTAGCGCACCGCGACACCGTCGCCCAAGCGGTCGCGGAGCGCATCCAGAGGAGTCACTCGATACGCAGGCGTGACGCTGGCTGACCCTCCGCCCATCATCACGGCGCGATCGGCGTTCGGCCCGATGATCGCCACCCGCTTCACGGTGGCGGTGTCGACGGGCAATGCACCTTCGTTCTGCAGCAGCACGATGGCGCCGGAGGCAGCTTCCCACGCGAGCGCGCGGTCCTCGGGCAGGTCGACCTACGTCGACTCGTCGTCCGTCAGCTCACCGAGCGCACCGATGCGATCGAACACAGTGAGCAGCCTGCTCACCTGCGCGTCGAGCA
>JBEEFX010000196.1:0-7064 GCA_041166365.1 Acidimicrobiaceae bacterium
GAACCCGACGGCGACCGCGAGCTGGCCGAGGCTCTTCGCCCGCTTGCTCAAACCGAGGTTGCGCTCGCGCGTGACCTTGATCCAGTCGTCGAGCAAGCCAACGAGTCCCGCAGCGGCGATGGCTCCCATCACGGCCAGGCCGCTGTAGGTGAAGATCACGCCCCTTCGGAAGTGCGCCACGATGTAGCCCGCGAGGGCCGCGAGCACGATCGCCACGCCGCCCATCGTCGGCGTCCCCGCCTTCTTCTGGTGTCCCTCGGGCCCGTCCTCGCGGATCGGTTGGCCGATGCCGCGGCGCCGCAAGGTGTCGATGAGAAAGCGCGTGCCGATGAGCGACACCGCCATCGCCACCCCCGCGGCGATCAGGAGGCCGACCACGTACGCGCCTCCATGAGCTCGCGCGCGACAACGCGGTCGTCGAAGGGAACGACGACGTCCCCCGTGGTCTGTGTCGTCTCGTGACCCTTTCCTGCGATGAGGACGACGTCGCCAGAGCGCGCCGCGGCGATCGCGACGTCGATCGCGACGCGGCGGTCGGGTTCGACCGAGACGTTGTGCGGGTCGGGAATGCCTTCGAGCACCGCGTCGATGATGGCCGACGGATCCTCGCTCCTCGGATTGTCCGACGTGAGCACGACCTGATCGGCCAGCCGGGAGGCCACCTCCCCCATGGGCGCCCGCTTGGTGGGATCGCGGTCGCCACCACACCCGAACACGACCAGAACCCGGCCCTGACCAGCGATTTCACGGGCCGCAGCCAGTAGCTGCTCGAGCCCGTCCGGGGTGGGGGCGTAGTCCACGAACACGTGGAACGGCTGTCCGGCGATGACGGGCTCGAACCGCCCGGGCACGGGCCCCGCCCGAGCGAGCGCGTCGGCGATCACGGCGGGGCTGATGCCGAGGCTCTGCGCGGCGACCGCGGCGGCCAGTGCGTTCATGAGGTTGAACCGGCCGCCGAGCGGAACACGAAGCTCGACTCCCTCCCACGTGCACCTCGACCAGTCGGCGTGCACTTCGACGTGGTCGACGAGATCGAGGGAGTACGGCTGCCACGGAATCGTGAGCTGGCCGGACAGTTGCCGGCCCCATTCGTCGTCGACGTTGACGACTGCCATCGCACAACGATCCGGCGTGAACAGCGAGGCCTTCGCGGCGAAGTAGTCCTCGACGGTGTGATGAAAGTCGAGATGATCGCGACTCAGGTTCGTGAACACGCCGACGCGAAACCAGGTGCCGTCGACGCGATGTTGTGCGAGCGCGTGTGAGGAAACCTCCATCGCGACCGCATTGATGCCGTCGTCGCGCAACGCTGCCAGTTGCGCTTGCAGGTCGGTGGCTTCGGGCGTCGTGCGCGCGCCGGTCAAGGTGCCGATCACCGCGGCCCGCCGGCCGGCTGCTTCGAGGATCTCCTGCAACAGATGCGTGGTGGTGGTCTTGCCGTTCGTGCCGGTGACACCCACGACCTCGAGCGCGCGTGACGGATGCCCGTGGAACGCGGCCGCCGCCGGGCCCATCGCGGCGCGGGTCTCCGCCACCACGGCCTGCGCGACCGACAACGGAAGCGCGTGTTCGCAGAGCAGCGCGACCGCGCCGGCATCGACCGCACCGGCGGCGAACTCGTGTCCGTCGACCGACCCGCCGCGCACGCAACAGAACAGCGCTCCACCGGTCACCGACCGCGAGTCGTGGACGACGCTCGTCACTTCCACGAGTGCGGGATCACCGACGACCTGTTTCACCGGAACGGCGCGCAGCAGCTCGTCGAGTCGCATCTACCCGCCCGGTTTTCGAGGGACGGTCGTGGACGTCGTCGACGTGGTCGTGGTCGCCGGCGGCGGCTTGGGCTTGCCACCCGTCACGTCGTTGATCTGCGTCGTGTTCACGTGGGTCGGCGCGGGCACCGTCGGCGCCAACGTGATGCCGGGGGGCGGGATGTGGAAGCGCCGGAGTCCGTAGGAAGCGACGCGGCTGAACACCGGAGCCGACGCGCCGCTGGCGAAGATCGTCGCGGTCGGTTCATCGAGCACGACGATCGCCGACAGCTGCGGATCCTCAGCCGGAACGAAGCCCGCGAACGTGGCTTCGTAGTGATAGTTGCCGGCGCCGTCCTGGTAGCCACCACCCGGTTGCGGCTTGCGGGCGGTACCGGTCTTGCCCGCCACCGTGTACCCGTCGATTGCGGCTTCGGTGCCGGTTCCGGCGATCACCACTTGCTCCATCATGTCCCGCACCTGCGCCGCCGTCTGCGTCGACACCACGCGGCGGCTCGGCGACGGCGGAGTGTCGTGGCGGGTGCCGTCTTTGCCCACCGTGGCCAGAACGAGCTTGGGGTCGACGTACATGCCGCCGTTGGCGATCACGTTGTACGCCTGGAGCATCTGGAGGGCGGTCACGGCGACACCCTGCCCGATCGGGATCGTGCCGATCGACGTGCCCGACCAGTCCTTCAGGCCGAGCATGAGCCCGGGCGACTCGTTCGGGAAGTCGAGCGCGGTCGGCGAGCCGAAGCCGAACTTCCGCTGGTACTGGTCGATGCGCTCGGCGCCCAGCTTCTGTCCCAACATGATCGTGCCGATGTTCGACGAGTTGGCGAGGATGTCGGTGAGCGACATCGTCTCCGTGGGGTGCGGGTCGTGATCGCTGAACACGCCGTCGGCCACCTTCAAGTGGTCAGGAACCACGAGCGTCGAGTCCGCCTGCACGACACCTTCCTCGAGCGCGGATGCCATCGTGATGACTTTGCTCGCCGATCCGGGCTCGAACGCCGCGGTCAGCGCCTTGTTGTTGGTGCTCGCCACGGGAGGCCCCTTGTCGTCGGGGCGATCCATTGTCGCCATCGCGAGGATCTCACCGGTCTTGGGATTGCTGACGATGGCGATCCCGCCCTTCGCTCCCATCTTGATGATCTGCTCGCTCAGCGCGCGCTCGACCTCGAACTGCATGGCGGTGTCGAGCGTGAGCACCAGATCGTCGCCCGGCTCTGCCGGTGTGAGGTGGTGCTCGCCTTCGGCGATCGTGCGTCCACTCGGATCCTGCTCGAGCACGAGCTGGCCGGGCGTGCCGGTGAGGGTGGTGTCGTACTGCTGCTCGAGCCCGGCCCGCCCGAGGTTGTCGATGTTCACGCTTCCGAGCACGGAGCGCGCAAGGTCGTTCGACGGGTTGAATCGCTTCGACTCCGAGAGGAGCTCGATGCCGTCGAGCTGGAGGTCCTTCACCTTCTGCGTGGTCGCGTCGTCGACCTGGCGTGAGAGGTACACGAACGCCTTGTCCGGCGTCGTCAACGCACGGAGCAGGACCTCCTTGTCGACGCCGAGCACCGGAGCGAGCGCGTCAGCTTCACGCTGCGGGTCGGAGACGAGGCGCGGGTCGGCCCACACCGTGTGCTGCGGAACCGAGAGGGCGAGGTCCGCGCCGTCCCGGTCGAACACGGATCCTCGCTCGGCGGCCAGCACCAACGGCCGGACGCGCTGCGATTCGCCGAACGCCGCGTACTTCTGGCCGTTGACGAGTTGCAGCTGCGCGAGCCGTCCGACGACGACGAGGAACAGCAGCACGACGACCGCGAGCACGCCCACGGCCCGCCGGCGCGTGTTGACCCGGCGGGTCGGGCGGAGGGGACGACGGCTCCCAGCCGGGACGGATCGACTGGGAGCCGTCGCGATCTTGCGACGAACAGGGGTGGAGCGAGGCGATCGGGGCGGACGGAGGGTGGTCGTCACGGTGTGGCGCCGAGATAGGGCTTGATCAACGGCCATGCGGCGGCGTCGTCGTTCGACGCAGCGGCGGTGCCGCTCGTGGAGTCACCCTCTTTGGCGCCGGCATCGGTGCTCGCGCCGCTGCCGGGTGCGGGCGTGAGATAGGTCGTGCCGTCGGGCGGCACCATTCCGAGCTTCTGCGTCGCGACATCGATGATTCGCTGCGGCGCCTCGAGTTGCGCGACCTGCAAGCGCAGCGTCTGGTATTGGCCTTGGGCGTCGCTCACCTGTGTGTTCAGGTGGTCGAGCTTCTGCTGGTTCTGCAGCAACAGCGTGTGGAACACGACGAGGCCGAACAAGACCGCGAAAACGGCGCCGACGACGAGCGTCGTCACGACTGCGAGGCTCAGCCGCCGCCGCGCCGGTTCGTCGACGACGCGGAGCTGCGGCCGTCGCTCGCGCGTTGCCGGCGTCCGTCGCGGCTGAGGGGCCACCACTGAACGTCGGGTCGCGGGAACGACGGCCATCAGCCGGCTCCGCCCACTGAAGCGACAGTGAGCTTTTCGACGGAGCGCAACACGGCACTCTTCGAACGGGGATTGGCGGCGATCTCGTCTGCCGTCGGATGGCGCTTCAACGGGCGCAGCTCACGCACGAGGGGTGTGGCCCCGCACCGGCACGGGAGACCAGGCGGGCACGTGCAGCCGCCGGTGGCCGCGGCCCGGAATTTCGCCTTCACGATGCGGTCTTCACCGGAGTGATAGCTGAGGACCGCGCACCTGCCGCCGGGGGCGAGAGCATCGACGGCCTGGTCGAGCGCGTCGGGAAGTACCACGAGCTCGTCGTTCACCTCGATGCGGAGCGCCTGGAACGTGCGCTTCGCGGGATGTCCGCCCCGGCGGCGGGCAGGTGCAGGGATCGCATCACGAACGATCTCGGCGAGAGCCGTCGTGTCGACCACCGGACGCGCGGCGACGATCGCGCGAGCGATGCGCGACGCGTAGCGCTCGTCGCCGTACTCACGAAGGACTCGGGCGAGCTCGCGTTCGTCGGCGGAGTTCACGATGTCGGCAGCGGTGCGCTGCTGGCGCTGGTCCATGCGCATGTCGAGCGGGGCACCGAGCCGGTAGCTGAACCCGCGTTCGGCGCGATCGAACTGGGGCGACGACACGCCGAGGTCGAACAAGGCCCCTGCGATCGTTTCCAGCGCGAGTTCGTTCATGATTTCGGTGAGCGCATCGAAACGAACCTGACGCAACTCGACCCGGTCGCCGAAGCGGGCGAGCGACTCCGTCGCCGCCGCCAGTGCATCAGCATCTCGATCGAATCCGAGCAGTGAGACGTGAGCGACCGCGTCGAGGATGGCCGCTGCGTGACCCCCGCCCCCGACCGTGGCGTCGACCACCGTGCCAGAGGGCACCGATCGGAAGAGTTCGACGATCTCGTCGACCATCACCGGTCGGTGCTCGAAGCGAGTCATTTCGTCCGTCCTGCCATGCCACTCGCTCGGGGATCGCTGATCGGCAGCCCCCCGGCACGCGGGCGCTCGCCGGGATGTCTCCCCGACTGAACTGGATGGGAAGCGGGCGGAGTAGGGGCCTTCCATCTGCTTGCCGGGGGGCTGCGGATCAGCGATCCGTGTCTCTTGCGTCAGTTCGTGTGTGGCGCACTCCTTTCTGGTTCAGTTGTTGCCGTGCGTTCGGAGGGATCGTCAGAAGATGCGAAGCCGGCGGATCTCGGCCGACACGTCGTCGGCGCTCTTCGCGCCTTGCATGCTCCCGAAGCGACCTGCGTCCCAGATCTCGACGCGGTTCGGGAGCCCGAGCACCGTCACCTCGCGCTGGATGGCGGCGTGGGCCCGGTGCTCCTCGGGGACGACGAAGCGACCTTGGGCGTCGAGCTGCACGTCGGCGGCGCCGCCGGAGAACAGCCGGGCGACATCGTCGTCCGCCTCCCCGTCGCTCACCTTGTCGAGCAATCTGCGCATCACGGCCTCGAAGTCGTCTCGGGGAAAGAGGGCGAGGCAGCGGTCCCATGGAGCGAGCACGCCGCCGCCGGCATCCTCGAACGCCCGCCGGTACCCACTCGGAAGCACGAGCCGCCACTTGTCGTCGAGCGACCGATCGTGCTTGCCGATGAACACCGGTTGGCCACTTCTCCCCGGAGTGCTCCCCTGCTCTCCACTGCGACCCACCGTATGCCACTAGGTCCCACCGGTCAAGGCGTCATCCCGGGTTCTTTCGCAATTCAGGCGCGCGAAAACCGCCCATAACCGCCGCTTTGCGACGGACAGCTAGCGAATTGCGGCGATGAGCGCGGCTTCGACCGCGGCGAGGGGTCCCACTCCGGCCCCCACCACCTCGAGATCGGCGTCCGGCACAAGGGTGGTCAGCGGCCCGGGATCCCACCGCTCGTACGCGACGCATTGGAACCGAGCGAGCTCGCGTGTGCGCCGCTGGCTGATGCCGACGACCTTGCGGCCGTCGATCGTCACCTCGCCCGGCGCCAGGCCGGCGAAGCAGACGAGGTCCGACCACTCGTTGCGCACCATCGGGCCTCGATGCACCACGGCCGAGTCTCCGACGGCCGCGGCCCAGGCCTCACCGAGCCAGAACGCAGCCCGCCCGACATCGTCGTCCCACCGCTCGTCGCCCCTCGGCACCACGACGTCGACCCACAACGTTCCACCGGGTTCGACGTACACGGCCCCGCCGCCGCTGCGCCGCCGGACCACGTCGATGCCGGGAACGACGACCATCGGCTGCCTGCTGCCGAGCACGAGCGCCGGGTGCTCGAACTCGACGATCCACAGCGCGCGCTCGGCGGGAAGGTCTCGCTGGTGGAACTCGGCTGCCCCACTGCGAGCGCGATGCACGCTCCAGTTCACACGGCAGGTTCGACGACGTCGGGCTCGTAGAGGAACGGCGCCCACTCCCCCGGCACAGAGCCACGAGCGACGATCGACCATGACGCGCCGCGTGGCGCCGACGGACGCCGGTGCAGGTGCATCGACGTCTCGTGCAGCATGCGATCGCGCTTGCGCACGTTGCACGGTCGGCACGCGGCCACCACGTTCTCCCAGGTGTGCGCGCCCCCTTTGGAGCGGGGCACCACGTGGTCGATCGAATCCGCGCGACTCCCGCAGTACTGACACGTTCCGCCGTCGCGGGCCATCACCGCGCGGCGGCTCACCGACACACGCCGGCGAAACGGCACGGCGACGAACGAACGCAGGCGGACGACCGACGGCACGGACACGGACAGGTGCTCGGAGTGCAACACGAGACCGGTCTCGGCGACGGTCTCCGCCTTCTCGCCGAGCACCAGCACGACCGCCCGCCTGGCCGCGACGACACACAACGGCTCGTA
>JBEEFX010000197.1:0-9055 GCA_041166365.1 Acidimicrobiaceae bacterium
GACACATGGCTGACGAGCACCGCGGTGTGGCTCGATCCGCGCAACAGCCGGTGGTCGAGCTCGAGCCCGATGATGAACATGAACAGGATGAGCCCGAACTGCGCCATCACGCGCAGCACGCTGGTGACCTCGGGGGGAAAGAGGTAGCGAACTGCTTCGGGCCAGAAGACTCCGAGGAGACTCGGACCGAGCAGGATCCCCGCCACGATCTCGCCGACGACCCGCGGCTGGTGGATGCGACTGAACAGGCCGCCCACGACTCGGGCGGCGGCAATCACGATGGCGACGGCGAGGAAGATCCGTCCTGCCAGCTCGTTGCCACTCAACGCTCCCGCCGACGGTGACGCGTCCGCGACCGCGTCGCGGATCTCCACCAGAAGCGACGCGCCGCCCACGTCGATCGTGCCTCGTACGCGCTTCGAACCGCGATCGAACTCCGCGGCCCACACGAACGACTGACCGGATCGTTCCGTACCGCGCGCACACGTGCCGGTGAGCGTGCCGGTGCCCGTCCGGCGATCGATCGTGCCGTGGGCGATCCTCGCGCCCAGCTCGTCCCCGGCAACACCACCCGCGCGGCCGGCGACATGGAAGTCCGTGTACACGCCGGACTGGACGAGCGCGATGCGGTCACCCAAGCAGGTGCGACCGTCGCCGTCGACCGCGCCGAGGGCGGGTCCTTGTGGGGCCGCGGTGATGTCGCCGCCCAAGGGCAGCACGACGGCCAGCGTGGCCGCACCGATCAAGAGGATCGTGATGTACGTCGCGAGCTGCCGACTTCGCGATCGCATCATGGCCATCCGTCCAGTTCCTCGTTCGGCGCGGTCACGATCGTATTTCCTCCGCCGTCGGCGGTCTGTCGAAGGCGAAGCGGCTGTCGCCGTCGCGCGAAGGCGTCGGGTCAGCGGTAGTCGCTGAGGTCCGCGTCGAGCCCGTGCTCGCTGACCTCCTCGATGTACCGCCACACGTCCGGTTGCGAGCCGTCGATGTCGGTGAAGCCGTACTCGATCGCCAGTTGACCGGAGTTGACCGACCGCTGGTTCCATCTCGCCCGGTCGGGATCGGTCGCCAGCGCAACGACGGCGCGGCCGACGTACCGCGGCGACTCGGACAGCGCGAAGTCCGGAGGCGCCGATGGAGCGGCCGGATCGAGCGAGTCGCGCCAGTTCGCTTCCGAGACGCCGAAGTTCTCGAGCATCATCTCGGAACGCAGCCATCCTGGAGTGATGGCGACCGCCGTGCCCCCGTGCGGCGCCAACTCGTGTCCGAGTGAGAACGCCAGCCGGTTCACGGACACCTTCGCCAAGTCGTAGAACGCGGACAGCCGATAGCGCGAGGCGTTGTGCTCCGTCGTTCCGTCGGTCACCTCGACGAGCAGGCCGCCGGGCTCGTCGATGAGCAGCGGCAGGAGGTGATGGGCGGTGATGAGGTGCGTGTCGATCGCCAGCCGGAGGATCCGTAGGCCCTTGTCGAGGTCGTGCTCCCAGATGGGTGTGTTCCAGTCCGCCGGACCTCCCTTGAGCACCTCGGCGCCCCAGATGTCGTGCACGAGCACGTCGACGTGGCCGTGGTCGCGGCGCACGCGTTCGGCCAAGGCGCGCACCTGCGTGGCATCGAGATGGTCGACGGGTATCGCAACGCCGACACCGCCGAGCGAGCTGACCAGCTCGGCGGTCTCCTCGATGGTCTCCCGGCGGTCATAGTCGGATCTCATGGCGGCCACGCTGCTGGTGCGGCCGGTGCACACGACGGTCGCACCGGCCTCCCCGAGCGCGGCGGCGATCCCGCGACCGGCACCGCGCGTCGCGCCGGCGACAAGGGCCACGCGCCCACGCAACCGATCCGTTGACGCCGAGGAGTCCATCTCGAGATCTTGCCGCGACGCCGACCGTGCCGGAGAAACGCGCGTGTCGCTGCGGCACCTAGGGTCGCGGGCCATGGATCACCGACATCTCGGCCGCTCCGGCCTGCTCGTGAGCCCCTTGTGCCTCGGCACGATGAACTTCGGGGACCAGACCAGCGAGGACGACAGCTTCGCGATCATGGATGCGGCGCTCGACGCCGGCATCAACTTCTTCGACACCGCCAACGGCTACGGCGGCGGCGAGACCGAGCAGATCATCGGGCGCTGGTTCGCGCAGGGCGGCAACCGGCGCGAGAAGGTCGTGCTCGCCACCAAGGTGTACGGCAACGTCGCCGGCGAGTGGCCGAACGACTCGAAGCTGTCCGCTCGGCACATCCGCGACGCGTGCGAGGCGAGTCTCCGGCGGCTCCAGACCGATCATCTCGACCTGTACCAGATGCACCACGTCGACCGGTCGACGCCGTGGGAGGAGGTGTGGCAGGCGATGGACCTGCTCGTCGCGCAGGGCAAGGTGATCTACGTCGGCAGCTCGAACTTCGCCGGCTGGCACATCGCCGCGGCCAACGAGGCGGCGAATCGTCGCAACTCGTTCGGGCTGGTGTCGGAGCAGAGCCTCTACAACCTGAAGACGCGCACGATCGAGCTCGAAGTCATCCCGGCGTGCGAGGAGTACGGCGTCGGTCTGCTGCCGTGGAGCCCGTTGGGCAGCGGCTTGCTCGGCGGATCCGTCGGTGAGGGCGACGGTCGGCGTTCGAGCGCGGGGATGAAGATGGCCGCCGACTGGTTGCGTGACACGCTCGAGGCCTGGGAGAAGTTGTGCTCGGAGCTCGGCGAGCGCCCCGCCGACGTCGCCATCGCGTGGCTGTTGGCCAACCCGATCGTGACGGCGCCGATCATCGGCCCGCGCACGATGGAGCAGTTCACCGGAAGCCTGCGCTCGGTCGACATCGAGCTCGACGCCGAGGTGCTCGGCCGGCTCGACCAGATCTTCCCCGGTCCCGGCGGCCCCGCGCCCGAGGCCTACGCCTGGTGACGCTCCCCGATCCCGAAAGGATCATGGTCACCAAGAAGTCCTCGACGCTCGGAGCTCGTCCAGCGCCGCGCGTTGGGGAGCACGAGCGAAAACGGATTGACGTCGACTCGACCTGAAGCTGGCATGTCGCCGGTGACCGTCCCGAGGATGCACGACGAGGAGGTCCAGATCGACGACGCGGTCGTGCGTCGCCTCCTCGCGGCGCAGCTCCCCCACCTCGCCGAGTTGCCGCTGGTCCGCGTCGAGGCGTGGGGCACCGATCACGCGATCTTCCGGCTCGGCTCCGAACTGTCCGTGCGCGTGCCGAAGATCGGGTGGGCGGCCCGGCAGGGGGACAAGGAACGCCGGTGGTTGCCCGTGCTCGCGCCGCATCTTCCGATCGAGGTGCCGGTGCCCCATGCGGTCGGCGAGCCCGCCGACGGTTATCCGTTCCGCTGGTACGTCTCGCCGTGGCTGGCCGGTGACCACCCGGAGCTGGACGGGTCGGTCGACCTCGGACGGCTGGCAGTCGACCTCGCCGCGTTCGTGCTCGCACTGCAGCGCGTCGACACCGCGGGCGCGCCTCCCCCGCAGCCGGCACAACGCGGCGGACCGCTCGGGCCCGCCGACGCGTCCACGCGCGATCGAGCCGAGCAGCTGCGCGAGGACGCCGACGTCGACGCGCTGCTCGCGGTCTGGGACGCGGGTCTCGGCGCGCCGCCGTGGAACGGACCGGACGTGTGGGTCCACGGCGACCTGATGGATGGCAACCTGCTCGTCCGCGACGGCCTCCTCAGCGGGGTCATCGACTGGGGAGGGCTCATCGCCGGTGACCCGGCCGTCGAGTTGATGGTGGCGTGGAGCTTCTTCGACGCCGAGAGCCGCATCGTGTACCGGGATGCGCTCGGCTTCGTGGACGACGCGATGTGGCTGCGGGGCCGGGCGTGGGCCGCTTCCGCGGCGATCCAGGCGCTGCCGTACTACCGCGACACGAACCCCGACATCGTCGCGAGGTCATGGCGAGCCGTCCGCGCGGTGGTCGCGGACCGGGCGGAGAACGGATAGCGGCCCGATGAGTTGTGACCGTCCGCATCGTCTCTCCAACATGGAAGCAACCAACCTCGCCGACATGTACGGAGCGCCGCTGCTCGACTGGGAGCGCATCGCAGCACGGCTGGACGAAGGCTTCAGCCAAGCGCCGGGAACCGGCGGCCCGAATCGCCACACCTGCTGGTTGGCGACGATCAACCCGGACGGCAGGCCGCATCTCACGGGCGTCGGGGCCCTGTGGGTCGACGGCACCTTCTGGTTCGAGACCGGCGAGACCACGCGCAAGGGCAAGAACCTGGCCCGCGATCCGCGCTGCACGTTGAGCATCGCCACGCACGACTTCGACCTGGTGGTGGAAGGTGAGGCCAACAAGGTCACCGACCCGCCGACGGTCGCGTCGATGGCGGAGCATTGGGCCGCAGGAGGCTGGCCGGCACGCGTCGACGACACGGGCACCGCACTCACGGCCGAGTACAGCGCGCCCTCCGCCGGACCACCGCCGTGGTTCGTCTATCGCCTCGTACCCCGCGCCGCGACGGCACTGGCGACCGTCGATCCCGGCGGCGCGACCCGCTGGCGCTTCTGAAGGACGAGCACCCCGACGCGATCTGACGTAGGTGCCAACGCCGCTCGTCGTCGGATCATCATGAGCGGCGGGCGAGCTGGTACGCGAACGTCAGCTCCTGCTGGAAGACGCCATCGCCGCGGCAGCCGAGCAACTGCGTTCGCAGATCACTCTCGAACGCGTCGACATGGTGTGCGAGACCTTCCCGACTCAGGAACGACGTCGAGTAGCACGCCCACCGAGATGGCGCCGACGGTGCGCTGCACTTGGTGGGGGTGAGAAGGGCGACTGGATACATCAATCTGGTTTGATCTATCGTCGGAGCTGTCATGGCCGGCACCTCCGTCGACGTCTCCGCGTCGCGATTCCTCCAGCTCGTGGCGGACCCGCAGCGCTGGCAGCTGCTCACCGCCCTCGCGGCGAGCGACCGGCGAGTCGGCGAGCTGAGCGACCTGCTCGGCAAGCCACAGAATCTCGTCTCGTACCACCTGCGCGAGCTGCGCAGCGCCGGACTCGTCGCTGGACGGCGCAGCTCGGCGGATGGCCGCGACACGTACTACCGGATCGACCTGCCGCGTTGCGGCGCGCTGCTGTGTGCCGCGGGTGCCGCCATCGATCCTGCCCTGCGGCTCGAGGTCCTGCCTGCCGCGCACTCCCGATCGTTGCGAGGCCGTCGGCCACGCGTCTTGTTTCTCTGCACTGGCAACAGTGCGCGCTCGCAGATGGCCGAAGCGCTGCTCGAGCATCGCTCCGGCGGTCGCATCGTGGCGCGAAGCGCGGGGAGCAATCCGAAGCCATTGCATCCCCACGCGGTGCGGATCATGGCGGAACGTGACATCGACATCTCGCAGCACACCACCAAGCACTTGAGCCGGTTCGCCCGCGGTCGGTTCGACCGGGTCATCACGCTGTGCGACAAGGTCCGCGAGATCTGCCCCGAGTTCCCGGGCCGGCCGACCGCCGCGCATTGGAGCATGGCGGACCCCAGCGCCGAAGAGGACACCGACGGGAGCCGCGCCGCCTTCGTGCGCACCGCTGATGAGCTCGAGACCCGGATCGGCGTGCTCATCGCGCAACTGACCGAGCAACACGACGAAGGGAACACCCATGCCCGATGATCAGACCATCAACGTCCGCTACATGGTCGACGACGTCGCTGCCGCCATCGACTTCTACACCGCGCACCTCGGCTTCCGGCCGTTGACCACCGCGCTGCCCGCGTTCGCCGATGTCGTACGAGGCAACCTGCGGCTGCTGCTCAGTGGCCCCGAGAGCTCGGCGGGACGGCCCATGTCCGACGGCGACCGACCCGGCCCCGGTGGATGGAACCGCATCCACCTCATCACGCCCGACCTCGACGCGGAGGTCGCCCGGCTGAAGTCAGAGGGCGTGCGGTTCCGCAACGACGTGGTTCGAGGCCCGGGTGGCTCCCAGATCCTCATCGAGGATCCCGCGGGCAACCTGGTCGAGCTGTTCCAACCCGCCGGCACGTAGCGCACGAGAACGTTTCCGTGGTCCTCGGTGTCGACGGCCACGACCGTTCCTCAGCGTGCGGTGAGGATCTCTACCAGCGACGACGACGAGGATCCGGCCTGCACTCCGCCGCCGGCGATGGTGATGCGATTGCCGACTAGCACCGGGAAGATGCCGTGTCGCGCCGTCGGCATCACCGTTCCGGCCCGCCAAACGCCCGTCTGCGGGTTGTAGATGTCCACCCGCTGGTAGACGTTTCGCGAGGTCGCGCCGGCGCCGTTCTGCGTTTCGCCGCCGATGACGAACATCTCGCCGCCAGAGAACACCGCTTTGCCCATCCCACCCCGGGCCTGCGGCAGCGGAGCGAGTCCCGACCCGGCGGTGGCGCTCGAGCGCCAGGTGTTCACCACCGGGTCGTACACCTGGAGGGTGTCGAACCCGTTGGCGACCCAGTTGCCGTCGCCGCTGCCCACCCCGCGCCCGCCCGCGACGAACAGCTTCGTGCCGTCGGTGGCAGAGGCGGCATGGTTGCGGCCTTGCGGCATCGGAGCGAGCTCCGTCCACACCCCCGTGCCCGGGTCGAAGCGCGCGGTGCGGTTCGTGGTCGTGCTGCCGATGATGCCGCCCGCCACGTAGACACTCCCGTCGATGAGCGCGGAGGCGCTCGACCCGGCCGCGAACGGCATGTCCGGACCGGCCGTCCAGAGGTTCGTGACCGGGTCGTAGATCTGCACCTTGCCGGCGCTCGTGCCCAGCCCGCCGAAGAGGTACAGGCGGCCGCCCACGACCTCCGCGGCGTGGTGATGTCCTGCGTACGGCCGCACCGCCAGTCCCGTGCGCCAGAGGCCGGTGGCGAGATCCAGCGCGAGCGTCGCAGTGCTGCCCTGACCGACGAGGTAGAGCGTGCCGCCGATCACGCCACCCGCGACTTCGCCGAGCGCAAACGGCATCGACCGTCCGGTCTCCCAACGGGCGGCGAACCGACCCGCGTAGGTGCTCGTCGAGTGACCGCCCCCGGTGAGGTAGACGACGCCGTCGACCAGCGCGCCCACGAACGTCTTGCGGCTGACCGGGAGCGACGGCAGCTTGGACCACGCGTCCGCCCCCGGGGAATAGGCCGTGACGTCGCTGCTCGAGGTGTTGCCGGGGTTCGTTCCGCCGATCACGAGGATCTGGCCGTCGCGTACGACCGTGGCCGCGTGGCTGCGCGCCTTGGGCAGGCTCGCGACCTTGGTCCACGTGTCCGCCGCCGGGTCGTACCGATGCACGTCGGACTGCAGACCGGTGGACTCGTCCCGGTCGTGCTGTCCGCCGATCGCGTAGATCAGCCCGTCGACGGCCGCCGCCGCCATGTGGTTGCGGGGGTTGGGCAACGGCGCTCGGCTGCTCCACGACGTGCCGCCGTCGAGCGCCAGCACCCAGTGGTCCTGCTGGTCCGGGTCGTTCCACGCGCCCGCCAACCGGTTCGTGCCGCCGAAGAAATGCAGCTCCCGTCCCACGATTGCGGCCCCGCCGGCACCTCGGGGCGCAGGGAGCTGTGGACCCTCGGTGAATGTCCGTGCCACGGTGTCGAACTTCCAGACGCGGCGCGTGGCGCCGCCGGGATTGTCGCCGACGTACCCGCCGACCAGCCAGATGGTGGCGCCGTCGACGACCACGGCGGAGTGCGTGAGCTCTTCGGGGACATCGGGCAGCTGGGTCCAGGTGTCCGCCGCGGTGTCGTAGACGTCGCTGCGCGCGGTGGTCGTCCAATCGATGGAGAAGCCGCTGAAGACGTAGATCTTTCCGGCGACCGCCGCCCCTTGAGCCTCGGCCCGTCCGATGGGCGCGGCGGCGCGGCTCTCCCAGGTGAACAGGGACGGATCTCCGGGCGGAGGCGGCGGCGGCGGCGGGGTGCTCGGCGGCACCACCGTGAGCGCGGCGATCGAAGGCTGGTCGGCGGTGGCGGAGAAGGCGATGTCGAGACTTCCGTCCGTCACCGGCACCGAAAAGGTGCGGGTGGTGGCGGTCATGGCCCCGACCGCCGCGAAGATGTCGAAGTTCGCGAGCTCGACCGCCCCGCCCTCGAAGTTGACGCTGAAGACCCGCTTGCCCGCTGCCCCGGCGCCGCCGCCGGTGGCGCCGAAGTAGATCTCGGCGAAGTGCAGAGTGACGACATAGGTCCCCGAGGTCGACGCCGGCAGCGAGTACGAGAAGCCTCCGAGAGGTTGCGTCGCACTGCGCTCGTTCAGGTAGACGGCGTCGTCCGTCGTCCCGGCGATCTCGGTGACCTTTGGATTCGTGTACGCCCTGCCGCCGATGAACCCCGAATCGGCCGACCACGTGGCGCCGCCGATCGTGGTTGCGGGGCCGCCGGCGTTGATGCCGACCGTGGCGCCAGGTGCGGGGACCGTGGCGTTGGCGGTCGTGAAGGTCGTGTTGCCGAGCAGGGAGTGCCCGTCCGTGTACGTGACCCGCATGGTGATCGTGTGCGCGCCGTCGAGGATCGTCCTCGTGTCGAAGGCCGTGGCCGCCGACGTCGAGCCCCCGGCGAAGTCGAAGGGCGCAAGGCTCTCCACCTGCCGCGCCGCGCGGGTCAGCTGCGGGTCGTCGAGCCAGAAGTAGACCTTCGCGATCGTCGTGTCGGTGGGCAGGAAGATGTACGCGAGGCCGACGACCGTCGAGCCGCTCAACGACACCGCCGGGCTGCGGTTCGGATTCGAGCTCAGCTGCAGTGGTGGGGCATCACCGTCGTGGGCCTCGGCGAGCGGCGCGACCGCAAAGACGAGGACGAGAGCGACGACGACCGCGACCGATCTCCGGAGCCGCCGCGGCGAGCGCGCGCAGGAGGAGCCGCGAACGCCGTGATCACTGACCACCATGGCAACCTTCCCACCGTTCCGTCCCGAAAAGGACGGCTGCAGCCAGTATCCACCCATTTGGCCGGCAGGGCACGGGTGGCCCTGCACGATCGATGACGTGCATGGCCAACGACGTGCGATTCGAGCGTCTCGGTGTTCGAGCGGTCGCTCACCGACACGACGCGCCGGCAATGGCGAAGGCCACCACCACTCACGCGGGTTCCGTCGGAGCTGGACGGGGCCGAGAGATG
>JBEEFX010000198.1:0-3855 GCA_041166365.1 Acidimicrobiaceae bacterium
GGCGGCGCATCCCGACCGGTGCACACCACGTTGGTCTTCGGGGCCCGCGCGGCGATGCCGGCGACGACGTCGGCCACGGGGACCCAGCCGTACTTCATGATGTAGGTGATCTCGTCGAAGATCAGCAGGTCGTAGTCGCCCGAGGCCAGCATCGCGTTGGCGACCTCCCAGGCGTGGCGGCCCTTGGCCGCCGTCTCGTCGAGGTCGTCGGACTCCCAGGTGAAGCCGTCGCCGAGCGTGTGCCACTCGATGCCGAGGTGGTCGGCCAGCTTCTTCTCGCCGGTGTTCCAGCTGTCGGCCTTGATGAACTGCACGACGGCGACGCGCCAGCCGCGCGCCCACCCCCGCCCCATGACGCCGAAGGCCGAGGACGACTTGCCCTTGCCCTCTCCCGTGTTGACGACGACGACTGAGGGGCGAGCCACACACGGACGCTAACTTCGCCCTCACGTCGATGTCACCGGAGCTTTGCCTGCGGCGCGAAGCCGATCGCGATCTTGCCGTTCTCGTGTGCCGTTTCGACGCGCCCGCGCGCGTCCTCTCCTCTGGTCCGTTCGGCGGCGGGTACGGACTGCGATCGTGGGCGCTCAACGCGCAAGTGCCGTCGGACTACGCCCGGATCGACATCGAAACGCACATCGGGGAGATCTCCGCCGGCCTCGCGCTCGAAGGTGACGGCGCCGGAATGCTGACGGCCGCAGATGTCCGCTCCGCCCAGTTCACCTCCGACGGTGGTGTCGACGCGGTGGTGACGGTTGGGCTCGGACAACCGACGTGGGCGGCCGCCCCCGACGAGGTGGCCGAGGTGGTGGGCACGATCAACGTGATCACATGGATCCCCATCTGCCTGTCACCGGCCGCGCTCGTGAACGCCGTCACGACGATCGCGGAAGCGAAAGCACAAGCGCTGTGGGACGCTGGCGTCGCCGGGACCGGTACGGCAACGGACGCCGTACTCGTCGCGTGTCCGGACACCGGCAGGCCCGAGGCGTTCGGTGGCCCCCGGTCGTCGTGGGGTGCTCGGCTGGCGCGCGCGACGCACGCCGCCGTGCTCGCGGGTGCTCGATGATCACGCTCGTGCTCGGCGGCGCGCGCTCCGGCAAGTCGGACACCGCGGAGCGAATGGCGGCCGAGCGTTCGACGGCGGTTGTCTACGTCGCGACCGCCATCCTCGACGGCGACGCGGATCTCGCCGCACGCGTTGCCGCCCACCAGGTTCGGCGGCCCGCGAACTGGAAGACGATCGAGGCCGGCGCGGATCTCGTCGGCGCGTTGCGGTCGGCCACCGATGGCACGGTGCTGCTCGACGCGCTCGGCCCGTGGGTCGCGGGCCATGACCGCTTCGCCGTCGATGTGCACGCGCTCCTCGATGCACTCTCGCACCGCTCCGGCGACACGATCGTGGTCTCCGAGGAGGTCGGTCTCGGCGTGCACCCGTCGACGGAAGCGGGCCGACAGTTTCGCGACGCGCTCGGCGACGTGAACCGCGCGGTCGCCGACGTCGCCGACGAGGTGTTCCTGGTCGTCGCCGGGCGCGTGCTCCCGTTGTGAGGAGAGCACTCGCCTTTCTCACGCCGTTGCCCGTCGGCACGGCGGAGCCGCCGGACCGTCGGACCCTCGCGTGGTTCCCAGTCGTGGGTGCCCTGATCGGCGCCGCGCTCGGCGGCGTGTGGTGGGGCGCCGAGCGGATCTGGCCGCCGGCCGTCGCTGCCGGCCTCGTCGTCGCTGCGGATCTCGCGCTCACGGGCATGCTCCACCTCGACGGCTTGATGGACTCCGCCGACGGTCTGCTGCCTCACCTCCCGCAGGCCCGGCGCCTGGAGGTGATGCGGCAATCCGACGTTGGCGCATATGGCGTCGCGCTCGCCATCGTCGTGATCGGGCTGCGGTTCGCTGCGCTCAGTTCGATGCAACCACGAGTGTTGCTCCTCGCCGGCATCTGGTGTGCGTCGCGCACGGTGATGGCGGTCGTCGCGGGCGCGCTGCCGTACGTGCGTGAGCGCGGGATCGCGACCAATGTGATCGGCGGCGCATGGCGGCCGATCGGCCTGTACGGCCTGATCGCGTCGGTCTCGCTCGGCGCTCTCGCCGGCGCGCGGTTGCAGGAGGCGGCAGTTGCTTCGGTGTTCGTCGGCGCGCTCGCGGTCGCGTCGCTGGCCCGCCGGCGCATCGGGGGCTTCAGCGGGGATGTGCTCGGCGCCGCCGGCGTCATCGGCGAGACCGTCGCTCTTGTCGTCGCGGCCGCGACATGGTGAGAGGCCGCGCCGTCGCGCTCGGCTTGCTCGCCGACCGCGCGTTCGGAGAGCCCATGGCGGCCCTCCATCCCGTCGCCCTCTTCGGCAGGACGATGGGCGCCGTCGAGCACGTCCTCCACCGCGATCGCCGCGACGCGGGACTCTTCCATGCCGGCGTCGGGACGGCCATCGGCGTGGGTGCCGGACTGGTCACTCCGACGGCCGTAGCCACCTACACCGCGGTTGCCGGACGGGCGCTCGGTGACGCTGCGCTCGAGGTCGAGGCCGCGCTGGCCGCCGGCGAGCTCGATCGCGCCCGCGAGTTGCTGCCAACGCTCGTGGGTCGCGATCCTCGCGACCTTGTGGAGCGAGAGGTCTGCCGCGCCGTGGTCGAGTCGGTCGCCGAGAACACGGTCGACGCGGTCGTCGCACCTGCGCTGTGGGCGTTGGCCGCTGGCGGGCCCGGCGCTCTCGGGTACCGAGCGGTGAACACCCTCGATGCCATGGTGGGTCACCGGTCGCCCAGATACGAGCGGTTCGGCTGGGCGAGTGCCCGATTGGACGACATCGCCAACTTCGTTCCCGCTCGCCTCACCGCCGCTCTCGTCGCGGTCGCACGACCGAGCCGCGCCTTCGCCGTGCAGCGCGCCGTGCTCCGCGACGCGCCCTCACACCCATCGCCCAACGCCGGAGTGAGCGAGGCCGCGTTTGCGGCGGCGCTCGACCTTCGCCTCGGCGGTCTGAGTCGCTACGGCGACCGAACAGAGCTGCGACCGCCGCTGGGCGAAGGACGCGCACCACGACGTGGTGACATCTCGCGCGCGGTGCGGCTCTCGTCGGACGTCCAATGGCTGCTCACCGGCATGGCCGCGGCGCTGCCGTGGTGACGGCGGTCCCCTCGCCGGGCGAGCATGGCGGCGACGGCCCGGCCGTCGCCCGCGCGCTCGGTCTCGATCCGAGCGAGGTGCTCGACCTCTCGCTCAGCCTGAACCCGTGCGCGCCCGACGTGACCTCGCTCGCGAGTCGCCATCTCGAGTCGCTGCGCCACTATCCCGATCCCACCACTGCGACGCGCCTCCTCGCGGAAGCGGTCGGTGTCGACCAGGATCGACTCGTGTTGACGAACGGCGGTGCGGACGCCATCGCGCTGGTCCGCGCGCACCTGGGCGGCACGGTCGCATCAGAGCCGGAGTTCGCGCTGCACCCACGGTCGGGATCAGGACCGGTCTGGCGATCGGACCCGCACAATCCGAGCGGCCGGCTGGCCGCGGCCGGCGAGCACGCGGACATCTGGGACGAGGCGTTCTATCCGCTCGCGACTGGACGGTGGACCGCCGACCGCCCGGCACTCGCGACCGTGGGTTCATTGACGAAGCTCTTCGCCTGCCCCGGCCTCCGGCTCGGCTACCTCGTCGCCGGAGAGATCGCGCCGCCGCTGTGGTCGGTCAACAGCTTGGCCCTCGCGCTGCTCCCCGATCTGCTGGCGTCCGCCGAGCTCGACAAGTGGGCCCGGACGGTGGCCGAGCTGAGAACGCAGCTGGTCCAGCTTCTCGAGGAATACGGCTACACGCCCGAGCCGTCGGACGCGAACTGGGTGCTGCTCGAGGCGCCGGGACTGCGC
>JBEEFX010000199.1:0-6301 GCA_041166365.1 Acidimicrobiaceae bacterium
CGGCTCCGGCACGAAGCCGAGCAAGCAGAGAGGGCGTACGACCTGAACCGCGCTGGGCAGCTGCGCCACGGCGAGCTCCCCGAGCTCGAGCGGCGACTGCAGGCCGAAGAGGAGCGTCTCGCGTCCAAGCAAGGCGGTCGCCGGCTCTTGCGCGAGGTCGTGACCGAGGAAGAGATCTCGACGATCGTCTCGCGCTGGACTGGCATTCCCGTGAGCCGGTTGCAGGAGGGCGAGCGCGAGAAGCTCCTCAGGCTCGACGAGATCCTCCACGAACGAGTGATCGGCCAAGACGAAGCGGTGCAGCTCGTCGCCGACGCCATCATCCGTGCCCGCTCGGGAATCAAGGATCCCCGGCGACCCATCGGCTCGTTTGTGTTCCTCGGGCCCACCGGCGTCGGGAAGACCGAACTGGCCAAGACGCTCGCCGAGGCCCTGTTCGACACCGAGGAGAACATGATCCGCATCGACATGAGCGAGTACCAGGAGCGGCACACCGTGAGCCGCCTCGTCGGTGCACCTCCCGGCTACATCGGCTACGAAGAAGGCGGTCAGCTCACCGAAGCCGTCCGCCGAAAGCCCTACTCGGTCGTGCTCTTCGACGAGATCGAGAAGGCGCACGCGGACATCTTCAACACGCTCTTGCAGGTGCTCGACGACGGACGCCTGACCGACGCGCAAGGGCGCACGGTCGACTTCCGCAACACCGTCGTGATCATGACGTCGAACATCGGCTCGCACTACCTGCTCGATGGGGTGACGGGTGACGGGGAGATCAAACCCGACGCGCGCGAGAGCGTGCTCGGCGAGATGCGACGCCACTTCCGTCCGGAGTTCCTGAACCGGATCGACGACATCGTGCTCTTCAAGCCGCTGACCGAGCCGGAGATCGAGCGCATCGTCGAGTTGCTGTTCGACGACCTGCGGCGCCGACTTGTCGACCGCCACATGACGATCGAGATCACCAAGGATGCGCGACAGTTCATCGCCGAGCAGGGCTTCGACCCCGTCTACGGCGCCCGCCCACTCCGCCGCTTCATCGCCCACGAAGTCGAGACGCGCATCGGCCGCGCGTTGCTCGCCGGCGACATCCGCGATGGCGCCGTCGTCCGCATCGTGGTCTCGAAAGGCGAACTCGCGGTCTCGTACGAGAACCCACCAGAAGATACTCACCTGGAGGTTGACAAATGATGGTCGTTGTCGTCGCCGGAGACTGGCGCAGCCACGCGCTGCGCGGTGTCATCGCCACGTTGTTCGGCGTTACGGCTCTCGTGTGGCCCGGTTTGACGCTCACCGCGTTGGTCGTGCTGTTCGGCGCCTTCGCGCTCGTCGAAGGGCTGTTCACGCTGTCCGGAGTCGTCAACGGTGAACTTCGAACGGGCGATCGAAAGTGGCCGCTGGTCATGCACGGCGTAGCGGGTGTGCTCACCGGTCTGATCGCCTTCTTCTGGCCGAGCATCACGACGCTGGCGTTGCTCTACATCATCGCGTTCTGGGCGCTGTTCACCGGTCTGCTCGAGCTCGGGGACGCGTACCGCTTCCGCAAGGTCCTCCGCAATGACTGGATCCTCGCGGTCGCCGGCGTACTACGTGTCGCGTTCGGCGTCGTCCTGGTCGCCGCTCCGGGCGAGGGCGCGCTGGCCATCACGTGGGTCATCGGTTGGTTCGCCCTTCTGTGGGGGGCGACGCATCTCGCGTTCGCCTGGCGGCTGCGGCAGTTGCAGACGCAGATCGAGCGCGTCGTCGGCCCCTACGGAGCCCAGCCAGCCTGAACGTTTCGGACGAGATCGAGGTTCCACTGGCCCACCTGGGAGGCGATACATCATGAACCCGCTGGACTTGATCTGGCTGTTCTTCCTCTTCTCGAGCATCCAACCGATGCTCCAGCAGCGCTACCTCACGTACCAACGGGCCGCGGCCCTGCGCTCGCTCGAAAAGCGGCACCACTCCCGGGTCATCACGATGATTCACCGCAAGGAGGGGTTTGCGTTTCTGGGAATCCCATTCGGTGGGTTCATCGACATCGACGACTCGGAGGAAGTGATCCGGGCGATCGAGATGACCTCGGACAAGATGCCGATCGACATGATCCTGCACACGCCGGGTGGGCTCGTCCTCGCTGCGGAGCAGATCGCCGCCGCGCTCGCCGCTCATCCGGGGGATGTCACGGTCTACGTCCCGCATTACGCGATGAGCGGAGGCACGCTCATCGCGCTCGCCGCCGACCGCATCGTGATGTCGCCGTCGGCCGTGCTCGGGCCGGTCGATCCGCAGATCGGCGACATGCCCGCGGCGTCGATCATCGCGGCCGCGGAGCAGAAGGACGCGAACAACACCGAGGACAGGACGCTCGTGCTTGCCGATGTGAGCCGCAAGGCGCAACACCAAGTCGAGCTGTTCGTGGAGAAGCTGCTCGCCCGACACCTGCCGAGGGATCGCGCCGGCGAGCTCGCCCACGCGCTCTCCGAGGGACGGTGGACACACGACTTCCCGATCAACCCGGAGTTCGCGGCCGACCTCGGGCTGCCGGTGTCGACTGAGCTGCCGGACGAAGTCCGGCTCCTCATGCGGCTGTACCCGCAGCCCCGCGGTCGCCGGCCGTCGGTCGAGTACATCCCGAGCCCGTACGACCGCCCGGCACCCACGGTCCCCGCTCGCAGACCACAGCATGCCGGCAACGGTCGGGGGGCGGCATGAGCACGAGCACGGGCAGCCAGGTGATCAAGTGCCCGGTGTGCGGCAAGAAAAACCGGGTGCCCGCCGCCGCGAGCGGCATCCCGCAATGCGGCAACTGCCATTCGCCGTTGCCGTGGATCGCGGACGCCGGGGACGACAGTTATCGCGACGTGGTCGAGGAGTCGTCGCTTCCGGTACTCGTCGATCTCTGGGCGCCGTGGTGCGGACCGTGCCACCTGGTGAGCCCCGCGCTCGAACAACTCGCCAACGACTTCGCCGGCGAGGTGAAGCTCGTGAAGATCAACGTTGACGAGTCGCCGTCGATCTCGCAGCGCTTCGGCGTGCAGGGCATCCCAACGCTGCTCGTCACGCGGAAGGGTGAGGTGATCGCCCGTCAAACGGGTGCCGCCCCCGAGAGCACCCTCCGCACCTGGCTCGAGCACGCCCTGTCCAAGGCCGCCTGACGCGACTGCGAAATCCCACTCATCCGTACACAATTTTGTGTACGGATGAGTGGGAATTGCCTCAGGTTGTGGTGGCGCGGGTCACGGCGTGGGGAGCCCGGTCACCGCGTGGGGAGCAACGCGTCGTAGTCCTTGGAGAGTTCGACCACGATGTCGCTGAACTCCTCGACGCTCACCACGTCGCGCAAGACTGCGAGTACCGCGCGAATGTGTCGGCGGGCCTCGCCCTCGCTGGCCTTGTCGCGCTCGGCCACCCGACGGACGAACTCGCTGGCAGACATGTCCTCGAATTCGTCGCGGCGCCGCTTGAGGACGTCGTGAAACTCGATCGGCAGCCGAGCGACGAGGTCATCGACCTCGCCCGCCGGGATGCGCTCGGCCAGCGTCTCCAGCACAGCGTGTGTCGCTCGGGACGGGTCATCGAGCTCCGGGCCCGCCCGCTTGGCGACATCGTCCACGAAGTCGTCCGCCGTGGGAACGATCAGGTTGAGGACCACCGGCTGGAAATCGTGAGGAAGATCGGCCAGCAAGTCCGCGAACTCCTGCGCGCTGATGCTTTCTCGCAGCACGCCGAAGATCACACGGGCGTCGCGCTCGGCGCTGTGGATGTCCACGTCCTCACGCTCCGCGACCCGGCGCACGAACTCGTCGACGTCGAACGCCTCCTGGGCGCGGTCGGTGAGCAGCCAGGGCGAGAGCTCGAGTGGCAACTGCTCCGCCAGGTCGCGGTTCTCGCCCTGGTCGAGCGCGCCCTTCGAGAGGCGTTCGGCCAACGTCTGGAGCGTGGCCCTGACCGCCCGCTCGGCTTCGTCGCGCGTCAGGTGCGCTCGGCGTTCAACGGTCGCGATGAAATCCTCGTAGTCCATGCTCGCAACCAGCATGCGACCGTAACCGTCGACCGGCATCCCGTGATCGCGTAGATCTACGCGCACGCGTGATGACACGCCGGGACACGCCCGCGATGCTCCGTGGATGTGCGTCCCGATCGGTCGGGCATGAGCTCCGCGCCGCAAGAGGGTCTCTCGGTGACGCCGGACCTCTACGGCGCCTTTCCCCAGCTGAGCAATGAACAGATCGAGGCGCTCGCGGCGTACGGCGTGCGTCGGCGCACGCGGTCCGGGGAGGTGCTGTTCCGCGAGGGCGATCCCGAGTCCGACTTCTTCGTGATCCTCGAGGGCAAGGTCGCGATCGTCGAGGGATTCGGTGACGACGAGCGGGTCATCAGCGTCCACGGACCGGGCCGGTTTCTCGGCGAGCTCAATCTCCTGACCGGGCAGGCCGTGTTCGTCACCGGTGTCGTGCGCGAGGCGGGGGAGGTCTTGGTGGTTCCGCTCGCGCGATTGCGCGAGCTCCTCCGGCAGAACGTGGCGCTGAGCGACCTCATCGTGCGGGCGTATGTGCTGCGCCGATCCCTCCTCATCGAGCTCGGTGCGGGGTTCAAGGTCGTCGGCTCGCAGTTCTCGCCGGACACACGCCGTCTGCGCGAATTCGTTGCCCGCAACCGCCTCCCGCACCACTTTGTCGACCTCGAGGAGGACAAGCAGGCCGAGGTTCTCCTGCGCCAACTGGGAATTACGGCCGAGGAAACGCCGATCGTGATCTGGCGCGATCGGGTGCTGCGCAATCCCAGCAACGCGGAGCTCGCGCACGTCTTGGGCCTACGGCCCACGACGTCCGGCCACGATGCGTGTGACTTCATCATCGTCGGGAGCGGCCCGACCGGCCTCGCAGCCGCGGTGTACGGCGCATCGGAAGGATTGAGCACGGTCGTGTTCGATGCGGTGGCCACGGGCGGGCAGGCTGCGACTTCACCCCGAATCGAGAACTACCTGGGGTTCCCGGCAGGGATCTCGGGCGCTGAGCTCGCGGAGCGCGCCGTGATCCAGGCGGAGAAATTCGGCGCGCGCATCAGTGTTCCCACCGACGTGGTGGCGCTCGAACAGTCAGACGGGCACTACGTCGTCCGTCTCGACGACGGGACGACGGTGGTGGGGCTCGCCATTCTGATCGCGACCGGTGCTCGCTACCGAAGGTTGGACGTACCTCGACTCGAGGAGTTCGAGGGCGTCGGCGTCTATTACGCAGCCACGTCGGTAGAGGCGCGCGCGTGCGTGGGCGGCCCGGCGATCGTCGTCGGAGGGGGCAACTCCGCCGGTCAAGCGGCGCTGTTCCTCGCGGACCACGCCACCAAGGTCCACCTCGTCGTCCGCGGTAGGGACCTCGCGCAGAACATGTCGCGCTATCTGATCGACCAGCTGCGGCGACACCTACGCGTGGAGGTCCATCACGGGAGTGAGGTGCGCGAGATCATCGGCGATGAGACGCTCCAAGCGGTCGTCATCGAGGACAACGCCACCGGCGGGCGCTGCACTCTCGACGCGCGCGCCATGTTCGTGTTCATCGGTGCCGAGCCCCACGTGCGGTGGCTCGGCGATCAGGTCGCGCTCGATGACCACGGATTCATCCTCACGGGTCCAGCGGCCATGCAGTCCGCGGCCGAGGCCAAGAGTTGGTACGTCACCCGCGCGCCCTACTTCCTCGAGACGAGCCGGCCCGGCATCTTCGCCGCCGGTGACGTCCGCAGCGGATCGATCAAGCGCGTGGCATCGGCAGTGGGCGAGGGGTCGATGTCCGTCCGGCTCGTCCACGAGCACCTCGAGGAGCTGGGTATGTCCGCGATTGGAACCCCTTGATCAGGCCGCAGGTCTGGCTCGGTAGTGGATGAACAGCGTTCCGTGTGGCGTCTGCTCGACCTCTACCAGATCGAGTCGTTGGAGGTCGTCGGTGGCGTCGACATCGAAGAGTCGTTTGCCGTGACCGGCGATGTTCGACGGGACGACGAACCGAAGGTGGTCGACGAGTCGCGCCGCGATCAGTGCGCGCGCGAGCTCGGTGCTGGCGTGGATCCCTATGTCGCCTCCGGGCTGCTGCTTGAGGTCTCGTACGTACTCGATCGGCGGCTTGCTCATCACGGACGTGTTGTTCCACGGTTGGCCGAGCTCCGACGATGTGGCCACGTGCTTGTGCGTCGAGTTGATGAACGTCGCGAACGGTTCGACGTTGGAGGTGTGCCAGTAGCCGGCCCAGTAGTCGTAGGTACCACGGCCGAGGAGCACGTCGTTCTGCGTGGCGATGACGCGGCCGATGAGATCGAAGAGCTCGGG
>JBEEFX010000200.1:0-3552 GCA_041166365.1 Acidimicrobiaceae bacterium
GCACCGTGGACTTCGCCGGCAACGTCGAGCTCATGATGAAGCGACACGAGATCGCGCGGGCGTGGAGCGCGTACCTCGAGGAGCATCCGTTGATCGTCGGACCGGTGTGGACCGCCCCGCAGTTCACCGCAGGTTGGGACGCCGAGTCGGAGGCCAACGTGATCGCAACCCTCGAGCTGATGCGATTCGTGACACCGATGAACTTGCTGGGGCTCCCTGCCGCTTGCGTCCCCACCGGCCTGGCGGACGGTCTCCCGACAGGCGTTCAGGTCGTCGGCCGTTGGTTCCGCGAGGACGTGTGCCTCGAAGCCGCCGAGGCGGTCGAGGCGAGTCTCGGCACGATCACGCCGATCGATCCGCGCTGAGCAGCTCCAGGCCGCGCCGGAGGAAGGTGACTCCCGCGGCGTAGCGGTCCGCTCTCGCCGCCAGTTCACTCCGGCGGAGGACGGCACCGAACGGCGCGTTCCAATACGACGCGTCGCCGGGTCGGGCGTCGGTCCACGGACCGAGGTAGAGGTAGGGCTCCTCGCTGTAAGCGTCGCCCGGTGACGCGCCGAGGTTGCACCGATCGTTCTCGCCAGGCCCGACCGCGACCGAGCTGCCGGCGTCGAAGTGCTCGGGCCAGAGCTGCATCGCCATCGCGTCGGCGGCATCGGCCATGACCGCGTCGATCACGCGCCAGCCGAGATGCCACCAGTCGGCCAGCGCCGCCGCGGCGTCGGCGTCGATCGGCAGCGGCGCGTCGGGATCACCCAGCGCGGGAGCGTCCTTCCCGGCGTCGAAGGGAGCCGTCAGGTCGACGCCGGCAAACGCGGCGAGGCCCGCAAGCGTCGCGCCGTCGAGCGGTGTGGTCGATGCACGCCCCTCGCGTTCACGCACGAGTACGGCTCCGGCGACGCGCAGCACCTCCACTCCGTCGCCGAACGCGGGCGTGCCGAAGCCGCCCGGTGTCGCCCGCAGTCCGAAGCGGCCGGTGGCCGCGAAGCGGGCGCGAGCGAGCACGTGCGTCGCCACACGTTGCAGCGCATCGCGGGTCTCGGTCGCGCTCACGGTACGAGTCTCGCGAGTTTCGGCGCATGATGACGGCGCTGGAACCAGATCAGCGCGACGACACCCGCGAGACAGGGGAACCACGTCTCCGCGACGCGATACATCGCGACCGCCAGATCTGCGTGGACGTCGGAGGCGCCCGCCACCGTGAGCACCCCGGCGAGGCTCGCCTCGACGAAACCGAGACCACCTGGGGTCAGCGGAATCATTCCGGCGATGTTGGAGACGATGAAGGCCGCGAGCACCGCCGCGGGATTCACGTCCGCTCCGACGGCCCGCAACGAGAAGAGCAACGCGAGATAGTCACAGGACGGGCGCGCGAGTGCGATCAGACTGACGAACAATGCTCGGTCGCGCACCGCGGACCGAATCTGATCCCGCTCTTCCAGGAGCCGGCGTTCGAGCTCTTCGGCGTCGGATGGCCGCCGGAGACGAGCCCGTGCACGCGCGATGGCGATCGCGAGCCAGTGCCACGGGCGGTCACGCGACGCGATCACCACGATCGCGATGAGCAGCGCGGCCAGGATGACGGCGCCCACCCACATCGCCGCGACGAGGTTCGTGTCGATCCGGGTACCGGCGGCGCTCGCCGCCAGAACGATGACAGGAAGCACCACGAACCCAGACACGGTGCCGAGCACGCTGGCCGCGCCGAGCGCGGGGACGACCTGTGTCACGGGAAAGCCGGCCGCGGACATCATGCGGACCTGAATGCCTGCGCCGAGCGCGTTGCCCCCGGGCAACAGGTGGCTGGCGGCATTGCCGGCCAACTGAGGAGCAGCGATGTCGAACCATCGAGAGGTTCGCATCACGATCCGGTAGAGCTCCCAGTTCGCCACCATCTGCAAGACCACGACCGTTGCGATCGCGGCAAGCCACCACGGCGACACGTCGATGATGGTGCCGACTTCCCCGTAGACGGATGCCAGGGCCGGCCACACCAGCACGATTGCGACGAGGGTGACCGCGAGCAACAGCCATCGGCGAGCACCCATGGACCCATTGTTTCCCCATTGGCGTGTTGGGGAACTCACCGTCCGTGCAGACGCCCGAATGCCTCGATGAGCGCGACGTCGTCGCGGCCTCGTCGAAGCGAATGCGTCTCGTGGTTCTCATCACGGGTGCGGTGTCGTTGATCGTGCTCGCACCCGTGCTCGGCGAGGTCTACTCGTCGATGGGAACGGCTGCGCAGGCCAACCCTGCGTGGGTCGCGGTTGCGGTCCTGGCCACCGCCGGCGGATTCGTCTCGACATGGGCGCTCCAACGGCTCACGCTCCGCGTCGACCGGTGGTCCGACGTCGCCGGGCCCCACCTCGCGGGCAATGCCGCCAGCAACCTGCTGCCGCTCGGTTCGGCGTTCGGGTCCGTCATCCAGCTGCGCATGCTGATGCGCAATCGCGTCGACCTCACGCGGGCGGTCACCTCGCTCGCCATCGCCGGCATGTTGAGCACCTTGGTCGGTCTGCTGGTCTTTCCCCTGCTCCTGCTCCTGCCCGTCGGTGACACATCGAGCACCGGCGTGGATGCGGTCGCGCGCCTGGGCGTTCTTGCACTCGTCCTGTTCCTGCCGATCGCGGCGCTGTCCCTGCGCGGTGAGCGACCGATGAAGTGGCTGGCTCGCACGGTGCACGGCACGCTGCGCCGCATTCCGCGCTGCCGGCCGCCCGCCGACCTGGCCGATCGCATCGTGTCCGAGCGCGACGGCGTGCGCGACGTGCTCCGGCAGCACAAGGGCTATGTGGCGTTGACCTCGATCGGCCACGCGCTGAGTGACTACGTGGCGTTGTACGCGTCATTGCTCGCGGTCGGCCTGCGCCCGAGCCCGGCGATGGTGCTCGTGGCGTTCATCGCGGCGAACGCGGCGGGCATGGTCCCCTTCACGCCCGGCGGGCTCGGGTTCGTCGAGGCCGGGCTCAGCGGCACGCTGCTGCTCATGGGGGCCCAAGAGGAGCAGACGCTCGCGGCGGTTGCGATCTACCGCCTGGTGTCGTGCTGGCTTCCCGTGCTGGCCGGCGTGTTCGCTTACTTCTCGTCGCGCAGGTCGGTGACGGTGGCGCCCGTGATGCGCACGAGCGCCTCCACGGTGGTCGAGAACACGTGCCTGGGCGTACCGGCTGCCGCCCAGAGCGTGCCGTAGCGCAAAAGATCGCGGTCGACGAAGGTCGACAGCGGCGTTGGGTGACCGAAGGGCGGCACACCGCCGATCGAGAACCCCGTCGCGGCCCGCACCGCCTTGGCATCGAGCCGCTCGACGGCGGTGCGGTCGCGTCCCGCTGCGCGCGCGAGGGCGTGTTCGTCGAGACGGTTGCTGCCCGAGACGAGGGCGAGAACGGTCTCGCCGCTCACGGAGAACACGAGTGACTTGACGATCTGACCGACCTCGACGCCGACGGCCCGCGCCGCATCTTCAGCGGTACGGGTGCCGTCGGGGACCTCGTGCACCTCGATCGCAAGATCTTGCGCGGCCGCTGCGTCGACAACTCGTTGTGCGGAGGGATGCAT
>JBEEFX010000201.1:0-4841 GCA_041166365.1 Acidimicrobiaceae bacterium
TGTAGACGCCTGAGTGGGATTTCGGTGGAGTGTGGCGCGTTCGCTAGCCGTAGACGTTGACGTCCGGATCGAGGCCGAGGGCACTCGCCTCTTTCCGGCCGCTGGCGACGAGGACGAACGTGATCGGGTCACCCTCGACCCGCTCACCGCCTCCGCCCGACACCGGGAACTCCTCGAACCCCGACACGGCGATGGTCGCGGGGCCCCAGCCGTTGTCGGTGAGCAGGTCCGCGAGGTGCGACACCGAGGCGCGCACGCCCGGGCCGGGCTCCGTCGGGCGGCCGACGGCGGCCCGGATGTCGTCGGCGTGAAGCCACGCGTCGAACCACAGACCCTCGACACCGCCACCCAGCGTTCCGGGCACGCCCGCCGGTGCCGGTCCCGCCCAGGCCGCGTCGTCGAAGCTGGCCAGGATGTCGGCGCCGACCTTGGCGGCCTCGTCCAGCTCTTCGGCCATCTCGTCCGGCGTCTTGCCGCGGCGCTCGACAACCTGACGTTCGGTGACCTCCGGGGTGCCGAGTCCTTCGAAGCGTCCGTTGACGATGTCGGCGAGCTGACCGGTGACATGTGCGGCCACGTCGGCGGCCGTCCATCCCTCGCAACGCGATGGCGCGGTCCACTCCTTCGCATCGATCGAGCGGACGAGATCGGCGAAACGTGCGAGCTCGTCCGAGAATCCGGCAACGACCTCTTCGCGCGGCAACGTCATGAAGTCCCCCTGGTTAGTTACGTGCGGTGAGCATGTATCTTCACCACGACGGCGGCGGCCCGTCAACGTGGCATCAGTCACGATGCGAGCAGGCGCTCCAACACGAGCTCGACGGTGCGACCGACTTCGGCGCGTGCGGTCTTCGGCTTCGGCGCGTGCGCGACGAGCATGGCCGCCTCGTTCAGCGCACCAAGCAACATGTGCGCAAGCGGTTCGACGGCCACCGCGGTCATCTGCCCGCTGGCGACGACGGCCCGGAGTGCCTCGGTCACGAGGCTGAGCCCGTGCTGCGCGTCGATCTCCCGCCACTCCTCCCAGCCGAGGACGACCGGTGCCTCGATCAGGACCACGCGCCGTACCGCCGGGTCGAGACAGGCGTCGAGGAACGCCATGCAGCCGAGCCGCAGCTGTTCGGCGGCGTCTTCGCTGCGCGCCGCGGCGATCATCACCTTCTCGCCGAGCTCGACTTCGAGTTGTTCGACCACGGCGCGGAACAACTGCTCCTTGCTGCCGAAGTGGTGGTAGAGCGCGCCCCGCGACACTCCGGCCACCTCGGCGATCTGCTCCCGTCCGGTCGCCACGAAGCCGCGTTCCGCGAACAGTCGGCGCGCGGCGGCGAGCAACGCCGCTCGTGTCGTTGCGGATCGCTCCGCTTGCGTTCGCCGGTTCACCCGACCCAGTCGCGCAGCCAGCTGTCCCTGCGCTCGTCCCACTCCTCGGACGTGAGGCCGTAGCGAACGTGGTCTTCCCACACTCCATTGATCTCGAGGTAACGCAGCGCCGTCCCCTCGTCGCGAATGCCGAGCTTCTCCACCACGCGGCGACTGGCCGTGTTCCGAGGGATGATCGAGATCTGTATGCGATGCAGATGCAGCTCCTCGAACGCGAATTGCGCGAGGACGATCACCGATTCGGGCATGTAGCCGTTGCCCGCGTGCTTCTCGTCGATCCAATAGCCGACGTACGCGCTCTGGAACGGACCGCGCTGCACGGCGGTGAGGTTGATCTCGCCGGCGAAGTCGCCGTTCACGAAGATGCCAAAGCCATAGCCCGTACCGAGTTGGCGCTCACGTTGCCGCGCGCTGCAACGCACGGAGTAGGCGTCGCGATCCTCGACGACATCGGGTTGGCCGGCCACCCGTTGCGCCTCCCACTTCGTCAACCAGTCGGCGTTGCGACGGCGGACCTCCTGCCATCCGGCGAAGTCGGAGTTGACCAACGGCCGCAGCAGCACGCGTTTGCCGAAGAGGGTGCTCACGAGGCGTCTCTGATGGCGTCGATGGATGCGGGGTCTTCGAGCGAGGACAGATCGCCGGGCTCGGCGCCCAACGCGGTCGCGCGGATCGCGCGTCGCAAGACCTTGGCACTCCGGGTCTTCGGCAGCGACGTGACGAATCGGACGCCGGCCGGCTTGAAGGCCCTGCCGAGCGCCGTCGTCACGGTGTCGGTCAGTTCGGCACGCAGCTCCTCGGACGGGGCCTGCCCGGGAACGAGCACCACGTAGGCCCACAGCTCCTCGCCCTTCATCTCGTTGGGCATACCGACGGCGGCGGCTTCGAGAACCGCGTGATGGGCGACGAGGGCCGACTCGGCTTCGGCCGGCCCGAGCCGCTTGCCGGCGATCTTGATCGTGTCGTCACTGCGCCCGTGCAGGTACCAACGGCCGTCTTCGATCGACGCCCAGTCGCCGTGCACCCACACATCGGGCCATCGACTCCAGTACACCTCGAGGTACCGCTCAGGATCGTTGAAGAGCCCGCGGGTCATACCGGGCCAGGGCTTCGTGCAGACGAGCTCACCGACGGCATCGCGCAGCGGACGGCCGTCGTCTCCGAAGACGTCGACCGCCATGCCGAGCGCGGGACCTCCGAGTGTCGTCGCTGTCAGTGCTTCGACGGGATGCGGGGAGAGGAAGCACGCACCGACCTCCGTCCCGCCGGAGATGTTGATCACCGGGCACTGGCCCCGACCGACGACCGAGAAGTACCAACGCCACGCCGTCTCGTTCCAGGGCTCGCCCGTCGAGCCGAGCATGCGCAGCGCCGACAGGTCGTGCTGGTTCACCGGTTGCTCGCCGTTGGCCATGACGCTACGGATCAGCGTCGGGCTGATGCCGAGGATCGTGACGGAGTGACGCTCGAGGTACGCCCACAACCGGTCGGGGCCGGGAAAGTCGGGAGCGCCGTCGTACAAACAGACCGTCGCACCGTTGGCCAGCGCGCCGACGATCTCCCACGGCCCCATGATCCAGCCGAAGTCGGCCAACCAGAAGAGCCGGTCGGACGGTTTGCAGTCGAACTGGAACGCGGCCTCTTCCGCGATCTTCACGAGGAAGCCGCCATGCACGTGCACCGACCCTTTCGGGCGGCCCGTGGTCCCCGACGTGTACGCGATGAACAGCGGCTGCTCCGCGTCGAACAGGCGCGTCGGGAACGGAACTGCAGGCGGCGCCCAGCCGGCTCCCGCGTCGTCGACGACGATCACGTGCTCGACGGTCGGAGACTTCGCGGCCGCATCGCGCGCGGTGGCGGCCATGTCGACGGCCTTGCCCCTACGCCGGGCGTGCGCCGCGGTGATGAGTGCCTTGGCGTCCGCGTCGTTCAGGCGCACCGCGATGGCATCGACGCCGTAGCCGGAGAAGATCGGCAGGAACACGGCGCCGAGCTTGGCGACGGCCATACAGGCGGCCACGACCTCGGGGATCATCGGCAGGAAGATGCCGACGGCGTCACCCTCGCCGATGCCGAGGCTCTGCAGGTGAAAGGCGAGCGCGTCGGCGTGGCGCCGCAGCTCGGCGTACGTCCACGTGACCGTGCGGCCGTCCTCGCCCTCCCAGATCACGGCCTCGGCCGCCGGCGTCGCCGCCGCCCAGCGGTCGACGCACGCGCTGGCCAGGTTCACCTGCGCGCCGCTGAACCACCTCGCCCACGCAATGCCGCCGGCCACGTCGAGCACGGTGTCCCACCGAGAGGCGAACGGCAGGCCGAGGAAGTCGACCACCGCTGGCCAGAACCATTCCGGCTCCGCGATCGAGCGGGACACGAGCTCATCGAACGACGCGATGTGGTGATCCGCCATGTAGCGCTCGACGTTCGTCGTGCCGTCGAGCGGCGGCTTCCAGACGACGTCGTGGGTCACGTTGCGGCTCAACGATCGAGCACCTCTCCGAGCGCGCCGAGGAGCAGCGTGACGTTGCGCTGGCGGGCGGTGTGGCCCATGCAGCCGATCCGCCAGACCTTGCCGGCGAACGCGCCGAGTCCCCCGCCGATCTCGATGCCGTAGCCGTCGAGCAGCTCGCGCCGGACGGCCGCTTCATCCTGCACCCGGTCCGGCACCCACGCGGTCGTGAGCTCGGGCAGCCGATGGCCTTCCTCGGCGAACAGCGTGAAGCCCAACTTCTCGAGACCCTCGTGCAACGCGCGGCCGCACGCCGCATGGCGGGCCCAGCTGGCTTCGAGCCCTTCGTCGAGCAATGCGCCGAGCCCTGCATGCAGCGCGGCGATCATCGCCGTCGGCGCGGTGTGGTGATACTTGCGTCCGGAGCCCGACACGGCGTAGTCGGCGATCATGCGCAGGTCGAGATACCAGCTCTGGCTGCGCTCGACGAACCGGTCGCGGGCGCGGGCGTTGACCGTCAGCGGCGCGAGGCCCGGTGGAACACCGAGGCACTTCTGCGTGCCGCTGTAGGCGATGTCGACGCCCCACCCGTCGACCTCGACAGGGATGCCGCCGAGCGAGGTCACGCAGTCCATCAGCAGCAGCGCATCGCCCTTGGTCGCGCCGATCTGTTCGACGTCGTTGCGCACGCCGGTCGACGTCTCGGCATGGACGATGGCGATGATCTTGGGCGACGGGTGCGCATCGATCATCCGCTGCGGCTCGATCGACTTGCCCCACTCCGCCTCGACCCGCACGACCTCGGCGCCGCAGCGCACCGCGACGTCGCACATGCGCTCACCGAAGACACCGTTGACGCCGATGACGACGACATCTCCGGGGTCGACGAAGTTCACGAACGCCGCTTCCATGCCGGCCGAACCTGTGCCGCTGATCGGCAACGTCAACTCGTTCTGCGTACGAAGGACGGTGCGCAGGCGATCGCAGGTCTCGTCGAGCAGCACGAGAAAGTCAG
>JBEEFX010000202.1:0-2614 GCA_041166365.1 Acidimicrobiaceae bacterium
TGCTCGAACCCGTGCGTGCCAGAGCGGGCCCCGCCGTCGTCGTGTCGGCCGCGACCTCAGCGGGCGCCGTCGTCGTGGTCGTCGGGCACGGCTTGGCGACGGGAGCGCTGGTGAGGTTCACATCCCCTTGCGAGATCGTTTCCTCCAACCCGAAGTAGGCCGATGCGCCGGGGGCGAGCCCCGTGATCGACGTGTCGACGCCGGCACATCCGCCTCCCGCATTCGCGGCGCCGGTGAAGCTCACCGTTCCGGCTGTCTCGTCTTCGTTGATGTTCGAGAAGACGACGTGGGGGCCCTCATAGCCGGTGGTGCCGTAGGCGGGATTGCCTGCGTCGTCGACGAAGCCGCCCTGTGCGCAACCAGGGTCACCGGTACCTTCCTCGGGGAAGTTCTCCGGGTCGCAGATGCCGTCTTCGTCGAACCCGAAGAGGTCGAGGGTCGTCGAGGAAAGGTCGATGCTCTGCACGATCTGGTTCGAGTTGTTCTGCACGCCGATGAGCGTGTCTTCGGAACCGTCGTAGGTCTCCGCCTGATCGGGGTCGACGAGGATGTCGACACTGCCGTCGGGGTTGATCACGATCAGCAACCGGCATCCGGTGTTCAACCCGATGGCTGGGCACTGCGTGAAAAGCGGCGGCGGGGCGGCCGCGGTCGGGGTGATCACCTGCGCAGTCGGCCCCGAGCCCTTCGGCTTGGTGCCATGCGCGGCGTCGGTTGCGGCCGCGCTGTCCGACGAGGCGGACGACGCGTCGGAGGAGGTGGAGCTGTCGGATGACGCGGTCGACGCGGCAGAGGAGCTGGAACTGTCGGAGGACGCGGTGGACGCGTCGGAGGAGCTGGAGCTGTCAGAGGACGCGGCAGAGGAGCTGGAGCTGTCGGAGGACGCGGTGGACGCGTCGGAGGAGCTGGAGCTGTCCGAGCTCGAGCTCGGATGCTGCCTCGCTCCCTGGGCGAGGGCCGGTACCGCCCAAGCCGTCAACCAGACGGCGGTGACCACACCAAGGACACTGGCAGCGACGGTTGCCCGCCGACGACTCTGGCTTCTCATCGTTTCCCCCGCTTCAGAACTCGAAAAGGCAGCAGAAGCTAGCAAATCATGAGGGCAGACGCAGGAATCACTCTGCCAGCGCGTTCACGATCTCCGCGAGCAGGTGCGTGAGGTAGTGGTACACCGCGAACGCCGGCGCGCGGGGATCGTCGAGCGCGATGTCGTCCATGTCCTCGCTGACGTCGAGTCGCGTGCCGAGGACGAGACGTAGGTCGTTGACCGCGCCCATCCAAGCGTTGATCTGATCCTCGTCGAGCGACGTCTCGCTGACGGTCTGCTCGACGATGTCGACCGAGGCCAGCCGCTTCGTGAGCAGCTCGTCGTGGGTGAGCTGCTGGTACTCCTGGTCGCGGTCGGGGTCGTCGGTGTAGCCCGGCGGGAAGAGGCGCTGGAGACCGTCGGTCTCGTCGCTCATCAACAGGTCGCGCAGCTGGCCCGCGAGGCTGGCGATCAGATCGCGCTCGTCGTCGCTGATTCGTAGCTGGAAGGTCCCGTCGCGGGACCGATGCACGATGCGCTCGGCCACGAGAGCGCGCTACTCGTCGTGCTGCATGGTGGCCCAGAGGCCGTGCTCATGCAGCCGGAAAACGTCGAGCTCCGCCTTCTCGCGCGTCCCGTTCGACACGACCGCCCGGCCCTTCTGATGCACGTCGAGCATGAGCTTGGTGGCCTTCTCCCGGGAGTAGCCGAACAGCTTCTGGAACACGAACGTGACGTAGTCCATCAGGTTGATCGGGTCGTTCCACACGATGACGACCCACGGGCGATCGGCGGCGTCCTTGACCTCGTCGACCGGCTGATCGACCTCGGCCGGCGCGAGCGTCGCCTTCATCGCTCCAATTCAACCAGGTCATGGCGGTACGTCGTAACGGACACCGGTGCTCGCAGACCGAGCACGAACTGCAGTGTGGCCACCCACACGGTCACCGCACCGAAGACGTGCAAGGCGACGAGGAGGATGGGCACTCCGGCGAAGTACTGCACGTACCCCACGATCGCTTGAGCGGCGATCACGCCGAGCAGCACGCCGGCCTTCCGGTGCGCGTTCGGCGGCGCGCCGTCGCGGCCGAGCATCCAGATCGTGACGAGCACTGTGGCGATGAAGATCATCACGAGGATCCCGTGGACTCGCGCAACGTCGGTGGTGGGGAGGTCGAGCCGGCGGACGTCCCTGTCGCCGCCATGGGGGCCGGTTCCCGTGACGACCGTGCCCGCGGCGAGGACGATGGCCGCGACGACGATCAGGCCCCGACCCATCCACGACACCGCGCCGCTGACGACGGGGAGCACGGGGACACCGTCCGGCAGGCCCGCCCGGTGGTGCAGCACCACCGCATCGGCGACCAGGAGCATCGAGACGAGGAAGTGGGCCATCACCCACGGCGGCGACAGCCCGTACTTCACGGTCAGGCCGCCGAGCACGATCTGGGCGAGCACGCCGGCGACGAGGCCGAGGGACAGCCAGGTCAAATCCCGCCGGCGGGGCGCACGGACGAGCGAGCCGAGCACGGCCAGCATCACGAAGATCGAGACGAGCCCGGTGAAGGCCCGGTTCACGAACTCGAC
>JBEEFX010000203.1:0-2763 GCA_041166365.1 Acidimicrobiaceae bacterium
CGCTGATGTCGAGCGTGGGCTTGAACCCCGAGACCGCGCCGACCAGCGACACCGCGGTGCGCAGGCCCTCCATGACCGACGACGACGAGCGGGCGATCTGGGGCAGCACCTCGGCGACCGGCGCGGGAATCTCGCGGAGCGGGCGGATCTCTTCGAGGAACGCCTCGCGCTCGGACCGCGAAGGAAGGTGGCCCTCGAAGAGCAGGTACCACACGTCTTCGAGGCGCTTCTTGTCCGCCAGCTCGACGGCGTTGTACTGGCGGTAGTGGTAGAAGCCTTCCGTCCCGCGCACGTCGCCGACCGACGTCTCCGCCACGATGACGCCCTTGAGTCCGGCGGGCGCCTCGATCAGCGAAGGATGCACCACCGGTTGGATCTGCGCGTGCCGCACGATGTCGCGCAGCGACACCACCCCCACCAGCTTGCCGTCGTCGACCACCGGGATGTGGCGGTAGCCGTGCTCAGCGAGGCTGTTGAACGCGTCCTGCACGGACACGTCCGGTGCGATGCAGTTCGGATCGTCGGTCATCCACTCGGAGACCTTCGTACCGTCGCTGCTCGCGCCCGAGGCGCCGAAGCGCACGAGATCGCGCTCGGTGAGGATGCCGATGGGGCGATCACCGTCGACGACGACCACGGAGCCCACGCGCCGGTCGGACATTCGCGCCGCGACTTCAGCGATGGTCTCCGATGGCACCGCCGTGACGGGCGACGTGCTCATCACCTCGGACACGGTGCGAACGGCTACGCCCTCGGCCATCGATTCCTCCCCTGTGATCTGCCCCGGAGGAGCCTACCGGTAGCGCCGAATCGGCTCCTAGGGGTGCGCAAGCAACCGTTCACCGAGTCTTGACGTCGCGGTCACGTCGACGTGTGCCGCCCGACACATCCGTTTCGTACCTTCGTCACATGGAACGTGTGCTGACGTGGATGCGGATGTTGGGCACATCCGGAGCGGTGGCGAACGCACGGTTGCTGTCCGAGGAGCGAGAACGCGAGCGATGGGCCGTCGACGGGTTGCAGGCGCGGCTGCTGGCCCGTGCCGTCAACGACCCTCAGGTGACGGCTGCCTGACCAAGAGGCTGCCGCCGAGCTTCGTGAACTCGTCGGCCGCGGCCCGCAACAGCTCCTGCGTGCGGGCGTCGGGCGCGGACCGACAATTGACCGCCACCCGCCAACGGGCCGGCTGGCCCGATTGCATGCGGGCCAGCTCCCCGTCGGCGATGAAGGCGAGGTAGTTGAACAGCTTCTCCTGCAACAGCAACAGCAGGTGATCGGAGCCGTCCCACTCCCACGACTGCACGAGGTGCACGGTGACGTAACCGCCGTCGTCCGTCGTGACGTCGTCGATCGCACCGGGGTTCAGGGTCTCGCCGGCGGTCACGTCACGGTTCGAACGGGCGGTAGTAGTTGCCGCCCCCGCCGATGGCCTTCACGTCGTCGAGCCAGTTGCCTTCGTACAGGTCGGTCGGGCCCTGCATGAGATCGCTCGGCTCGCCGGGAGTCGTGGACGCCAGGCTCCACGCTTGCCGCTTGTACGTCCAGTTGTTCGGGTCGAGACGATGCGCTTCGCGCCACCACTGCACCGCGCCGTCCGGATCGCCCGTGCGATGGAAGTGCTGCCCGAGCTCGAAACAGGCCGCCGCTTCCGCCTGCTCGCGGCCGCGGGGTTGCGAACGGGCGACCACGTCGTCGGGCGAGAGCGCGTACGGACTGTCGGCACCGTGTTCGACCCAGTCGACGATCGCCGCGCGGTACGCGTCGCTGTCATCGCGGATCTCCTTCACCTCGACGAGCATGTCGTGGATGCGGTCGGGAAGACCTTCGGGGATGGCCATGTCGCGCAAGGCGCTGTGCTCGATGTTCGCCGGTTCGGCCGGGCGAACGATCATCCCGTTCTCGTCGATCCAGACCGCGTTCGGTACGTTCGTCACACCGAACAGCTCGTCGGTGATGTGCGCTTCGTCGACGAGCGATGGATGCTCGGGCTTCGCCTTCTCGATCCACGGACGCACGGCGTCGACGCCGCCGGCATCGAGACCGATGGTGACGACCTCGAGACCCTTGGCGTGGAGCTCAGCTCGCAGTGCCTGCCACCCGGGCAGGCTCTCCCGACAGCCTCACCACGAGGCCCAGGCGACCAGCAGGACCTTCTGCCCGTGCAACGACGACAGGCGGAACACGTTGCCGTCGAGATCTGGCAACTCGAGCTCGGGCGCTTCCGCCGTGGCCAGCGCGTGTCCGGACACGGTCGACGGCCCGATGGCGTACATCCCGCGCTCCGGGTCGTGCACCAAAGGCGCGCCGATCCGTTCCGCCAGCTTGTCGAGGTGCAACCGGGCACCGTCTTCAGTGCGCACGCCGTCGGGCAGCGGCACGCACACCTCCCCCCGGCACGCCCCTTCCGGGCGGAGGTGCCACCCGGACGCGGCCTCGTACGCCGCGGTTTCGACGTCGAGCGAAGTGGCCAACACCGTTGGTGATCCTAGGCTGGGTGTCCATGAGTCAGCCTGTCGAGAAGACCGATACGGAATGGCGCGAGGAACTGACGCCCGAGCAGTACCAGGTGCTGCGCCGCAAGGGCACCGAGCCACCGTTCACCGGCAAGTACCTCAACAACCACGATGACGGCATGTACCACTGCGCAGCCTGCGGGGCCGCACTGTTTGCTTCCGACACGAAGTTCGAGTCGGGAACGGGATGTCCGAGCTTCACGTCACCGGCGGTTGCGGAGAACGTGAAGATGGAAGACGACCGTATCCA
>JBEEFX010000204.1:0-8042 GCA_041166365.1 Acidimicrobiaceae bacterium
CGCGATCTGGATCGTGGCCGGGTCGCCCGGGATGAGCGGCGCCGCCACCCTCGCGGCGCGGGGCGCGCAGCGGGGTGGCGCCGGGTACGTGCGGCTCAGCAGCCCAGGGGCAGACGCCGGAGCGGCCGCTCCGGTCGAAGTCGTGCGCACGGACATCCCGCACGTGTCCTGGGACGGTGATGTCCTCGAAGGTCTCGGTCGCTTCAAGGCACTGATCGTCGGGCCCGGCCTCGGAACCGATCCGGCCACGGCGCCTTCCGTGCATCGCGTGGTGCTCGAGTCGCCGGTGCCGACCGTGGTGGACGGCGACGGCCTCACCGCGCTCGGCACCGACGTCGGTCTGTACACACATCCCCTGACGGTGCTCACCCCGCACGATGGCGAGTACGAGCGACTCATGGGGCAACCGCCCGGCGCCGATCGCATCGAAGCGGCGCGGGCGCTCGCGCTGGCGGCGAACGCCACCGTGGTGCTGAAGGGAGCGACGCCCGTCATCGCTGACGCGGAAGGCCGAGCGTTCCTCGTCACCACCGGTGACTCCCGGCTCGCGACCGCCGGCACCGGCGACGTGCTCTCGGGGGTCATCGGCGCGCTCCTGGCGCAAGGGGTGCACCCGTTGCGGGCCGCCGCCGCCGGCGCTTGGCTGCACGGACGGGCAAGCACACTCGGCCCGCGCCGCGGTCTGGTCGCGAGTGATCTGCTCGACTGCCTGCCCGCGGTGTTCGACGACCTGGAAGGCCGCTAGTCGTGGAGGTCCACCCCGACGACCGTCCGTACGCCTGGGCGGAGGTCGACGTCAGCGCGCTCGAGCACAACGCCAAATTGCTCGCGGCAAAGGCCGGCAGCGCGGCGCTGTGCGCGGTGGTGAAGGGATGGGGATACGGGCACGGCATCATCCGGGCCGCGTCCGCTGCGGTCTCCGGCGGCGCGAGTTGGCTCGGCGTCGCGCTGGTGAACGAAGCCGTCGACGTGCGCGTCAAGGGGCAGCTGACCGCGCCGGTGCTCGTCCTCGCCGAGCCGCCGCACCGGCAGCTGGTGGATGTGGCTCGACTCGCTGACGTGCGTCCGACGCTGTACACCGCCGAGGGCATTGCGGCCGCGGCGCAGGCCGTGCGCGACGTCGGACGCGATGCGCCGCTGCCGGTGCACCTGAAGGTCGACACCGGCATGCACCGCGTCGGGGCGGCCCCCGAAGCGGCGCGCCATCTCGCCGAGCTCATCGAGACGAGCGACGAGCTCGCGCTCGAAGGACTGTGGACGCACCTTGCCGCCGCGGACGACCCGGCCCACGACGACTACACCGCGCGCCAGCTCAGGACCTTCGAGGAAATTCGCGGCGACCTCGACAGCGTTGGCATCCGACCACCGATGGTGCACGCGGCCAACTCGGGCGCGCTGCTCGCCCATCCGGAGGCGCGCTACGACCTCGTGCGTTGTGGCATCGCGTTCTACGGCATCGCGCCGCGGCCGCGCATGCCCGAAGCCGAAGGTCTGCGCCCCGCGATGTCCCTCAAGGCGCGCGTGTCGTACGTGAAGCAGGTGCGCGCCGGGGAACCGATCTCGTACGGGCTGCACCACGTGTGCGCCGAGCCGACGGTGATCGCCACCGTGCCGATCGGCTACTACGACGGCGTTCCGCGGCGGCTGGGCCTCGTCGGCGGCGAGGTCCTGATCGGCGGTCGCCGCTGCCCGATCGTGGGCGCGGTGACGATGGATCAGCTGATGGTCGACTGCGGGCCGGACAACGCGGTACGCCCGCGCGACGAGGTCGTGCTCTTCGGCGAGCAGAACGGTGAGGTCATCTCCGCGTGGGACTGGGCCGAGCGTCTCGACACCATCGCGTACGAGATCGTCTGCGGCATCACCATCAACCGCGTCCCCCGCCGGTACACCCGGTGACCCTCACGGCGATCGACGGGGTTCGTGTCGGACACTGGACCGACGACGTCGCCCGCACGGGCTGCACGGTCGTCCTTTTTCCGGAGGGGACGATCGCGTCGGGAGAGGTGCGCGGGGGTGCGCCCGCGGCGCGGGAGACGGCCCTCCTCGATCCGTCGCGCACCGTGGCCCGCATCGACGCGGTCGTGCTCACCGGAGGTTCCGCCTTCGGGTTGGCATCGGCCGACGGCGTCATGCGGTTCTGCGAGGAGCGCGGCATCGGCTTCCCCACGGCCGGGGGACCCGTGCCGATCGTCGTCACGCTCGGTCTCTACGATCTGGCCACGGGGGATGGTTCCGTGCGCCCTGGTCCGCACGAGGGCTACGCCGCCTGCGAAGCGGCCACGGCGGAGGACCCCGCGCTGGGCCGCGTCGGTGCGGGCACGGGCGCGACCATCGCCAAGTGGCAGGGCCGCGACGGCGCCCGCCCGGGGGGTCTCGGTGGTGCGGTCGTGCGCCACGGGGACCTTGTCGTCGCGGCGCTCGTCGCGGTCAACGCGTACGGCGACATCCTGGAACCCGGCGACGACACGATTCGCATCCCTGCTCCGCCCATCGAGACCGCCGAGGCCGCGTTCGCCAACACGACGATCGGCGTGATCGTCACGAACGCGACATTGACGAAAGGTGAGTGCCTCCTCGTGGCCCAGAGCGGACACGACGGAATGAGCCGGGCGCTCTCGCCCACGCACAGCACGGCCGACGGCGACGCGCTGATCGCCGCGGCCACCGGAATGGTGGCCGCTGAGGTCGAGCCGGTGCGATCGCTGGCCGCGGCCGCGGTCGAGCGAGCGATCCGCGCTGCGCCGGTAGCCTGAAGGGCTGTGCCGACAGCTCTCGAGGTGGTAGCCGAGGAGGCCTCGACCTGCACCAAGTGCAAGCTCGCGGTTGCGGGGCGCACCAAGGTCGTGTTCGGTATGGGCGACCCGAACGCGGACCTCATGTTCGTGGGCGAAGGGCCGGGGGCCGAGGAGGACAAGCAAGGTCTGCCGTTCGTCGGCCGGTCAGGCCAGCTGCTCGATCGGATCCTGCTCGAGGAGCTCGGTTGGACCCGCGACCGCGTGTACATCCAGAACGTCGTGATGTGCCGCCCTCCCGGCAATCGAGACCCGGAGCCCGACGAGATCACCGCGTGCAATCCTTGGCTCGAGCGGAAGTTGGATCTCGTCCAGCCGAAGGTCGTGGTGACGCTCGGCAACTTCGCCACCAAGTTGCTGCTCGACACGAAAGAAGGCATCACCAAGCTGCGGGGCAAGGTGTATCCGTTTCGCACCGGCGTGTTGATCCCGACGTTTCACCCGGCGGCCGTGTTGCGTGGCGGCGGCGAGCCGATGGCGCAGATGCGGGCGGACTTCGTTCGAGCGAAGCAGGCCTTGGCCGCGTGACGCTCACCGCAACCACCAAAGCGGTGGATCACACGCAGGATCTCGGCGCCGCCATCGCGGAGCTGGCACGGCCCGGCGACATCCTCCTGCTGGCCGGCGAGCTGGGCGCAGGCAAGACGGCGCTCGTGCAGGGTTTCGGCCGCGGGCTCGGCATCACCGAGCGCATCACCAGCCCGACCTTCATGCTCGCCCGCCAACACGTCGGTGGCCGCCTGACGCTCCACCATCTCGACGTCTATCGGCTCGAGCAGATGCAAGAGGTGTTCGACCTCGGCCTGCCAGAGGTGCTCGACGAGGGTGGCGTCACGATCATCGAGTGGGGCGACGCGATCGCGCCCGCACTGCCCGCCGACTTCCTGGAAGTGCGGATGCGCTTCGGCACCGGTGACGACGATCGCGTCATCGAGATCCAGCCTGTCGGACCGAGTTGGAACGCCCGCACGCGTGCGCTCGGTCAAGCCCTGTCGCCTTGGACGACCGTCGGATGCTGATCCTCGGTATCGAGTCGAGCACCGCGCAGGTCGGAGTGGCGATCGCCGGGCACGAAGGCGTGCTCGCGCAGGCGCATTCGAGCCGCGGGAAGCGGCACGCCGAGAGCCTCACGCCCGCGATCGAGTTCGTGTGCAAGCAGGCTCGTGTCGACCTCCGCGAGATCAGTTGCGTCGCCGTGGATCTCGGCCCCGGGCTGTACACGGGCCTGCGCGTCGGGGTGGCTTCCGCGAAAGCCATGGCCCACGCGCTGCGCGTTCCGATGATCGGCATTCCGAGCCTGGACCTGCTCGCCTTGCCCGTGCGCTTCTCGTCGCGCCGGATCGTGGCGGCGATCGACGCCCGCCGCGGCGAGCTCTTCTACGCGTTCTACCGCCAAGTGCCCGGTGGCGTGCAGCGGTTGTCCGAGCACCACATCGGCACGCCGGACGACCTCGCCTCCGAGCTGCTGGCCTCGCGGGAGGAATGCCTTCTCGTCGGTGACGGGGCGTTGCGGTATTCGGAGGCATTCGAGGGACTCACCAAGGTGGAAGTTGCCGACCTCGGTCTGGCGTACCCCTCGGCGTCGTCCCTCGTGCAGCTGGCCCACGCCCAGGCCCTGCGCGAGCAATGGGTGCAGCCGTGGGATCTCCAGCCGCTGTACTTGCGCTTGCCCGATGCCGAGATCAACTGGTCGACACGCGAGGCGCGGTCCTGATGGCTGCTCGCGCCACGTCGATCGACCCACAGTCGCTCGAGGTCCGCATCACCGCGATGCGCCGCCGTCACCTCCGCGGCGTGTTGCGCATCGAGAACGAGGTGTATCCCCGGCCGTGGTCGTTGGGCCTGTTCATGAGCGAGCTCGCCATCCGGACCGGTCGCATCTATCTGGTGGCGCGCGTCGGACCAACCGTCGTCGGTTATGCGGGAATGTTGTTCAGCGTCGACGACGGTCACGTCACGACCATCGCGGTCGACCCTTCCTGGCACCGCGACAAGATCGGCACGCGGCTGCTCCTGTACCTGTTGCGACGCGGGGTGGCCGGCGGCGCCAAGAACTTCACCCTCGAAGTGAGGATGAGCAACGAAGGAGCGCAGGCGCTGTACCGGCGGTTCGGCTTCGCGCCGGCCGGAGTTCGCAAGGGCTACTACGTCGAGACGAACGAAGACGCGATGATCATGTGGGCACACGATGTCGACGGGCCTGAGTACCAAGCCCGTCTCGAGCGCATCGAGCGATCGATCCCGGGCACCACGATCGTGGACAACCTCGAATGAGCAATGAACAAGTCACCATCCTCGGCATCGAGACGTCGTGCGACGAGACCGCCGCGGCCATCGTCACCTACGACGAAGGCAAGCCGCTCACCGTGCTCTCGTCGGTCGTGTCGAGTCAGGTCGATCTGCACGCGCGGTACGGCGGGGTCGTCCCCGAGATCGCCAGTCGCGCGCACGTCGAGCTGCTCACGCCCGTCATCGCGCAGGCACTCGTCGAGGCCGGAGTCGAGGACGACGACATCGATGCGGTCGCGGCCACGGTCGGGCCGGGACTCGTCGGCTCGCTGCTGGTGGGCGTGAGCACGGCGAAGACGCTCGCGCTCGTGTGGAACGTGCCGTTCGTCGGTGTGAACCATCTCGAGGCGCACCTCTACGCGTCGTTCCTGGAGGAGCCGGACCTCGAGTTGCCGGCGCTGGTGCTGCTGGTGTCCGGCGGGCACACGATGCTCGTCGTGATGGAGGGCCACGGTCAGTACCGCGTGCTCGGGTCCACGATCGACGATGCCGCCGGCGAGGCCTTCGACAAGGTGGCCCGCTATCTCGGCCTCGGTTATCCCGGCGGGCCGGCCATCGACCGGCTGGCGATGGAGGGCGACCCGGCCGCCATCCGGTTCCCTCGGGCGATGCTCGAGGACGGGTACGACTTCTCGTTCAGCGGCCTCAAGACCTCGGTCGTGAACTACGTCCGAAAGCACGCCGACGTGGGCACGGCCGACGTCTGCGCCAGCTTCCAGGAGGCCGTGGTCGACGTGCTCGTGGCCAAGGCGCGCCGCGCCGCCGCCGAGGTCGGCGCCGCCGCCATGTGCCTGGGCGGGGGAGTCGCCGCCAACTCGTTGCTGCGCGAGCGGTTCCTCGATGCCTGCGTGGAGGACGGCCTCCACGCGTTCCTGCCCAGCCGGGCGATGTGCACCGACAATGCGGCCATGGTGGCCGCCGCCGGGTTCTGGCGACTCCGCAACGACGGCCCGACGCCCCTCGATGCCGGCGCCGACCCGAATCTGGGCCTCATCGGATAAGGAAGACGTCCAGCCTGCAGCCACGGACGTCGTGCGCTCGCCAGCACGGACGTCGGGCGCGCCGCCGCAGGGCGGCCGCCGCAGCACCTTCGACCGAGCCTTGCGCGAGGGAGATGGTGTCGAGATACAGTTAGCACTCGCCAATCGAGAGTGCTAGCAGCGCTCGCTCAGAATGAGCCTTACGGAGGACCAGCATGAACCTGCAGCCCCTCGACGACCGCATCGTCGTGAAGCCGAACGAGTCGGAAGAGAAGACGGCGAGCGGCCTCGTCATCCCCGACACCGCCAAGGAGAAGCCCCAGCAGGGCGAAGTGCTCGCGGTCGGCCCGGGTCGTCGCTCGGAGAACACCGGCGAGCTGATCCCGCTCGATGTGAAGAAGGGCGACACGGTCGTCTACTCGAAGTACGGCGGCACCGAGATCACCGTCGACGGCGACGATCTCCTCATCCTCAACGGCCGTGACGTCCTCGCCGTAGTGAAGAAGTAGGGCTGCCCATGGCGAAGCTCCTGAAGTTCGACGAGGACGCCCGCCGCGCCCTCGAAGCCGGTGTCAACAAGCTGGCCAACTCGGTCAAGGTCACGCTCGGCCCGAAGGGCCGCAACGTGGTGCTCGAGAAGAAGTTCGGCGCCCCGACGATCACCAACGACGGTGTGTCGATCGCGCGAGAGGTCGAGCTCGACGATCCCTTCGAGAACATGGGCGCACAGCTCGTGAAGGAAGTCGCGACCAAGACCAACGACATCGCCGGTGACGGCACCACCACCGCCACCGTGCTGGCTCAGGCACTCGTGCACGAAGGCATGCGCAACGTCGCGGCCGGCGCGAGCCCCGAGGCCCTGAAGCGTGGGATCGACAAGGCCGTCGACGCCGCCGTCGACGCCATCAAGAAGCAGGCCAAGGAGATCGACGACAAGGCGGAGATCGCCCAGGTCGCATCGATTTCGGCCGGCGACCTCTCGATCGGCGAGGTCATCGCCGACGCCATCGACAAGGTCGGCAAGGACGGCGTCGTCACGGTCGAAGAGTCGAACACGTTCGGCATGGAGCTCGAGTTCGTCGAGGGCATGCAGTTCGACAAGGGCTACGTGTCGCCGTACTTCGTCACCGATCCCGAGCGTCAAGAGGCCGTACTCGACGAGCCGTACATCCTGCTCTTCAACGGCAAGGTCAGCTCCGTGCAAGACCTGCTGCCGACGCTCGAGAAGGTGATGCAGTCGGGCAAGCAGTTGCTCATCATCGCCGAGGACGTCGAGGGCGAGGCACTGGCCACGTTGGTGGTCAACAAGATCCGCGGCACGTTCAACTCGGTTGCCGTCAAGGCTCCTGGCTTCGGCGATCGCCGCAAGGCGATGCTGCAAGACATCGCGATCCTCACGGGCGGTCAGGTGATCTCCGAGGAGGTCGGCCTGAAGCTCGAGAACACGACGCTCGACCTTCTCGGTCGCGCTCGCAAGGTCGTCGTCACGAAGGACAACACGACGATCGTCGAGGGCGCCGGCAAGGAAGAGGAAGTCAAGGGTCGTATCGGTCAGCTCAAGCGCGAGATCGAGGACACGGACTCGGACTGGGATCGCGAGAAGCTCCAGGAGCGTCTGGCCAAGCTGTCCGGTGGTGTCGCCGTCGTGAAGGTCGGCGCGGCCACCGAGGTCGAGCTCAAGGAGAAGAAGCACCGCATCGAAGACGCGCTCTCCGCGACGCGTGCCGCGATCGAGGAAGGTGTTGTCGCCGGTGGCGGCGTCGCCCTCCTACGGGCACGGGCCGCCATCGAGAAGGTCATGAAGAAGCTCGAGGGCGACGAAGCGACGGGTGCGCGTTCCGTGTGGCAGGCCGTCGAAGCACCGGCGCGGCTCATCGCCGACAACGCCGGTCACGAAGGCGCGGTCGTCGTCGAGCAGATCCTGCGGGAGAGCGGCAACACCGGTTTCAACGCCGCAACCGATGACTTCGAAGATCTC
>JBEEFX010000205.1:0-3414 GCA_041166365.1 Acidimicrobiaceae bacterium
CGACGGCCTCGGCACCAGTTGGCGAAAGGTGGGCGGCCAACTCGTAGGTGGACCCGCGGCGACCGTCCTGTACGCGGGCGACGGTGGCGTCATCACTGTGGTGGTTCGAGGCAGCGACAACGCAGCGTGGATCACCTACGTGTATCCCACCGGCCCGACCACCTACGTGTGGGACAGCCGCGGGTTCATGAGCCTCGGTGGCATTCTCACCAGCGATCCTGCGGTGGGAAGCGTTGGCAGTCTTTATGTGTTCGGGCGCGGAACCGACGGGGCGTTGTGGCTCTACAACGGGTCGACGTGGCAGTCGCTCGAAGGCCAGCTCATCGGGGGTCCCGGCGCAGCGGAAACCGACTCACCAGGCTCCGGCTTTGTCGCCGTTCAAGGAACTGACCACGCCCTATGGACTCGGACGTGGACCTTCACAGGCGGTTCGCCACCGGTGTCCTGGTCGCCGTGGAGCTCGCTGGGCGGACAGCTAACAGCCGACCCGGATGTCGGACTGGATTGCCACGACGGGGAGGTGGTCGCGGTGACGGGCACTGATCACGCCCTATGGCTGCGGTCGCCGTCGACACCGTGGATCTCACACGGCGGCACCCTCACCTCCGCGCCCTCCGTCGGCTGGGCATCGGACGCAACCACGTCGTCGTTCGTTCAGGACGGCCGGGGTACCAACAACGCGCTGTGGACGCGAACCGACAACACAGGCTGCTAGGAGCGCGGCTAGGTCACCGAGCTCAGCCGCGGACCAGAGGCTTGTACTTGATGCGGTGAGGTTGTTCGGCGGCGGCGCCGAGCTCCTTGCGGCGCCAGGCCTCGTACTCGGAGAAGTTGCCCTCGAACCATCGCACCTGCGAGTCGCCTTCGAACGCGAGCACGTGTGTCGCGATGCGATCGAGGAACCAGCGATCGTGACTGATCACCACCGCGCATCCGGCGAACGTCTCGAGCGCGTCTTCCAGCGCGCGCAACGTGTCGACGTCGAGGTCGTTGGTCGGCTCGTCGAGCAGCAGCACGTTCCCACCTCGGCGCAGCATCTTGGCCAGGTGCACGCGGTTGCGCTCGCCGCCTGACAGCGTGCCGACCTTCTTCTGCTGATCGCTGCCCTTGAAGTTGAACGACGCCACATAGGCGCGCCCGTTCGTCTCGCGGCCGCCGATCATCAGCAGATCCTGGCCGTCGGTGATCTCCTCGTACACCGTCCTCGCGGGATCGAGCGCGTCGCGGGCCTGATCGACGTAGGCGAGGTCGACCGTCGTCCCGACGCGCAACTCGCCACCGTCCGGCTTCTCGTCGCCGGTGAACATGCGGAACAGCGTGGTCTTGCCGGCACCGTTCGGGCCGATCACGCCGACGATGCCGGCGGGCGGCAAGGAGAACGTCAGCCCGTCGATGAGGAGCGTGTCGCCGTAGCCCTTCGCCAGCTGCTCGGTCTCGATCACCACGTCTCCGAGTCGTTCGCCAGCGGGGATCGTGATCTCGAGCCGGTCGGATCGCCCGTCGGCCGCCTTGGCGTCGGCCAGGAGCTTCTCGTACGCCGCCAGCCGGGCCTTGCCCTTGGCCTGACGCGCCTTCGGCGCCATGCGCACCCATTCCAGCTCGCGCTCGAGTGTGCGCTGACGAGCAGAGTCGGACTTCTCCTCGCGTCGGAGCCGCTCTTGCACCTGTTCGAGCCAGGACGAGTAGTTGCCCTCGAACGGGATGCCCTTGCCGTGGTCGAGCTCGAGGATCCATTGCGCCACGTTGTCGAGGAAGTAACGGTCGTGGGTGATGGCCACGACCGTGCCCGGATAGTCCGACAGCGTGCGTTCGAGCCACGCGACCGACTCGGCATCCAGGTGGTTCGTCGGCTCGTCGAGCAGCAAGAGGTCAGGCTTCGAGAGCAGCAGCCGGCACAGCGCGACGCGCCGGCGCTCGCCGCCGGACAGCGTGGTGACCTCGGCATCACCCGGCGGAAGGCGGAGGGCGTCCATCGCGATGTCGATCGTGCGCTGCAGGTCCCACGCGCCCGACGCTTCGATCTTCGCCTCGAGCTCGGCTTGGCGGGAACCGAGCTTGTCGTAGTCCGCGTCGGGGTCGGCCCACTTGGCCATGAGCTCGTCGTAGTCGGTGAGGAGGCCGGCCACCTGTCCGACGCCGTCCATCACGTTGCCGGACACGTCTTTGCCCGGGTCGAGGTGCGGCTCCTGCTCGAGCAGGCCGACGGTGGAACCCGAGGTGAGCCGAGCCTCGCCGGTGAAGCCGTCGTCGACGCCCGCCATGATGCGCAGGAGCGACGACTTGCCCGAGCCGTTCGGGCCGATCACGCCGATCTTGGCTCCGGGATAGAAGGACAGGGTGATGTCCTTCAGCACCTCTTTGTCGGGCGCGTGGAACCGGCCGACCTTGTACATGGTGAAGATGAACTGCGCGTTGCTCACTGAGCCACGCTAGTGGTGCACACTTGGGCCGATGGCCAGGGGTCCGTCCGCGTACTTCCAGTTCTGGGATCACTTCGATGACCGAACGAGCACCTGGCGCGACGGTGGGCCCCGCGTCGATCTGTTCGACCAGATGACGAGCGTCCAACGCCGTCGAGCCGAGCACGAATTGCTGCACCGCCTGGCTCGCGATCCGAGCACCGACGGTTGGGTGCTCGATGCGCTCGGAACGTTGCGGTCGGAAGAGGCCGTACCCATGTTGCGCGAGCTCGTGCGCGGGCCTGTGGCCGAGGATGCCGCCATCGCGCTCTGGCGCATCTCGCGGTGGAGGGGTGCGGTACGCGTCCTCGACCGGGTGATCAGAGGCCAGCGCGACCGCGACGACGATCGCCCGCCGACGCTGCCACGCCGTGTCGAGGCGGCGCACTACCTCGCCGAGATCGGCTCACCGAGCGCTCGGGCCGCGCTGCGCGAAGTGGCCTCGCACCATGAGGCGCCGCTCCGCCTCCAACGGACGATCCACGGGCTGTTGACCTAATCCGTCTCGACCGCAGTCGACACGATCTCGCGCTGGAGGTACTCCGCCACCTCGCCGCCCAGGTCGACCGCCGCTCGGGCTCGGATGTCGGTACGCGATGCTCCGACGGCGAACAGAAACGCACCGGGTTCGCACACGAATCGCATGGCCTCGTCGTAGAACGCCAACCGGCTCGGGTGCACCGTGAACGTGACCGTCGCCGACTCGCGCGCTGCGAGCGTGATGCGGGCGAACCCCACGAGCGCGCGTGAGGGCCGCGCCACCGAGGCCACCTCGTCGGTGACGTAGAGCTGCACGACCTCGTCGCCGGCGCGGGTGCCCGTGTTCGTCACGACGATCGACACCGTCGTCGGAGCGACCGTGGACCCGGCTACCACCTCGAGGTGCTCGTAGCGGAAGCTCGTGTAGGACAGCCCGTGCCCGAACGGGAACAGCGGCGCCGCGGGCCCGTCGGTG
>JBEEFX010000206.1:0-3460 GCA_041166365.1 Acidimicrobiaceae bacterium
CGACCCGTCGATGGTCGACGAGTTCTGGACGGAGCCCGCGGCGGTGCAACAGCACTTCGCCGCGCTCGGCGCGACCAACATCGAGCATCATCAGATGACGACACAGGAGTTCGTGACCACCGAGACGTACTCCACCCTCGGCGAGATCGGCCTGTTGTTCGTCGACGGTTACCACTCGGCGGAACAGGCGCGGTTCGACTACGAGGCCTTTCGTGACCGGCTGACGCCTCGATCGTTCGTGCTGTTCCACGACAGCATGAGCGAGCGCGAGTCCACGATCTACGGATCCGACAAGAAATACACCTTGTCCGTTCGGCGATTCATCGACGAGCTCAAGGGGGATGCGTCCCTGCAGGTGCTCGACGTTCCGTTCGGGACCGGGCTCACGATGGTGCGCAAGACGACGGGCCACGACATGCCGCTGACCGAGGGGATGCCCGCCAGACCCGATCATCCGCCGCCGAATCCATGACGAAGCCGGTCGTCGCCGTCGTGGCCACCTTCGAAGAGAGCCATTTCGCCCGCGTTCGTCCGGTCGTTGCCGCGCTGGCAGCAGCGGGCGCGGACACCTACGTCTTCACCCATCGCCGTTTCGAGGCCGAGGTCGCAGACGACGGCGGGCGGTTCGTCGACCTCTATGCCGGGCGCCCCCTCGAGGTACTAGGTGACGACTCCAGCCCGACGGCAGTACGCGAGGTGACCTATGCGGCCCACTACGCCGACTCCGTGATCGAGGAGATGGGGAGCCTGAACGCACAGGTGATCGCGTACGACACGTTCGCGGTCGTCGGCCGGGTCGCCGGTCATGTTCTCGGTATCCCGTACGTCAACCTGTGCTCCGGCCACAACATCGACCCCGAACGTCACCTGCCGCAGCTGTACGCGAATCCCCGGTTCCACATCGCCGATGTCTGTCACCGAGCGGTGGAGCGGCTCAGAGAGGACTACGGGATGAAGGAGGCGTCACCGTTCTTCGCGATGGCCGCGCTGAGCCCGCACCTCAACGTCTACGGCGAGCCGCCGCAGTTCCTGACACCGGCGGAGCGAGAGGTCTTCGAGCCGGTGGCGTTCTTCGGATCACTGCCGCGCGCCGAGCTCGTCCCGACGAAAAACGGTGTTCGAACCAACACCGACGAGGTCAAGGTGTACGTGTCGTTCGGAACGGTGATCTGGCGTCACTTCGTGCCCGTGGCGATGGCCGCACTCGGCGCGATCGCGCGAGCCGTGGCGCAGCGACCGGGCACGGAGGCACTGATCACGCTGGGGGGCGCCGCCCTCGCCGCCGATGCCATTCGCGGGCTCGAGCAGCCCGGCGTCCGGATCGAGCCGTACGTGGATCAATGGGAAGCGCTCCGCACGGCGTCGATGTTCGTCACCCACCACGGCATGAAGTCGACGCACGAGGCGCTGGTGAACGAGGTGCCGATGCTCTCGTACCCCTTCTTCTGGGATCAGCCGTCGATGGCGACGCGATGTCAGGAGCTGGGGCTGGCCGTCGCCATGAGCGAGACGCCGTCGCCGCAGTGCACGCTGTCGGAGGCCGACGTGCATCGAGCCATCGACCATGTCCTGTCGAACCGCGACACCCTGCACGATCGTCTCGCCGAGGCCCGTCAGTGGGAGCTCGACGTGATCGGCAACCGGCCGGTCGTCGCGCGACAGATCATCGACCTGGCATGATCCGCGCATGCCGGTCGACCTGCTGCATGCTCTGACGCTCGGCGACATCGTCCGCGAAAACCGTCGCAGCTACCCCCAGCGAACGGCGATCGTCGACGGCGAGCTGCGGCTCACGTGGCCGCAGTTCGACGACCGCGTGAACCGACTGGCCAACGCATTGCGCGACGAAGCGGGCGTCGGCGAGGGCGATCGCATCCTCTGGCTCGGACAGAATTCGTTCCGGGTGCTCGAGGCGCTGCTCGCGGCGGCCAAGCTCGGCGCGATCTTCTGTCCCGCCAACTGGCGGCAGTCCGCAGACGAGTTCGCGTTCGTCATGGACGACACCCGCGCCAAGGTCGTGATCTCGCAGGACGAGGAGGTGGGCGACGTCGTACGCGCGGCGCGCGAGCTCGCCGAGTCCGGCGACGAGGGGGTCTGGCTCCAGCACGACAACGACGAGTACGAAGCCTTCGTCGCACGCAGTTCCACCGACGATCCCGATCTCCCGATCGATCCCGCGCTACCGGTGCTGCAGCTCTACACCGCCGCTTTCACCGGACGCCCGAACGGCGCACTGCTCTCGCATTGGGCCGTGCTCGTGCAGGACCTCGTGATGGGCAACCTGCAACGCGTCGACAGCAGCTACGTGTACCTCAACAGCGGTCCGCTCTTTCACGTCGCCACGTTCATGACCACGCTGGCCACGTTCCACTTTGGTGGCACCAACGTCTTCACGCGGCGGGTCGACGCCGAGGAGCTGTGCCGGCTCATCGCCGAAGAGCACTGCACGGGCGCGTTCGTGATGGGCCCGACCATCAAGCAGATGCTCGAGGTGAACAACGACAGCCGCTACGACCTCTCGAGTCTGCGTACCTTCCCGGGCAAGCCGGAGTGGAACGCGATGGTGACGGTCGACGACAGCCCGTGGGCGACGAAGCCGGCGGGCTTCGGTCAGACGGAGGTGATGGGGATGCTGACGCTGAACGCGTGGGGCGGCGACGCGACCGGAACGTCCGGGCGTACGTCGCCGATGGCGCTCGTACGGATCGTCGATCCGGAAGGCAACGAGGTGCCGCCCGGTGACGTGGGCGAGATCGTCGCCCGCGGACCGACGGTGATGAACGGCTACCTGCATCGCGACGACCTCAACGCCGAACGCCTCGCCGGGGAGTGGCACCACACCAACGATCTCGGGCGGCGAGAGCTCGATGGCTCGCTCACGTGGATCGGACCGAAGACGCGCCTCATCAAGTCGGCGGCCGAGAACATCTATCCGGCCGAGGTCGAGGGAGCGCTCCAGAGGCATCCGGCGGTGCAGGAGGCGGCGGTCATCGGCGTGGCCGACACGACGTGGGGCCAGTCCGTGAAGGCCATCGTGGTCCTGCGCGACGGCCAGAACGCGACCGAGAGCGATCTGATCGACCACTGCAAGGCGCTCATCGCGTCCTACAAGAAGCCCAAGGCCGTCGAGTTCACGGACAAGCTGCCCCGCGACGGATTCGCCATTGATTACGCCGCTCTCGACGACCGGTTCGGCGGTGGGGGCTACCCCACCTCGGTCAGGCGTTAGCGGAGGGGGGCGGCACGGTACTGTGTCGCCCCGATGGCGAACATCCTCGAGTTCCTGCGCGGCCTGCTCACCAGCGGTGACGAGCAACAGCGCTTCGCCGGAAACCCCCACGGTTACCTGACGGCTCACGGCTTCGACGATCTGTCCGGCGAGGACGTCGCCGAGGCCATCCGCGCCGTGGCCCGCACACTGCCTACCGAGCTCGCCGACCGCCTGGCGCCGTTCCACTCG
>JBEEFX010000207.1:0-27505 GCA_041166365.1 Acidimicrobiaceae bacterium
ATCCACCAGGCGATGGAGTTCCTGCCGCAGGCCAACCGGGTCTCGCTGGGCCAGAGCCTCCCCGACGGGCAGGAGCAGATCACCGCCGAGGGCAAGCACGTCGTCATCATCGGTGGCGGCGACACCGGGGCCGACTGCCTCGGCACGGCCATCCGCCACGGCGCCGCCGAGATCCACCAGTTCGAGATCCTCGCTCGTCCGCCCGAGCAGCGACCCGACGCCAACCCGTGGCCCACGTGGCCGATGATCTTTCGCACTTCGTCGGCTCACGAAGAGGGTTGCGAGCGCGTGTTCTCGGTGAACACGGAGTGCTTCCTCGGCGACGAAGACGGCAACGTGCGTGCGCTCCGCGCCCACGAGGTGGAGATGGTCGACGGGAAGTTCGTCAAGGTCGAAGGCAGCGACTTCGAGTTGCCGTGCGAGCTCGTGTTGCTGGCGATGGGCTTCGTCGGGCCGCAGCGCAACGGTCTGCTCGAGAAGCTCGGTGTCGACGTCAACGAGCGCGGCAACGTCGCCCGTGACGGTCAGTTCGCCACGAACCGCGACGGTGTGTTCGTCGCCGGCGACATGGGACGCGGTCAGAGCCTCATCGTGTGGGCGATCGCCGAAGGCCGCGCGTGCGCTGCCGCGGTCGACGAGTGGCTGATGGGATCGACCGCGTTGCCGTCACCCATTGCGCCCGACGCCCGCCCCCTGATGTAGCCCCCTCCCCCCTCAGCCTTCTGGCGTCCCAGGCGCCCGTATACGGGCTGTCGGGACGCCAGAATGGGAGGGTGCAGCCGATCGCCGTCGTCATCGTCCACCGCGACCAGCCGGAGCGACTGGTCGACACGATCGACGCGTTCCGGGCGCAGGACGTTCCCGTCGCGATCACCGTCGTCGACAACGGCTCGCGCACGGTGCCGTCGATCGCTGGTGACGATGTGGTCGTCTTGAGCATGGGCGCCAACCTGGGCTTCGGTCCGGCGGCGAATGTCGGCTACCGCCGTTTTCTCGACGACCCCGATGGTGGCGACTGGGTGGTGCTCGCACCGCACGACGCGCTCCCTGAACCGACGTGCTTGAGCCACATGCTGAGCGTGCTCGGCCTGCGGCCGCGGGCGGGCCTCGCTTGCGCCGACGTCGGTGACGGCGCGACGCCGGTGATCGATCCGTACTTCGGAGGGATCCTCGCGCCGGCAACGGTCAGCGAGGGCTGGGAGCCCGCGGGACATCCGCACGGCACGTTGATGCTCGCCCGGCGCGCGTGCCTCGAGGAGATCGGCGTGTTCGACGAGCGCTACTTCGCGTACTGCGAGGAGGCCGACCTCGCGCTGCGGGCGAAGGCGGCGGGCTGGGAGTCAGGCCTCGTGCGGGGGGCGATGGTGAAGAACCCTTATGTCGGATCGGCCTCCGCGGCGATCGACTACCTGCAACTGCGGAACACGTTGCTGCTCGTCCGTGAGCACTCCGGCCGGTACCACGCGTTCATCCGGTTCTGCATCGCGTTGTGGCACCTCGCATCGGGCGCGGCCGCGCCCTCCCGCCGAGGGCCGTACTGGGATGTCGAAGGGCGGGTGCGGGGTCTCGTGGACTTCCTGCGCGGGCGTTTCGGTCCGCCGCCGCCTCACCTGCTCGTCAAGCGTTGACGTCGCCGTCCTCCGCCGCGGCGATCCGCGGTCGGATGGCGGTGAGGTACCACGCCGAGATGATGAGGCCGCCGATCACCGTGAGAACGCCGAACATGATCGCGGCCATCCAGGCGACGCGCCGTTTGCCGGCCAACGCCCACGCCCACTCGGGACGGTGGGCGGCGTCGAGCAGGGCCCAGCACGAGATGCCGAGCGGGATGCAGGCGAACGAGGCCGTGAGGATGGCCATCGCCCAATCGCCGGGGCCCAACCGAGCGAGCACCACCCGATCGTAACGACGGCGGCGAACCGGCCGGGTACTGTCCGGCCGTGAGCCCCCGCTTGTCAACGAGAAGTCGGTCCGTCGCCGGTCGGGTCGCGCTGATCACCGGCGCGGCCAGCGGCATGGGCCGGTCGACGGCGCACCTCTTCGCCGACGAAGGCGCGTTCGTGGCCGTCACCGACGTCACGCTCGACGGCGCCGCGGTCGTCGCCGAGGAGATCCTCGAAGCAGGCGGAAAGGCGGCCGCGTGGTCACTCGACGTGCGCGACGACGAGCGCATCCGGGGCGTCGTCGCCAACATCGTGGAGCACCACGGTTCGATCGACATCCTCGTGAACAACGCGGGCATCTCGATGGGGATCCCGATCGAGAGCGACGACTACCCCGCGGTGTGGGACATGACCCTCGACGTGAACCTTCAGGCGTACACGCGGCTCATCCGTGCGTGCCTTCCGCACCTGATGCGCAACGGTGAAGGACGCATCGTCAACATCGCGTCGACCGAGGGTGTGGGCGCGACCGGAGGCATCACGCCCTACACGGCTTCGAAGCACGGCGTGATCGGGTTGACCCGCGGGTTGGCGGTGGAGCTCGGCGCGCGCGGGGTCACCGTCAACTGCGTGTGCCCCGGCCCGATCCACACCGGGATGACGTCGCTCATTCCCGACGAAGCCAAGACGAAGTTCGCCCGGCGGCGCGTGCCGCTCAAGCGCTACGGCGATCCGGAGGAGGTCGCCCACGCCACGCTGTCGCTCGCGCTCCCGGCCAGTTCGTTCATCAACGGTGCCGTTCTCGTCGTCGACGGTGGGATGACCGCGCAGAATACGTAGGGTGTCGCCGATGGTCGGCGAGCTCGAGATCGAACGCATCCTCGTGGTCACGGCCCACCCGGACGACGTCGACTTCGGCGCGGCGGGCTCGGTCGCGATCTGGACCGAGCAGGGTCTCGCCGTGTCGTACTGCATCGTCACCGACGGCGAGGCCGGCGGCTCCGATCCGAGCGTCTCCCGCAGCGACATGGCCGCGCTTCGCCGTGCGGAGCAGACCGCCGCCGCCGAATGCGTCGGCGTGACGGATCTGCACTTCCTCGGGCATCCCGATGGAAGCGTCCAGGCGTCGATCGAGCTGCGCCGCGACATCAGCCGCGTGATTCGCGAGGTGCGTCCCCAGCGGGTGGTGTGCCAGTCACCGCAGCGGAACTATCAACGCATCTACGCGAGCCATCCGGATCATCTCGCGGCCGGCGAGGCGGCGTTGTGCGCGGTGTATCCCGACGCCCGCAACCTCTTCGCGCATCCCGAGCTCCTCGACGACGAAGGCCTCGAGCCGTGGACGGTGCCGGAGGTGTGGATGATGACGTCGTCCGACGTGAACGTGCACGTCGATATCACGGACGCGATCGACCGCAAGGTGAAGGCGTTGCTCTCGCACACGAGCCAGATCGCCGACGCCGACGCGATCGACAACCTCATCCGGCAGTGGGGCGCGTCCGTGGCGAAGGGCCTCGGGCTCTCGGAGGGAGCCTTCGCCGAGGCCTTTCAGCGAATCGACACCGCGTAGTGGCGGACGGCATGGCCGCGCAACGCCCTGTCGCGGGCACCGTGGCCGTCCTGGCCGCCGTGTCGGTCTGGGGCGGGATGGCGGTCGTGGTCCGCAAGGTCGATCAGGTCGACGGTCTCGTCCTCGGGTTCCACCGACTCTGGATCGGTGCCGCCGCGACCGTTGCGATCTTCTACGCGACCGGACGGCGACTGACGCTCCGCTCGTTCCGGCTGTCCGTGCTCGGTGGGCTCGCGTTCGGTTCGGACATCGTGTCGTTCTTCAGCGCGTTGAAGAACACGACCGTAGCGAACGCAACCGTCGTCGGCGCGCTCCAGCCTGCGCTCGTGCTTCTGGTCGTCGGGCCCATGTTCGGCGAGCCCGTGAGCTCCGCCATCATCACGTGGTCGGCGGTGGCCATCGCGGGCGTGGTGATCGTCGTGTACGGATCGTCTGGCGCTCCCGTGTGGAGTCCGGTCGGCGATTTGCTCGCGGTCGCCGCCCTCTTGGCGTGGACCGTGTACTTCGTCGCATCCAAACGGGTGCGCAACCAGATCGCGCCGTTCGACTATCTCACCGCGATGATGATCATTGCCGTGGTCCTCGTGGCGCCCGTCGCGCTGCTGTCCGGGCAACGCCTCGATCCCGGTGGCGGCGGACAGTGGGCGTGGATCGCGGCGCTCGCCATCGGGTCGGGCGGCGTAGGTCACCTGCTCGTCAACTGGGCGCACGCCCACATCGACCTGTCGGTGATGTCGTTGCTCACGCTCGCGGTCCCGGTCGTCGCGGTCGTGAGCGCGGCGATCTTCCTCGACGAGTCGATCGAGTGGGTGCAGGTGCTCGGCATGGCCGTGGTGCTGGCCGCCGTCGGCGTGGTGGCAGCGGGGACGACCCGGAGGTCAGTCGGGGAGCAGGGGCACGGAGAGGCCCTGATCGCGGCCGACTAACACGGCGCGACTGATGGCCGACGAGCCGAAACGCTCGCGGACGTCGTCCAGCGCGGCATCGAGCCTGCCATCGCAGTGACCGTCGAAGGGCAGCACGAGCTGGATGGCGTCGTCGTTGTCGAGGTTGGTGACGGCGACACCGATGCACGTGAGCCCTTGGCGCTGGATCATCGGCATGGAGACCGCGATCAGCGAGCGCACGGCATCGAGGATCGAGTGGGTCGACGCGGTCGACCGATCCAGTGTGTGCGATCTCGTGGCCCGGGTGAAGTCGTCGAAGCGCATGCGGAGCACGACCGTTCGTCCCACGCGCCCAGCGGCCCGCATCCTTCGGGTGACGCGGTCGACGATCGCGACCGCCGACGCGTCGATGTCCTTTGCGGACTTCGGCCGCCAGCCGATCGCGTGTTGCGACCCGATCGAACGCCGGCGGCGACCGACCTGCACCGGTCGGGGATCGCGGTTGTGCGCGAGCGCGTGCAGGTGGCGGCCGGACGCGAGCCCGAGCATCGACACCAGCACGCTCTCCTGCAGCGCAGCGACCTCGCCGACCGTCGTGATGCCGCGACCATGCAGCTTCTCGGTGGTCGCCGGGCCGACACCCCACAGCTTCTGCACCGGCAAGGGATGGAGGAACGCGAGCTCGCGATCGGGTGGCACCACGAGCAGCCCGTCGGGCTTGGCGACCCCGCTCGCGACCTTGGCGAGGAACTTGGTCCGAGCAACGCCGACGGTGATGGCCAGGCCGACGCGCTCGCGGACGTCATCTCGCAGCTTCGCGGCGATGACTTCGGGCTGGCCTCGAAGGCGTCGCAGTCCGCCGACGTCGAGGAACGCCTCGTCGATCGACAGGCCCTCGACGAGCGGCGAGGTGTCGTTGAAGACCTCGAACACCGCCTTGCTCGCGTCGGAGTACGCCGTCATGCGGGGCGAGACGACCATCGCATCGGGGCACAGGAGCTTGGCCATGCGTCCGCCCATCGCGGTGCGTACACCGCACGCTCTCGCCTCGTAGCTGGAAGACAGCACCACGCCCATCCCGACGATCACGGGCCGTCCGCGAAGGCTCGGATCGTCGCGCTGCTCGACCGACGCGTAGAACGCATCGAGGTCGGCGTGCAGGATCGTTGCGTCGCCCGACACGAACATATGTTCGCACAGATGGCCGTCGCCGGGCGAAAACGCAAAGCCCAACGGTTCCTACAATGCATGCGTGCCCAGGCCGGAATCGAGACGCCTGGCGGATCGCGTTCGCGGGGCGGTCGGGGCAATGCGTCAGCCGAGGACCCGCTCTCGCAATGACCGGAACGTCGACCTGGTACTCGACGAGTTCCTGTCCCGTCTCGTTGGCCTGGAGGCATTGGTCGATCCTGCGCGCTACGTGGACTTCCTCCGCGGGTGCATCGAACCGATGTCGGCGGACCTCGAGGTGGTGCGCGACGAGACCGCACACGAACGGGATCCATCGACGTTGCGCTTCGCGATGCTCCTCGACGTCCTGGCCGCTGATCTACCGCCGCTCCCTCTCGGACTCAGCGGGACCGTCGCCGCGTACGCGGACGGGTTGTTCGCCCGGCGAGATCCGCTCATGCTCGACAACTGGGCGAGCGATGTGGGACACCACGCGTGGATCTCGTCTTCGCTTCCTCGCAAAGCACGGGTCCTCTCGTCGATCATCCGATTCTGCCGGTCTCGATCCGGCCTCGAGCTCGGCACCGGTTACGGGATCGGGAGCGCCTTCCTGCTGGGATCGCTCGCCGCGAACGCCGAGGATGCTCGGCTCACAACAGTGGAGAAATGGCAACCGGTGCACGCCCTGGCCAGCGAGCAACTGCGCGCGTCCTTCGGTGACAACATCGATGCCCGCCTGGGGAGCGTCACGATGATCGTTCAGCAACTCGTCGACGAGGCACGACGCTTCGAGTTCGTGTTTCACGACGCCATGCACTCCGGGGAGGTCTTCCTCGCGGATTTCCGCGCGCTGTTGCCGTTGCTCGAGCCGGGCGCGGTCGTGGTCTTCGACGACATCAACTGGTCCGATGCCCGCTTCACGGCCCCCGGGTTGTCGTGTCACGAGGCGTGGCTCGAGCTCACGACGCTTCGCGAGGTCCGCGTTGCGGTAGAGGTCGACTCGTCAGTGGGCGTGTTGCTCCTGGCTTGATCCGCGGCGTCGATTCGTTCGGCGCCCCGCTGTCGGCTTCCTCCGACGGTTCCTAGCGATCGTTCTCCGGCGACGGTGGCTCGTCGACAAATGCCGCAACTCGCTGCTTCCAGTAGGGGCTCCCGTCCAGGTCACCGGCGGGCTCGAAGCCGGCTCGTCGCGCGAGCGCAAGCGATCGTGCGTTGTCGGGATGGATCAGCAGCGTGGCCACCCGCCAATCGGTGTCCGTGGCCAGGTGGAGCATCAGCAACCGAACCGCCCGGGTGGCGTAGCCCTTGCCGCGGAACGCGCGGAACAGGTTGTAGCCGACGTTCACCTCGTCGGGCTCGAGCCATGGTCGGTCGTGGTCGTAGTCCACCCAGCCGACGACCACGTCGTCGACGACGATGCAGGCGACGGGATGGGGCTCTGGATCGCCCTCGCCGAGAAAGCGATGGAACTCCTCGTCACGACCATCGATGAGCGCGGCGACGTCAGTCGACGTGCTGGGGCGGATCGAGATGATGCCGTCGGACCGGTTCTGCCGCAATGTCACGCAGCAGTGTCGCCCGCCGACTCGTGTGAGGACTGCAGATTTCGCACTTCAGGGGTAGGTGTCGATCTGTTCGCCTGTCGCCATGTCGAAGACGTGAACACGCACGACGGGCGTGTTCGGGTTCGGACACCCGTTCGGCGGGGGCAACTCGATGAGCTTGAGCACGTACGAATTGCCGGCGTGATAGAAGAAGCCCTCGTTGACATACGCGCAGGGACCTCCGGTGCTGACGCCCGCCCAGTCGTCGCCCGCCGGGGGAGGCTCGTCGTGCTGCGGCGTGGCCGAGAAGGGGCCAACTGTCTTGCAAGCATCGACGGGCCGGGGGCTGTCGTCGTCAGTCGAGATGGTCACCGCGATCGATGCGGTGTTCTGAATCCAGTACAGGACCTTGCCCGCGGGCGGCGTCGCCGATGACGCCGGCGGTGGCGGACCGCAGGTAGCGGACGGCTGCGTCGTCGTGGGCGCCAGCGTGACAACGGTGGTGTTCGATGCCGGCGTCGTCGATGTCGTAGTTGTCTCAGGCGGCGCAGCCGTGGTCGTCGTCGCCAGAACCGACGTCGTTGTGGCGTCGGAGGCCAGCACACTGGAGCCAGCGGTCGTCGAGCCCCGCGCCCCCGGCACTGGTCGTCGGCTGGCCTCTGTGGCTGGCGCGGTCTGAAGGGATGTCGACGACCGTGTGTGGTGCGTCGCGGCGACGACGCCCGTCATCCCGATCGCCAGCGCAACGACGGCGAGGAGTCGGACAGACGCCGACGCGCGTCCGTCGGTCCCCAGCGGTTCCATCGGTGCGACCATACGATGCTGCCGCCAGCGGTCACCATGACCCAAACGGGTGATTTGCGACGGACAAATGACTAGTCCGGCGGCGTTGGCTCCTACAGGCCCAGCATGCTGAGCAGGCTCGGGGGGATGTCGTCGTCGCCCTTGGCCAGCATAGCGGCGCGCTCGACGTTGATGACGTCGTGCTCGCGGCCCGTCCACGTGTCCCACGGACCGGCGCCGATGCGGGACGGATCGCCGTCGGCGGCGACGCACGCCCGCAGGTAGTCCTGGAGCTCGCGCACCTCCTCCTCTCCGCCGATCGGGCCGTGGCCCGGGACGATGATCGGCGCGAGCTCGAGCAGCGCGTCGAGCGAATCGGCCCACGCCGCGGGGTTGCCTTGATGGGCGAGCGGCGTGACGCCGAACGTGCACATCGCACCGGCGAACACGATCTCCGATGCCGGCACGTGGACCACGACGTTCTCCTCCTGCTGTCCGGTCATCGGCACGAGCACGATCGCCGGCGTGAGTTGCACCATCGCATCGACGATGTGACTCACCGGACGGGTCGCGAACTCGTCGTCGATCTCGTTCGCATGCGCGGCGTACAGGCGCCGGAGCACGTTCGGATCGGCCGGTTGATCGAGGTGCGCGCTCGCTTGGGTGCGCCCGAAGATGGCGGCCGTGCGAAAGTGGGCGGTCCCACCGGAGTACTCCGCGTTGCTGCTCGTCAGCACGACGCGACGCACCGGAGGGCCGAGTGCCTCGACCGCTTCGGCGAACGGCGTCCATTGCGGCGGCGACAGCAATGTGTCGACGACGGTGATGCCGTCGGCGTCGACGACCACACCCGCGTTCGCACGGCCGGGACCAGATGGCAGCTGGAGCCACGAATACACACCGGGGACGAGCAGGTCGAGCATCAGCCGAGCACCTCGAACCACGTGCGCACCGCGTCGATCGACGGATCATGACCGAGCGCCACGGCCAGCGCGAGCCGAGCCTTGGCCGCGCTCAACTCCGCGGCGCCGATCACGCCGAGGCCGGCCAGCGTGTGGCCGCCGCCCGGACCGCCGTAGATCGGAGCGACCTCGCCGGTGAGGCAACGGGACGCGACGACGACGGGCACTCCCGACGACAGCGCCCGCTCGATGCCGGGCGACAGCGCGCCCGAGACGTTGCCCGCGCCGGTGCCCTCGATCACCAGCCCACGCGCCCCGCGCGCCAGATGCCAGACGACGATCTCGCCGTCCATGCCGCCGTACGAGCGGATCACGACGACGTTCGGCTCGACCGCGCCCTCGGTCGCTGGTCGCGAATACGGCCGCTCGCCGAACGACTTGAACGTGGCAGGGCTCTGCGTGTCGGTCTTGGTGACCCACCGGGCCTCGTGGATCTCGCCGTTCACGCAGAGCAACGCCCCGCGGCCGACGGCCTCGCGGGAGTGAGCGAGCGCGAGTGCATCCCGCAAGTTCGAGGGACCGTCGCCATCGGGCTCGCCCGCGTTGCGCATCGACGCGGTGAACACGATCGGCCCGCGTGACGTTGCATCGAAGGCGAGCAGGTCGGTCAGCCACAACGTCTCCTCGACGCTGTCGGTCCCGTGAGTGACGACGACGCCAGAGGCGCGACCGTCGACTAGTGCGTCGCGTGCGCGGAGCGCGACGGAGGCCATCGTCGCGATGTCGAAGTTCCAACTCGGTCCGTGGGAGACGTCGACGACCTCGACATCCGACGTGTACACCGCCGACACGGATTCGAGCAGCTGCGCGCCGGACAGCGCGACCGCCACGCCACCATCGGGTTGCTGCTGACTGGCGATCGTCCCGCCCGTCGCCAGCAGCAGGACCGTCACAGGCCAAGCGTCAGGCGGACCACGCGATCCTTGAGCGAGGTCGGCGTGAAGCGCTCGACTGCGGCGAGCGCCATCGCGTCGATGCCGACGAGATACCGAGCACGCGGCCGGCGCGTCGAGAGCGCGTTCGCTATGACCTTGGCGCACTGCTTCGGTTCGCCCATGATCGGCGAGCTGAGCATCATCGCCTGTTGTGTCCTGCGGTAGGCGTTGCCGTAGCGGGAGTCGCCGCGCTTCTCGATGTCGCGTTCGAGGTCCTCCCAGATGCCGGTCTTGAACCCGCCGGGCTCGACGAGCACCACTTGCACGCCCGCGCCGGCGACCTCGAGCCGCAGCGCGTCCGATGCACCTTCGAGCGCGTGCTTGGCGCCCTGGTACCAACCCGTCAACGGGGTGGTCGTGCGTCCGTAGATCGACGAGACGTTGACGATGCGTCCGCGGCCGGCAGCGCGCATCCCGGGCAACGCGAGCCGAGCGAGGCGCAGCGGTGCGAAGACCATCGTCTCGAAGAGGTGATGGGCTTCTTCGTCGGTGACGTCCTCGATGGCACCCGTCATGCCGTAGCCCGCGTTGTTGACGAGCCCGTAGAGATCCACGTCGAGATCGTCGATCACCGCGGCGCACGCGTCGGCGTCGGTGACGTCGAGCAGCACGGTCTCGACCTCGACACCGGCTTCCGCCGCGGCCTTGTGCACGACGTCGGCCTTGGCCTCGCTGCGCACCGAGCCGATCGACCGGTAGCCGCGCCGGGCGACTTCGATCACCGTGGCGAGCCCGATACCAGAGTTGGCCCCGGTGGTCAGGACGGTGTCGGGTGCCCCGGTACTCGTGCTCATGGTCGGGCGTCGGCCGCGGCCAACGCTGCGCCGACGATGCCGGCTTCGTTCTGCAACTTCGCGGGGACGACCTCGGGGCGAACGTCGATCAGCGGAAGGAACTTCTCGGCCTTCTTGCTGGCGCCACCGCCGATGATGATCAGGTCAGGCCACAGCAACTCGTCGAGCCGGCGCAAGTACTGCTCGACGCGAGCGGCGTACTTCTTCCACGTCAGCTCCTTGCGCTCTCGCACGCTGTCGGCCGCGATCGTCTCGGCGTCCTTGCCCTCGATCTCGATGTGGCCGAGCTCGGTGTTCGGCACGAGCTTGCCGTCGAGGAACATGCCGCAGCCGATACCCGTTCCGAGCGTGATCGTGAGCACTACCCCGCTGCGCCCGCGCCCGGCGCCGAAGCGCATCTCGGCCAGTCCGGCGGCGTCGGCATCGTTCATCACCGTGACCGGCATGCTCAATCGTTCGGTGAACAGCTCCTCGGCGTTCGCACCGATCCATTCACGATCGACGTTGGCCGCGCTGAGCGTGATGCCTTCCTTCACGACCGCGGGGAACGTGGCCCCGACAGGGCCCTTCCAGTCGAAGTGCTCGACCACTTCGCCGACGACGTCGGCCACGGCCTTCGGCGTCGCGGGATGCGGCGTGAGGATCCGGAATCGCTCGCCCGCGAGCTCACCCTTCTCGATGTCGACGGGGGCGCCTTTGATGCCGGTGCCACCGATGTCGATGCCCATCACCACGTTCTCGGCCACGAGGGCAACGGTACTGTGCCGACGATGCCTGATTCCGAGGTACTGGTGAGAGACCTGGCGTTCGGCGAGGGTCCGCGATGGCGCGACGGACGGCTGTGGTTCTCCGACATGCACGACCACGCCGTCAAGGCCTACGCACCCGACAGCGGCACGCTCGAGACGGTGGTCGCGGTCCCCGGCGCGCCCTCCGGTCTGGGGTGGGATGCCGCCGGCCGGTTGCTGATCGTGTCGATGGACGATCGGAGACTGCTGCGCCTCGACCGAGACGGATTGAGCGAGGTGGCGGATATGTCGGGCTACACGGAGCAGCCGATCAACGACATGGTCGTGAGCGCCACGGGCACGGCGTACATCGGGTCGTTCGGCTTCGACCTGCACGGGGGGGAGACGCCGCGGCCGACGGTCCTGCTGGCCGTCGACGTCGAGTCAGGGTCGCATCGGGTCGTCGCCGACGAGATGCGCTTCCCGAACGGCATGGTGATCACCGAGGACGGGTCGACGCTCATCGTGGGCGAATCGTTCGGCGCGTGCCTCACCGCCTTCACGATCGGTGACGGCGGCGAGCTCACCGGCCGCCGCGAGTTCGCCGCGTTGGAGGGCGGGGCGGTGCCGGACGGCATCTGCCTCGATGCCGAAGGCTGCGTCTGGGTCTCCTCGCCGGCATCCCGCGAGTTCCTGCGCGTGCGTGAGGGTGGCGAGGTCACGACGCGCCTCTCGACCGGAGACCGGATGGCGATCGCGTGCATGCTCGGCGACGAGGATCGGCGCACGCTCTACCTGCTCACCAGCAAGGGCCTCGATCCGGAGAAGGCCGCGACGTTGCGCACCGGGCAGCTCGAACGCGCACGCGTCGAAGTGCCCGGCGCGGGGCTCCCCTGATGGCGGACTACCGCGCGCCGCAACGCGATGTGCGCTTCGTCCTCGAGCACCTCGTTGATCTTGGGGCGCTGTCGAAGCTCGCCGGCTTCGAGCATGCGGATCCCGAGACGGTCTACGGGCTCCTCGACGAGTTCGGCCGGTTCGTCAGCGAGGTGCTCGCGCCGATCGACCGCGTGGGCGACGGCGTCGGATCGACGTTCGACCCCGCGACCGACTCGGTCACCACGCCCCCGGGTTGGATCGACGCCTACGACAAATTCGTCGAGGCCGGGTGGGGGAGCGTGCCGTTCCCGGCGGAGCACGGGGGCGGCGGCTTTCCGTGGCTCGTGGCGATCGCGATGCAGGAGCTGTTGACCGCGGCGAACATGGCGTGGTCGATCTGCTCGTTGCTGACGCAGGGCGCGATCGACATGCTCATGCATCACGGCAACGAGGAGCAGCAAGAGCGCTATCTGCGGCCGATGGTGTCGGGTCAGTGGACCGGCACCATGAACCTCACGGAATCCGAGGCGGGTTCGGATGTCGGTGCCTTGCGCACACGGGCGGTGCCGGCGGATGACGGGTCGTGGCGCATCAGCGGCCAGAAGATCTTCATCAGCTACGGCGAACAGGACATGACCGAGAACATCGTTCACCTCGTCCTCGCACGCGTGCCGGACGCGCCGCCGGGGACGAAAGGCATCTCCTGTTTCATCGTCCCGAAGGTGCTCGTCAACGACGACGGGTCGCTGGGCGAGCGCAACCGCGTGAAGTGCATCGGCATCGAGCACAAGATGGGCATCCACGGTTCTCCGACCTGTGTGCTCGAGTACGGCAACGCGGTCGGCTACCTGATCGGCGAGCCGAACGCCGGCATGCGCTACATGTTCACGATGATGAACACCGCCCGGCTGTCCGTCGGGCTGTCCGGATTGGCGATCGGCGAGGCCGCGTACCAACAAGCACTGGCGTACGCGACCGAGCGGCGCCAGGGCCGCGCCGTGGGTTCGCCGGCGGGCGCATCGAGCCCGATCATCGAGCACGCCGACGTTCGCCGGATGCTGCTCACGATGCGCTCGACGGTGGAGGCCATGCGCGGCCTCGTGTATGCCAACGCCGAAGGCATCGACCTCGCCCGTCACGCGCCCGACGAGGACACGCGCACCGCCGCCCAGGAACTGGTCGATCTCCTGACGCCCGTCACGAAGGCCTGGTGCACCGACATGGGCACCGACATGGCCTCACTGGCCGTGCAGATCCACGGCGGGATGGGCTACATCGAGGAGACCGGTGTCGCCCAGCGCTATCGCGACATCCGCATCGCCGCGATCTACGAGGGCACGAACGGCATCCAGGCGATGGACCTCGTCGGCCGCAAGCTGCCGATGCGCGCCGGCGGCGTGGTCGAGGACTTCCTGCAACGGCTCGAAGCGGTCGACCCGGATGTCGGCCCCGCGTATCCCAAAGCGGTCGCCGCGCTGCGCGAGGCCACCACGTGGATTCTCACGAAGAGTGCCACCGACCCGAACGACGCGCTGGCCGCAGCCACGCCGTACCTACGGATGTTCGGCATCGTCGCCGGCGGGTGGGTCATGGCTCGGCAGGCGATTGCCGCCCGCACGCTCGGCCTCGACGATCCGTACAACGCGGCGAAGCTCGAGACGGCGCGCTTCTACATCGAGGAGCTGCTGCCGCAGGTGCACGGGCTGACCGGCGCGATCACGGCAGGTGGCAACCGGCTGTTCGCCCTGACGCCGGGGCAGTTCCGCTCGACGCACTGACTCAGAAGCGGGCGTCGGGGCCTGCGAAGTTGTCGAGGTAGCTGCGACGGGTCACGAGGCGCGTCAGGCGGTTCACCGCGTGTTCGGCCGGCAGCTTCGTCGGCGGCAGGTCTGGCGGGAACGCGAGCAGGTCGCGCACGTCGAACGCGATGGCGTACAGGCGCAGCCGGTCGATGGCGTGCGGGAACGCGAACAGTTGCGGATAGTCCTCGCGGAGCCACCATGCAATGTCCTCGTAGTCCTCTGGCTTCGTCTGGTCGACGTAGTCCTCAGCGACGTGGAGATCGGGAAAGGCGCAGAACCGCAGGATCACATCGAGGTCGAGGTCCGCGGGCGCGGCGCGCGACCACTCGAAGTCGATCAGCGCAGTGACTTGGTCGCCGTCCCACAGCACGTTCTCGAAGGTGAGGTCGCCGTGGATCAGCGTATGCACGTCGAAGGGCTCGAGGAAACGCGAAGTGCTCCGCACGATGTCGACCAGCGCGTCGACGATCGCGCCGTCGACGTTCTCGAGAGCGCGCGCCCGTTCGAGGCCGACGAGCAAAGGCGTGGTCGGGTCTTGCCCCTGGCCGCCTTGCAGGAGCTGCGGCGCGCCCGCGTCTTCGAGGCCGACGGGAGACGTCGAGTTGTGCAGGGCGCGGAGCATGTAGGCGAGCTGTCGCACCGCGAGCCGGCGTTGCGCCGGTGCCATCGTCGGCCAGCACCGGCTGAGCACGTTGCCGGGGCGGCGACGCACGACGAGCCAGTCGAATCCGGTACCCGTCCCGTAGGCGATGACCTCCGGGTAGCGCACCTCGGCCGGTAGGTGCGGTCCGATCTTGGCCTCACGGCGGAGACGGTGATCCGGACGGCGGTTGACCCGAATGGCGTACTCCGCTGTGAGCCACACCTCGTTCGTCACGCTGCTGGCCCGCGTCAGCTCGACGTTCGGGTCGAGGTGGGCCTCCTCGAGCGCGTGCTTGGCGCGTGCCAAGGCCAAACCGCTCGAAGTGCTCGCACCGGCACGCATCCCGGTCATCGTCGCATGAATCCGGAGCCCGGGGTCTACCACCGCCCCAGACGGATTCGTTAGGGTCGGGCCGATGCGCGGGCGCCCCGCTGGTTTTGTCGCGACGGTTGGCCTGTTGTTCGGCCTGCTGGTCCTCGCCGCCCCGCCGGCCGGAGCTCAGCCGGCTCCTCCGCTGCCGAAGGCGTATGTGCTGGTCGACGCCGACACCGGCGCGGTCATCGCACAGCAGGATGCGCGCACCGTGCGGCCGCCCGCCAGCACCATCAAGCTGCTCACGGCCCTCATCGCATCCCAACGGCTTCAGCCGGGCGACGCGATCCCGATCAGCCCGGTGGCCGAGGGCATGCCCGCGCGCAAGATCAACGTGAAGTCGCCGCAGGTGTGGGCCTACGACCACCTCATGTACTCGATGATGATGGTCTCGGCCAACGACGCGGCCGTCGCACTCGCGGAGAAGATCGGGGGCGGCACGCTCGACGGCTACGTGCCGATCGCCAACCAGACGGCGGCGCGCCTCGGTCTCGCCGACAATCCGATCCTGTACGACCCCGCCGGACTCGACGACGAGTTCGCCAACAAGGGCGGCGACCGCATCAGCCCCCGCGATCTGGCGATCATCGCCCGCGCCGTACTCGTGACGCCCGGGCTGATGGACGTCATCAACACGCGCGACTACAAGTTCACGGGTGGCGACGGTCTGGGTCACACCCTCAAGAACCACAATCTGTTCCTCGACCTCTACGCCGGTGCGAACGGACTGAAGACCGGCACGACCGATCTCGCGGGCCACACCTTCGTCGGGTCGGCGACGCGCGACGGCCGCACGATGATCGCCGTGGTCTTCGACGCGGTCGACTCCTACGCGTCCGCCGGCGCACTGCTCGATCAAGGCTTCAACACGCCCGTGGCGGCCGAAGCGACCCTCGACCACCTGCCCCCGGTCGTGGCCAAAGCATCGTTGCCGCCGCCGACCACGCCGGCCGCCCCCGTGCCCGCCGCGCTGCAGCCGAACAAGGCCGAGTCGATCTTCGACTCGACGGCGTTCGCCTTGGTCGTGCTCCTCTTGGGGCTGCTACCGCTGCGAGCGCTGCGCCGCCGTGTCGTGTCGCGAGGGCTGACGCCCGAGGACTTCGTCGACGAACGCCCGAAGGAGCGCCGCCGCGAGCTGGTGCGCAGCGGTCGCTAGACGGCGTCCCAGACCAGCGACGAGTCCTCGCTGCGATCGAGCAGCAAGTGCGCGGGGTCGTGCTTGTCGATGTGGCCGATGAGGCCGTTGTAGATGCCGTAGCCCACGAGCTCACGCAGCCGCGGCGAGAACCGGCGTGCGATGTCGACGGGAATCCCGAGCTGCTGGTTCTCCTGCTGGCGGATGTAGCCCGCGCAGTAATTCATGGCGATCCCGACTCGACGCCGGTCGGTCGTGTTCTCGCCCCCGCCGTGCCACAAGCTGCCGTGCCACACGAGCACCGAGCCCCGCGGCATCTCCGCGGCGATGGAGTCGTAGTGCTGCCCGTAGTTCGGGCTGTGGTCGAGCAAATGCGACCCGGGGATGATGCGCGTCGCGCCGTTCGCCTCGGTGAAGTCGGTCAGTGCCCACATCGTGTTGCACACCGTCGGCGGATGCGGCTTCGGCAGCGGGATCAACTGATCGTCGGCATGGATCGGCTGCGGGGTCTCGCCCGGCCCGATCGCGATCGACGAGAGCGAGGAGATCAGGCAGCCGTAGTCGAGCACGCCTTCGACGATCGGCAGCACATTCGGGTGCACGGGAATGCGTTCGTACAGGTCGCCGTGCACCAACAGGTTGTAGATCCGCCACGTGGACGAGCCCTCGAAGCTGTTGGTGGCCGGTGCGATCGCGAGCTCCGCCTCGAGCCGCTCGAGGTCGGCCGTCAGCGCGTCGACGTGTTCGAGGTCGATGGCGTCTTCGACGATCGTGTATCCCGCCTCGGCCACTCTCGCCACATGCCCGCGGACGTCGCTGCTCACGGCTTGGGAGCGTAGGCCGAATGGTCGGTAGCCTTCCGGCCATGTCGATCTATGACGTCTCCATCCAAGGGCTCGACGGCGGAACGGCCGACCTTCCCCAGTACAAGGACAAGGCCGTGCTGCTCGTCAACGTGGCATCGAAGTGCGGGCTGACCCCGCAGTACACGGGTCTCGAGCGCTTGCAGGAGCAGTACAAGGACAAGGGATTCACGGTCCTCGGTGTGCCGTGCAACCAGTTCGGCGGGCAGGAGCCGGGCAGCGCCGAGGAGATCAAGGAGTTCTGCTCGACGACGTACGGCGTCACGTTCCCGATGACCGAGAAGGTCGACGTGAACGGCGACGACCGCCACGCGTTGTACCAGCAGCTCGTCGACGTGGCCGACAGCGAAGGGCACACCGGCGACATCCGTTGGAACTTCGAGAAGTTCCTGATCGCGCCCGGCGGGAAAGTTGTCGCCCGCTTCAACCCGATGACCGACCCTGAGGCTCCCGAGGTCGTCGAGACGATCGAGAAAGCCCTCCCGTAATTCGACCTTCGGCCCGGCGGCGGCTTCGCCTGACTCGCGCCTGAATCGGCGCACGCGGTCCAGTGCCACGCAGAATTCTGCTCGACGTCTCACCGGTCACGGAGTCACGCGAGTACCGGCTGCTCTTCACCGGGCAGCTGGTGTCGTTCTTCGGCCGACAGCTGACGCTGGTCGCCTCGTCGTTCCAGATCTTCCTGCTCACCGGCTCGTCGCTGCAGGTCGGGTTGTTGAGCCTCGCGCAGCTCGCGCCGATCATCCTCTGCTCCTTCCTGGGCGGGACCCTTGCCGATGCCATCGATCGCCGGAAGGTGCTGATCGTCGCGACGGTGTTGATGGCCCTCACGAGCGCCGGGCTCGCGATCAACGCCACACTCGGCCACCCGCTGATCTGGCCGATCTACGTGTGTACCGCGATGAGCGCCGGTCTCTCCGCCATCGATGCGCCGACGAGGAGCGCCGTGGTCCCTTCGCTCGTGCGGCGCGACCAGATCCCGGCGGCCGCCGCGCTGAACCAGACCGGATACCAGTTCGGCTCGGTGGGCGGTCCGGCCTTTGCCGGCGTCGTCATCGCCAGCGTCTCGCTCTCCGCCGCCTACTGGATCGACGTCGTCACGTTTGCCGTTGCACTCGTCACCTTGCTGCTGCTGCCTCCGCTTTTGCCCGAAGGCGGTGGCACCAAGGCCGGATTCGGATCGATCAAGGAGGGACTCCGGTACGTGCGCGGCGAGCGCGCCCTCCAAGGTGTCTTTCTCATCGACATCGACGCGATGGTGTTCGGGATGCCGCGAGCGCTGTTCCCGCAGCTCGGCACCGAGCTGTATCACGGCGGCGCGGGCACGGTCGGGCTGCTGTACGCCGCACCGGCCGCCGGCGCGTTCATCGGAGCGGTGACCACCGGATGGGTCAGCCGCGTGCGGCGGCAGGGCGCGGCAGTGCTGTGGGCCGTGGCCGTGTGGGGACTGGCGATCGCCGCGTTCGGTGTCGCGACGTGGCTACCGCTCGGCCTCTTCCTGCTCGCCCTTGCCGGTGCGGCCGATGTGATCTCCGCCGTGTTCCGCGGCACGATCCTGCAACTGCACGTCCCCGACCGTCTACGCGGGCGGTTGCAGGCCCTCAACATCGCGGTGGTCACCGGTGGGCCGCGTGTCGGCGACCTCGAGGCGGGCGTCGTGGCCACGGCCGCGAACGCACAGGTTTCCGTGGTCAGTGGCGGTCTCGCGTGCGTCGCAGGGGTGGCGGTCCTGGCCAAGCTTCTGCCCGACCTCGCCGCATGGAGCGCGAGGCCCGAGCCGACCGATACATTGGATCAACTCACATGACGACGACCTTCGAGTCGCTCGGGCTGTCACCTGATCTGGTTGACGCCATGAGCGCAGCGGGCATCACGCACCCGTTCCCCATCCAATCGCTCACGATTCCCGATGCCTTGGCGGGCCGCGACGTCTGCGGCAAGGCCAAGACGGGATCGGGCAAGACCCTGGCCTTCGGCCTTCCGCTGCTCGAGCGCACCCCGAGGGCCGAGCCCCGCCACCCGACGGCGCTGGTGCTGGTGCCGACTCGAGAGCTCGCGGTCCAGGTGCACGAGGTGCTGGAGCCGCTCGGGCAGCAGCGAAACGTGCGGGTGTCCGTGGTCTACGGCGGCCAATCGCTCGAGAAGCAAGCCCGGTACCTCGACGAGGGCGTCGAGATCGTCGTCGCCACCCCAGGCCGGCTCATCGACCTGCTCGACCGCAAATCGGTCTTCCTGGACGCGCTCACGTGCGTGGTGCTCGATGAAGCCGACCGCATGGCCGACATGGGCTTCCTGCCTCAGGTCGAGTGGGTGTTGCGCCACGTCGGCGGCCCGCACCAGACGCTGCTGTTCTCGGCGACCCTCGACGGCGCGGTCGACGTGCTGGTCAAGCGGTACCAGCGCGATCCGGTCCACCACGAGGTCGAGTCGCGGACCATCACCGTCGAGGAGATGGCGCACCGATTCCTGCTCGTGCACGAGATGGACAAGGCCAAGGTCGCGGCGGCCATCAGCAATGGCGTAGCCCGCACGATGATCTTCACGCGCACGAAGCGCGGCGCCGATCGCTTGGCCGCTTCGCTGAAGGCGGAGGGGGTGCGCGCCGCCGCCATCCACGGCGACCTCCCGCAGCGGATCCGCGAGCGCGCGCTCGAGGACTTCCAGCAGGGTCGGCTGCCCGTGCTCGTCGCCACCGACGTTGCCGCGCGGGGCCTGCACATCGACGACGTCGACGTGGTCGTGCACTACGACCCGCCGCAGGATCACAAGTCGTATTTGCACCGTTCGGGCCGCACGGCGAGGGCCGGCGAGTCGGGTCTCGTGGTCACCTTGGTGTTGTGGAACGAGGAGCTCGAGATCAAGCGGCTGTTGCCGCGCATCGGTGTGAAGCAGCCGCTGGTCGAGGTCTTCTCCAACGACCCGCGTTTGGCGGATCTCGTCGCGTGGGACCCGTCGCTCACGGAGGCGACTGGCTAAGGTCCGCCAGGTGAGTCGCGGGCAGGCTCCCTGGATCCGATCGGCACGCGCGGACTCTGCGCTGGTGTTCGCGTGGGTGCCGTTCGCCGCCGCCGCGTTCTGGTTCCGCGGTGACGGACGTCAACTGGTGTGGCTGCTCGAAGCGATGTTCGCCTTCAGCTTCGTCCACCAACCCCTCACCCTCACGCTGGTCTATGGCGACGCCGAGCAGTTCGCGGCGCGCCGGCGCTTGTTCCTCGTCGGCCCGCTCGTGCTGGCCGGTGTCATCGCCGTCGGGCTGACGATCTCGTTCACGCTCGTCGCCGTCGTCGGAGCGCTGTGGAACATGGAGCACACGCTCATGCAGCGCTACGGCTTCGTGCGCATCTACGGCCGGCGTACCGGGGAGGACGACGGCCGCCTCGAGCGCAGTTTGCTGTTGTCGTGGCTCGCGGTCACCCTGCTGTCGGTGGCCGCCGACAGCCGCACGTCATCGCGCGTGGCGACGCTCCCGCTCGGCGAGATCAACGCAAGCGCGCTGGACGTGCTCACGTCCCTGCGGCCGTATGCCGTGAGCGTGCTGATCCCGACGGCGATCATTGCTGCGCTGCTCACCGTGCGCTGGGTCGTGCTCGAGCGCGAACGTCTCCAACGCGGAACGGCCAACCTCGCCAAGCAGCGGTACGTCGTGTCGACCGCGACGATGTTCGCGTTTGCGGTGCTCTTCGACCCGGTTGCGGGACTCGCCGGGTTCGCCGGTGCGCACGCCATCGAGTACTTCTTCATCGTCGATCATCGGTTGGTCACCAGCCGTCCGACGGTGTCGCGATTGCCGTTCTTCGGCGGCTACCTGATCGCGTTCGAGGCCTTCTACCTCGTCGCCCGGCAGTACAACCACTTCTACCTGTGGGTGGTGCTGTTCCTCGGCGGCGTGCACTTCCTGTTCGACGGCGTGATCTGGAAGGGGCGCTCGCGACCGGCCACGCCTCAACCGATCGCGGCAAACGCAAACGCGTAGAGCAGCGCGGTCAACGACAACCCGTCGGTGATCTCCCCGCGTTCCGCGGCGGTTCGCACTTCGTGGAGCGCAACCCACTCGACCCGCTCTGCCTCCCCAGGATCCGTCGGCTCCCCGACGTGCGTCGCGCCGTCGGCGAGGAAGAGGTGGAACTTCTGGTCGCTCACGCCGTTGCTCGGGTGGTACGTCAGGAGATGACGCATCGAGCCGGGTGCCCAACCAGTTTCCTCGATGGTCTCGCGGGTGGCGGCCTCGACGGGGCTCTCACCCGGATCGATCCCGCCCGCGGGGATCTCCCAGCCCCACGTGTCCGTGACGAAGCGGTGCCGCCACAGCAACAGGATGCCGCGGTCGCTGTCGTACACGATCGTGCCCGACGCCTCGTGCGGCATCCGGATCACGTGATGATCGAACCGCTCCCCGCCGGGGATCTCGATGTCGACGAGCATCAGGTTCACCCAGTCGCTCTCGTACAGCGGTCGCTCGCCATGCACGGTCCAACGCACCCGTCGACCATACGCTGACGACGTGCTGTCGCCGACCCGAAGGCGTGAGTTGGGCGCGTTCTACACGCCGGTCGACGTGGCCGACCGGTTGGTGGCGATCGCGCTCGATGGTGTCGACGGCGCACCGCTGGTGTGCGATCCGTCGTGCGGTGATGGCGCGTTCCTCCTTGCCGCAGCGCGGGCCCTCGAGACTCGCGGCCTCGCGCCGGAGCACATCGCCCGTGACCTGCTGTGGGGTGTCGACGTCGATCCGGCCGCGGTCGACGCGACCCGGGCGTCGATCACCGCGTGGGCCGGGGTGCCACCAGGCGAGCACGTGCGCATCGGCGACGGGCTCGCTGACCACGGGTGGTCGGGCCGGTTCGATGTCGTGGTCGGAAACCCGCCGTTCCTGAACCAACTGGAGCGTGCGACCGTTCGCGATCGCGTGACGCGCTGGTCGTCCGTCGGTGGACCGTACGCCGACACGGCGTTCCTCTTTCTGCTCGCGGGCCTCGACCTCGCCCGTGCCGGTGGTCGGATCGTTCTCGTGCAGCCACAGTCGCTGGCTGCGGCGCGCGACGCGGCCGCCATTCGCGACACCGTGCTCGCCGGGGGAGCCCTCACGGGCGTGTGGACGTGCAACGAGCTCGTCTTCGATGCCAGTGCCCGTGTGTGTGCACCCGTGATCGTGCGTGAGGGGCAGCAGCCGGACGACGTGAGCCGGTGGTCGGATCGCTCGGTGACGCCCGTAGCGCCCGCCCGCTTCGATCGCGCCGCCTCGTGGAGCCGTCTCCTCGTACGGAGGGACCAGGCCCCGCCGGTCACCCTGGCTGGCCCCGACCGGCTCGGCCAGATCGCGACAGCAACGGCAGGATTCCGCGACCAGTTCTACGGCCTCGTGCCGTTCGTGATCGATCGGGCCGACGCCGACGAGCGGGCGTTCCCCCGGCTCGTCACGTGCGGTGTGATCGACCCCGGTGCCAGCGCGTGGGGGACGAGGCCGCTGAAGTTCGCCGGCAAGAAGTGGCAACACCCTCGCATCGATGTGGACTCGATGGCGGACGGCGCCGTCCGCCGTTGGGTCGTCGATCGGCTGGTGCCGAAGGTGGTGCTGGCGACGCAGACGAAGATCCTCGAGGCGGCCGTCGACGTCGAAGGCACCTGGGTTCCGTCGACCCCGGTGATCGCAGTCCATGCGGAGCCCACCCTGCTCGTGCGCGTGGGCGCCGTGCTGCTGGCCCCACCGGTGAGCGCATGGGCCGCGTCGACGTACGCCGGTGTGGCGTTGACGGCCGATGCGATCAAGCTGTCGGCCCGGCAGGTCGTCGAGATCCCGCTCCCCACGAACGAGGCCGCGTGGGCACGGGGGGCGGCGGCGTTGGCCGGGGGAGACGTGCTCGAGGCGGGGCGATTGATGACGCTGGCGTACCGCTGCGACCCCGAGGTCACGCAGTGGTGGGCCAATAGGTGGCAAACCTCCTAGAGGTGTCGGCCATCATGGAGGGGTGGACCGCCGGGTACATCCGTCGATGTTGCCGGCGTCCGGCGCGTGGCGGCCCGGCGATCCCGCAGGACATCGGCGGTTCCTGGCCCTCGCCGGCGACCGGCCGTTCGTGCTCGAAGGCGGCGGCGCCCTGCGGGACATCACGCTGTCCTACGAGACCTGGGGAGCGCTGGCGGACGACGGCGGCAACGCTCTCCTCGTCTGTCACGCCTTGACGGGCGACAGTCACGCCGCCGGCCCCGCCGACGACGGGCACGCAACCCCTGGCTGGTGGGACGCGCTGATCGGTCCGGGCCGCGTGCTCGACACCGACAAGTACTTCGTGGTGTGCGCCAACGTGCTCGGCGGTTGTCAGGGAACCACCGGGCCGGCATCGCCGCACCCCGACGACGGGCGCCCGTACGCCTCACGCTTCCCTGTCGTGTCGATCCGCGATTGGGTGCGCACGCAGGCGGGCCTCGCCGACCACCTGGGTGTCGAGAGGTGGCTCTCGGCGATCGGCGGCTCGATGGGCGGGATGATGGTGCTCGAGTGGGCGATCATGTTCCCGCAGCGCGTGCGTTCGGTCGTCCCGATCGCCACGTGCGTCGCCGCGACCGCACAGCAGATCGGTTGGTGGAGCAGCGGCCGTCGCGTGGTGCAGCTCGATCCGAAGTTTCGCGGGGGCGACTACTACGACGCCGAACCGGGCGAAGGGCCGCACGAAGGGCTCGCGCTCGCACGCATGATCAGCCAGATCACGTTCCGGAGCGACGACGTGTTCACCGACCGCTTCGGCCGCGAGGTCGTGGAGCCGTTGAACGGCGGCTTCTCGCTGTGGCAACGATTCGAGGTCGAGCGCTACCTCGAGTATCACGGCGACAAGCTCGTCCGCCGGTTCGACGCCAACTCGTACCTGCTGCTCACCAAGGCGATGGACCTGCATGATCTCGGACGTGGCCGCGGCGGTCTCGTGCCCGCGGTCACGCGCATCGAGGTGCCGGTCCAAGCGATGGGAATCTCCTCCGACCTGCTGTATCCCTCGTACCAATCGCGCGAGATCGTCGATGCCGTGAACGCGGCCGGAGGTGACGCCGAGTACGTCGAGCTCGATAGCCCCCACGGCCACGATGCGTTCCTGCTGGAGCTCGACCAGGTCGGCGAGGCGTTGACGAAGTTCCTACACAGGGTGGAGAACGATGGCTGAACGCGACTGGCACAGCGAGACCCGCGCGGTGCGCGCCGGACGCACGTACAACGACTCCTCGCTCGCGCCCGTCCTGTGGCCGTCGACGACGTACTTCAACCGATCGGTCGACGAGAACTTCGCCCTCGCCAGGTCGGCGCACCCGGGCAAGTTCTACAGCCGCAACGGCAGCCCCACCGTGCTCGAGTTCGAGGACGCCATCGCGGCGCTCGAGGGGGCCGAGGCGGCGCTGGCGTTCGCGTCCGGCATGGGCGCGCTCTCGTCCGTGCTCCTCACGTTCTGCGGCGCGGGCGATCACGTCGTCGCCCAGTCACGGACGTTCTCGGTCACCAATCAGATGTTCACGATGCTCTGCCCGCGACTCGGCATCGACGTGTCATTCGTCGACGCCACCGATGCCGACGCCGTGCGGGCCGCAGTGCGCCCGGGCAAGACCCAACTCGTCGTCGTCGAATCGCCGGCGAACCCTGGCCTCGACGTGATCGACCTCGACGCGATCGGCAGCATCGCCGGGCCGTTCACGGTGTGCGACGCGACGTTCGCGCCGCCGCCCGTGCAGCAGACGCTGTCGCATGGCATCGACATCGTGATGCACGCGGCGACGAAGGGCATCGCGGGCCACAACGACGCGATGCTCGGCGTGATCGCCGCCGAACGAGACCTGATCGCGGCGGTCTGGGGCCATCACCTGATCCACGGTGCGGTGTGCTCGCCTTTCGACGCGTGGAACGCCTTGCGCGGCATACGCACGTTGCACGCTCGTGTGCGACAGGAGTCGGAGACGGCTCAGGCGTTGGCCGAGTTCCTCGAATCGCACCCCGCGGTTGCGCGAGTGATGTACCCGGGGCTCGACTCGCATCCACAGCGCGACGTCGCAAAGCGCCAGATGACGTCGGGCGGCACCGTGCTCACGTTCGAGCTCGCCGGTGGGCTCGAGGCCGGTCGCCGCTTCGTCGAGGGCGTCGAGATCGCGCAAGTGGCACCGTCGCTCGGCGGTCCCGAGACGCTGGTGGTGCATCCCCCGACGATGACCGCGGCGACGCTGACGCCCGACGAGCGGGCGTCGATGGGCATCGGCGAGGGGATGATTCGCGTGTCGGTCGGGCTCGAGCATGCCGACGACGTGATCGCTGACTTCCGCCAGAGCCTCGACCCGCTGGCTTCGTGAGCGGCCCATACGAGTTCGTCATCGCCGATGTCTTCACCGGCACGGCATTGGCCGGCAATCAGCTTGCCGTGTTCGTCGACGGGGACGCAGTTCCCGACGAGTTGAAGCAGGCTCTCGCCAAGGAGATCGGCTTCAGCGAGACCGTGTACGTGGGGCACGGTGACCGTGTCCGGATCTTCACCCCGGGAACGGAGCTGCCCTTTGCCGGACACCCGGTGCTCGGTACGGCCTTCGTGTTGACGCGGGCCCGCGGTGTCAGCGAGATCGAGTTGCTGTGCACGGCGGGCCCGGTCCGGTTGACGTTCGACGCGCGAGGCCGTGGCCGGATGACGCAGCCGTTGCCCTCGTGGAGTCCGTTCCCTGATCCCGACGCGTTGCTCGCCGCCCTCGGAGTACCGGTTTCGCTGGTGCCGGTCGACGTGTACGTCAACGGGCCGGAGCACGCGTTCGTCCTGTTGCCGTCGTCGCAGGACGTCGCGAAGCTCTCGCCGGACTTCGGTCGGCTCACGGCGATCGCCGGGAAGTGCGGCGTCAACTGCGTGGCGGGCGACGGCCCGTCGTGGAAGAGCCGGATGTTCGGCCCGGGCATGGGCATCACCGAAGACCCCGCGACCGGATCGGCCGCCGGCCCATTGGCCGTGCATCTGTGCCGGCACGGGCTCGTGGCGTGGGGCACGGAGATCACAATCACGCAAGGCGTCGAGATCGGCCGGCCCTCGACGCTGTACGCCATCGCCCGCGGGAGCAATGCTGGTCTGGACGCCGTCGAGGTCGCGGGCGATACGGTCATCGTTGGCCGGGGGACGTTCGAGCTGTAGGGGGAAACCATGGACCGCGTGTTGCGAGGCGGCAAGGTCATCGATGGCACCGGCGCGCCGGCGCGATCAGCCGACGTGGCGATCGAGGGCGACCGCATCGTCGCGGTCGGCGATGTCGGCTCGACAGATGGTGCTGAGGTCGTCGAGCTCGACGGGCTCGTCCTCGCGCCCGGATTCGTCGACATCCACACGCACTACGACGCGCAAGTCACCTGGGACGGGGATCTCACGCCTTCGTGCTGGCACGGCGTCACGTCGGTGGTGATGGGCAACTGCGGATTCAGCATCGCGCCGACTCGACCGGAAGACCGAGCGGTGATCGCTCGCACGCTCGAAAACGTCGAAGGCATGTCGGTCGAGGCACTCACCGAGGGCATCGACTGGTCGTTCGAGACGTTCCCCGAGTATCTCGACGCCCTCGACCGGACACCGAAGCGCCTCAACGTCGCGGCGATGATCGGGCACACCGCGTTGCGCATCTACGCGCTCGGGGACGACGCAACCGAGCGCGCCGCCACGCCCGACGAGGTCGAGCGCATGCGGGCGATCGTGGGTGAAGCGATCGACGCCGGCGCCATCGGCTTTGCCACGTCGAAGTCGCCGACGCACTCCGGTGACGCCGGCAAGCCCGTGCCGAGCCGCTTCGCGGAGATCGAGGAGATCACCCGCATCGCGTCGGTGATGGGGGAGAAGAACCGCGGGACCTTCCAGGCCACCATCGGCCCCGGCTTCTACGTGAAGGAGATGGCCGCGCTGTCGGAGGAGATCGGCCGTCCCGCGACGTGGACTGCATTGCTGACGTTGAGCGAGGCGCCGGGCAAGGCGAAGGAGACGCTCGACAAGCAGGCGGCGCTCGGTGGTGAGGTGTGGCCGCAGATCGCCTGTCGCCCGCTGGTGTTCCAGATCACGCTCGAGGATCCGTTCCCGTTCGCCATGGCACCGGGGTTCGACGAGATCCTGGCGGCGCCGCGCGCGGCACGCGCCGACATCTACGCCGACCCCGAGTGGCGCGACCGCGTTCGTCCCGGGCTCGACCGCGTGTGGGGCCACACCTGGGGCAAGGACTGGATCGACGAGACGGAGAAGCACGTTGCGCTCCGGCAGGGCCCGTCGATCGCGGAGATCGCGGCCGCTCGGGGTCAGCACCCGATGGACGCCATGATCGACCTCGCCCTCGAGGAAGACCTCAAGACGCGCTTCGCGATCGTGTTGGCGAACGACGGCAAGGAGGAGATCGCCGAGTTGCTCGCCGACAACCGCGCGGTGATCGGGCTCTCCGACGCGGGCGCCCACGCGTCGCAGATCTGCGACGCCTGCTTCTCGACCCACCTGCTCGGGCATTGGGTGCGTGAGCTCGGCGCGATCTCGCTGGAACAGGCCGTGCACCGGCTCACCGCGCACGCCGCTCACGTGTTCCG
>JBEEFX010000208.1:0-5808 GCA_041166365.1 Acidimicrobiaceae bacterium
TCGTCGGCACGCGCCTCGCCGTCGAGCGCGAACGCGACGGTGTGCGGCAGGTGGTATTCGCCGACGCTCACCGCGTCGGCATCGCCGAGCGCCACGAGGCGCACCTCCGCCGACGTCCACACACCGACGCCGGGGATGGATCGGAGGCGCTGGTCGAGAACGTCGGTGCCGAGGCCGACGGCTTCTTCGAGGCGATGGGCGACGCGCGCGCACCGGTGAATGGTGTCCGCACGCTTCCGTTCGACGCCCAACTGGTGAAAGACGTAGGCCGGAGTCTCGAGCAGCCGGGAGGCCGGGGGCGTCAACCGCAACGGGACCGGACCGGGCGCGGGCTCGCCGATCAGGTTGACGAGACCAGCCCACGCCCGTCGCGCTTCCTTGCCCGTGACCTTCTGCTCGAGGATGGCCGGCACCAAAGCGTCGAGCACGCGCTCGGTGCGAGGGAGCCGCATTCTCGGCATCTGGTGCGCCAGTCGCGCGACCACCGGGTGCCGGGACGGATCGAAGCCGTCGAGCGAGTCGAGCTCGCCGAGCATCGCGGGCCCGCGGTCGAGCAACCAGCCCGCGCCCGGGCCCCACGCCTCGGCATCGCCGTCGGCCCGCAGGTGGATCGTGCCGGGCCCGTCGGGTGTGTGCGTCGCTCGCCACACGCCGTCGGCCGCGAAGCGGACCGTGGGATCGCTGCTGCCGTGGCCAAGCGGGCGGAGGTTCCCCGTCAGGGTCAGAGGGCGCCGGCCTCCATCAAGCGGATGGCCTCACCGAACTCCGCGCTCTTGCGGAAGTAGCGCACTGCGTAGGAGACCGACCAGCCCATCAGCGCCGCAGTGAACGGGATTCCCGTCACCATGTTGACGACGATGAAGGCGTCCACGTCGCCGCTCGTCAACGATCCGATGCGGACAAGGCTGCGCGCGACGAGATAGAGGCCCCACACCAGCGAGATCCGGCAGAAGGCCTGCTTGAAGGTGGCGGAGCTCTTCACCTCGTCGGGAAACGGATACATCTCCGTGGCGAACATCCCGGCCAGCGGTCGCCGGATCACCGCCGAGCCGACGAAGGCGAGCCCGTACAGACCGGTGATGAGCACCGGTTGCGCCAGATACGCGACTGTGCTGTCGGAGATGATGCCGACCGCGGCTTGCAGCAGCACGAGCGTCAGCCCGATGCGAGCCATCAGGCCTGGGCGGTCATGGCCGCGCTCCCACCGGTACGCGGCGAACGACGCGATCGTCGACAGGACGATGCCGAGCAGCAGCCCGGAGAGCTTGAAGCCGGCGTAGAACACGAGCATCGGGCCGAACGCATCTCGGGCGAACCGAGGTCCGGATCCCAACAGGATCGTGCGGGTCGAGACCTCGGGGATGTGGAAGCCGCCGTCGGCCTCGACCTCGACGGGCGCCATTTCGGTCATGGGGCGAACGTACTCCGGCGCCGGTTCTCGGGCATCGGCCGCCGGGAGGATTGCGGACTCCGACTCTGGTCCACCTCGTCTATCCGCCCGGCTCGACCAGGGAATGGTCGAAGGCAAAGACGATCGCCGCGGCGCGGTCGCGCAGGCCGAGTTTCGTGAAGATGTGGCCGACGTGGCTCTTCACGGTGCCTTCGCTGATGAAGAGCTCCTCGCCGATCTCCGTATTGGATCGACCGCGTCCGATCAGCCGGAGGACACCGACCTCCCGCTCCGTGAGCTCGGCGAGCTTGGCCTGTTGTTGGGCCCGCGGGATGCCCGTCGAGCGGTAGGCCTCGATGACCTTGCCGGCGATGGCGGGGTCGAGCCACGCGCCGCCGTTGGCGACCGAGCGGACGGCGGCGATGAGATCCTCTCCTCGAGCATCCTTCAGGATGAACCCACTCGCGCCCGCGGCGAGCGATGCCGCGACGACCTCGTCGTCGTCGAAGGTCGTGAGCGTGAGTACCGGAGGCGCGTCGGGCTTGGCCCGCACGCGGCGGGTGGCTTCGGTTCCGTCGACGTTCTTCATGCGAACGTCCATCACCACGATGTCCGGATGGGTCTCGGCCACCGCGGCTTCGACTTCAGAACCATCGGTGCACTCGGCCACGATCTCCATGTCTTCCTCAGGGCCGAGTATGCGTGACAGGCCAGCGCGTACGAGCGCCTGATCGTCGACGAGCACGACGCGGATCATGGGAGAGTGGCGGCGACTCGCCACCCGTTGCCGCTGCTGCCGGCCTCGAACATCCCGCCCAGCGCGGCGGCCCGCTCCGCCATGCCCGCGAGCCCGAGACCGCCCCCTCGCAGGCCGACAGGCATCCCGCCCTGCGACCGAACGTCGACGTGCAGCGGCGGTCCGGTGTCGATGTGCACGGTCGTGTGCGCACCGGGAGCGTGCCGTCCGGCGTTCGTGAGCGACTCCTGCACGATGCGATACAAGGCCAGGCCGGCGGCCGGTTCGATCGTGCCGAGATCGCCGTGCAGATCCAAGGAGACGTCGAGCCCGGCGGCACGGTAGCCCTCGACCAGCGAGGGCACATCGTCGGCCGAGGGCAGGGGAGAGGTGTCGGGTGCGCCGTCGGCGCGCAACAGGCCGACCGTGTGACGGATCTCGTTCAGGCTCGTGCGCCCGGCGCGCTCGGCTTCCTCGAGCGCTTCGGTGGCCGCGGTGCTGTCGCCGCGGCCGACGGCCAGGCGGGCGGCCGTGAGATGCAGCATCGTCACGGTGAGCGAGTGGGCGATGACGTCGTGCACCTCGCGGGCGATGCGTTGCCGCTCGGCCGTGGTGGCCTGCTCCGACAGGGCGGTTTGCGCGACCTTGGTGTTGACGATGCCGACGATGAGAGCGCGGATGAACATGCCCGCGAGGAGCGCCGCCGCGATGCCCGCCGACCAGATGAGCCCCGCGCCATACGCCGGGTCGGTGAAGGTGCGACCGATGGCGATCGCCAGAACGGAGGCCGTGACGCCCACGACGAGGCGTCGACTTCCGACCGCGGCGGTCTCGCCCACGAGCCACACCAACATCATGATCGAGGTCTGCGACCGGCCCTCGCTCTCGTACAGCCCGAGCGGTGATCCGAGCAGGTTCAGCACCGCGAGGGGACCGATCACCCAGACCGCGGCCACGAGTTGTGGCAGCCCACGTCGAAACCGCACCGCGCTGCCGATCACGGACAGAACGAGGAGGATTCCGAGAAGCGCTGGTGAGTCGACGCGGCCGACACACACGACAAAGGTCGCGGCCGCGACGAAGGTGATGCCGACGAGGCCCGCGACTCCGGCGGCCAGCCACGACGGCGGGTTCTCACCGAGGACGGGGTCGAGCCACTCGTCCGGCGCCCGTAGGTCGGCGATCAGATCTCTCAGGCCGAACGGCACACGACAATCCTGTCATCGGCAGCGACCGGGGCCACGGCTCGCCCCTCGGTCATCTCCCTGCGCAGGGCGAGCACCAAGTCCTCGACGACCGCAACGCGAATCCCTTGGAGGCACAGCGTCATGTCGCAGCGAGAGCTGCTGGCCGAGCTGAGATCGACCCACCCGACACGACCCCCGCACTCGACGGTGGCGCGGTGCGCCGCAAAGCCGATCATGATCGGCGCACTCGACACCTCGCCCGTGAACCGCAGCGTCGTGCCGTCGACCTCGATGCTGTCCGGCAGGCGCTCGATCGCCCGCAACAGCGGGAGTGCGACGAACACTTGGCGGTGGACGGTGCGTGCCATGTGACGAACGTACGAAACGCGGCGCCCTGCATCATCGGTCCACAGTCAGGTTGTGCGGGTACGACTTCAGGCCCAACAGCGCAGGGGCTCGCCGCCGTTGTACGTGATCATGTCCGCGTACGCCTGCGGGTCGATCGGGTGGCCGAGGGGCTCGCCGCGCAGCTCCGAGTAGGCGCGGTAGAGGTTGCCGACGATCCGTTCGGGGTCGCTGAGCGTGGCGAAACGTCCGAGGTCGGTCGCGAACGCCAGGTCGAGGGGCGGCGTGCCCGCGTCGAAGCCGCGGCGGGCGACCTCCTGCACGAAGCGCAGGTACGCCACCTGGTCGTCGATCGCCGACAGGCCGCACACGGAGCCGTGGCCGGGGACGATCACGTCGGGGCCGAGCTGCCGCAGCCGCTCCAGCGCGGCGAGCGAGCCGGCGACCGAGCCCATGACCACGAACGGTGTGCCGCCGTTGAAGAGGAGGTCGCCCGCGAACAGAATCCGTTGCTGCGGCAACCAGGCAACGACGTCGTTGGTCGTGTGGGCCGGGCCCACGAAATCGAGCTCGACCTTGCGATCGTCGACGTACACGTCGAGCCGCTGCTCGAAGCACACGAACGGCGGTGCGACCTCGAGCCGACCCCAGTCGACCCCGGGAAAGAGCCCGGCGGCCAGATGGCCGGTGGACACCATCTCTTCGCGGCACAGCTCGTGCCCGATGATCGTCGCGGCGGGCAGCAAGTAGTTGCCGTGCGTGTGGTCGCCGTGGTGGTGCGTGTTGACCAGCGTGCGCAAGGGGAGCGAGGTCACGGAGGCGATCGTGTCGACGAGCGCACGCGTGCGGCGCTCGGTGAAGCACGTGTCGATCACCGTCACGCCATCACGGCCGACCAGGAACCCGCTGTTGTTCAACCCCCATGACCCGTCGAGCTGGACGTAGGCGTAGACACCGTCGGCGACTTCCTCGACCGCGGGCGGAGGCAGGTCCGGATGGTCGTGATCGTGATGTGGCGCGCTCATGGCCGCGAGCGTCGCGCAACTTCGCGTGTCAGGCTGGACGGATGTCCGATGATGCGGGGGACCTTCCGACGATCGACCTCGAGGCGGTGCCCGACGATGAAACGATCGACGACGAGGAGGTCTTGGCCGAAGTCGAGCGGATCCTGGTCCGCGGTGAAGCCCGGGTCATGGCGGTGGTCGCGGTGCTGTGCATCGTCGTCGGCGCGCTGTTCGCGCTCGGCTGGTTCGTCGTGGCGTGGCGGACCCAGAGCGACCTGTCGGTCGGCGGGCGACTGTCGTCCACTGGCGAATTCGGTTCGGGCGATCCTGATCTGGTCGACCGCATCTACTCGCTGGAGCAGATCGGAATCCTGTTGCTGTTCGCTTTGTTGCTCGTCGCCGGCGGCTGCGGGCTGCGCCTGTACGCGACGCGGGTCACGGCCGAGCGGGCCGGCGTCTGAGATCAGTCCGACGCGCGCTCCGAGACGGCGACGGAGCGCATCACGTCGCCCTGCTGCACCTTCTGGGCCACGTCGATGCCGTCGATCACGTAACCGAAGAGGTTGTACAGCTTCTGCAGCTTCGTGCGGCAGTCGTCGATGCAGATGAAGAACTGCGAGCCGTTCGTGTTCGGGCCGGCGTTCGCCATCGCGACCGCGCCGAGCGTGTACTCACCCTTCACCGGCTCGTCGGCCCACTTGTAGCCGGGGCCGCCGCGCCCGCTGCCTTCGGGGTCGCCGCCCTGGACCACGAAGTCGGGCACCACGCGGTGGAAGGTGAGCCCGTCGTAGAAGCCGTCGCGCGCCAGCGCGACGAAGTGGTTCACCGTGTTCGGTGCGAGCTTGGGATCGAGCTCCATCACGATCGGTCCGCGATCGGTCTCGATCGTCACCTGGTAGATGGTGTCTTCGTCGATCTGCATCGCGGGAGGTTGGGCCATCGACGTACGGTAGCCCGATGCCTACGGAGCGCCTGACAGACGGCGCGCGTCACCTGGCGAAGCGGGATCCCGTGATGAAGCGGCTCATCGCCGAGCACGGCCTGCCCGATCTCGGGGGTCGCCGCACGGGACGGACGCGCTTCGAGCAGCTCGCGGAGGCGATCTGTTATCAGCAGCTCGCGGGCAAGGCGGCCGAAGCCATCTGG
>JBEEFX010000209.1:0-7392 GCA_041166365.1 Acidimicrobiaceae bacterium
CTCGGCGTCTTCGCCCCACAACGTGTCGGCGAGCGCGAGGAGGTCGGATGCCAGCGCGTCGAAGCTGTACTGCGACTCGTCGTCGGGTTTCTCGCTCGCTCCGTGGCCGCGGTTGTCCGGTGCCACCGCGTGCCATCCGGCCGCGGCCAGCGGGTCGAGCCAGTCCGTGAAGTCCTCCTTCGCGCCCGTGAACCCGTGCACGAGCATGAAGGGTCGTCCTCCGGCACCGGCCTCGGCGTACGCGAGCTTGGCCATCATCCCCCTGTCGTCCCTCCGTAGAGGCGGTTGAAGGTCTCAGTCTCGTCGGTCACCTGATCCGCTGCAGGCGGATCGATGACCACGGGTGCTCCGACGTCGAAATACTCGACCGAGACGACGGCGCCGCCTCCTTCCGGCCCGTCAGCGAAGCGCATCGTCGTCCGCCCCACAAGTCGATCGCGGTGGAGTACCGCGTCGATCACGTGGAGCGGGTCGAGGATCGTCGACCGCAAGATCGCACCAGCGTCACCGCGCACCGAGATCCAAGTCGTCGTCGCCCCGAGCAGGCGAGTGAGGTAGGGACAGTTCACGTAGATCGAATCGGTCGTCGCGATGATCGCCAGGTGCCCATCGATGCCGGCAATCGGCCCAGCCAGCTCGGTCACCAACGAGAAGCGGTGACGGTTCTCGTCGAACGAGCCGGCGGCCCGAACGAGTGCGGCGGAGGATGGCTCGTCGGCGGCGACGGTGAGCTCGAAGCGGCCAGTCGGTGGCGCAAGAGTGCGCTGCTCGTGGTGCCCTTCTCCGCCGCAGCCCGTCAACACCGCACCAAGAACAAAAGCCGCGATTGCGAACCGGAAATGCATTTGCTGCTCCTCGACGTTGCCCTGCACGAGGGCCATGAAGATGGCCGAGGAACCACTGCCCTGCACCGTAGACTCGGGCGGTTCGTGGGCAACGGTAGCGAACACCAGTCGACCAAGCGGGGGGCTCCTCGTAAAGTGGCCGACGGATGGAAGGGGATGCGGTGGTGGTGGACCCGGCGATGCCAAGCGCGGAAGCGCCGTCAGCGCGCTCGCGTGCGGCGCGTCGCCGTCCGTTCGTCCTCACTGCACGCATCGCACTGAGCGCATTGATGCTCGGCGTGCTGCTGCGCCGCATGCCTCATTTCCGTTTCGACAGCCTGCTGCCTGATTGGAACCGCGACACCGCGATGTTCCTGGCCCTCGCAATGCTCTTCACGCTTGCTGGAATCGTGTTGTCGACGTTGCGTTGGCGCGCGGTGCTCTCGGCACTCGGGCAGGACGCGAAGCTCGGACACCTCCTGTCGCACAACCTCGCCGGGCTGTTCGTTTCGAACGTGTTGCCCACGACGATCGGCGGCGACGTGCTGCGCGTGTCGCGACTGTCCAAGGAGAACGGCGAGTCGACGACGTCGTTCGCGTCCGTCGTGCTCGAACGGCTCACCGGCTGGCTGGTCCTGCCGGTCATCACGCTCGCCGGCTTTCTCATCAACCCCGGACTGCGTCATCTCGGCAGCGCCACCGAAGTTGCCATTGCCCTGTCGGCCGGCACGCTCGTCGCCCTCGTGCTGGTGCTCGGGAGCGTGGCCAGCCACCGCTTCGGCTCACGTGTGGCCGACAGCGACGGATGGCGGCGCTTCGCGTCGGCCGTGCACCTCGGGATGGAACGGCTCCGCCACCATCCCGCCGCCGCAATGAACGTGCTCATCGTCGGCTTCGCCTACCAACTCGTGCTCGTCGTCGCCGCGCTGATGGCGGCCAAGGCCGTGGGCATGAGCGTGGCCGTGGGGCCGACGGCGCTGCTCGCGTTCTTCCCGGCCGTGCTGATCGCACAGGTGCTGCCCATCGCCATCGCCGGGCTCGGCGTGCGTGAGGGAGCGTTCGTGCTCTTCCTCACCCCGCTCGGCGTGCCCACCGAGCAGGCCATCGCGCTCGGCCTGCTGCTGTACCTGCTGAACCTCGGGGTGAGTCTCCTCGGTGCACCGGCGTTTGCCGTCGGCGGCCGAGGTCGCGCGACGCTTGCTGCGTGACAGCTCCTGACGTCGCGGTCGCGCATCGACGGCCGATCTGGCGCGAGGTCGTCTACATCGTCGGGATCTACCTCGTGTACTCGACCGTTCGGAATCGCTTCGGTTCCGCCGGCGGCGAGCCCGGACACGCCAACGGCATCGCGTTCGACCACGCCGTCGACGTCATCGACCTCGAACGCGGACTGAAGCTCTTCTTCGAGCAGCACGCGCAGTCGTGGTACCTCGGGTTGCCCGCGCACGGGTTCATCCAGGCGTGGAACGTCTTCTACGGGACCGCCCACTTCATCGTCACCGCCGGCGCGCTCGTCTGGCTCTTCGTCCGCGATCCCAAGCGCTACCCGCGGTGGCGCAACACGCTCGCCTGCACCACGTTGCTCGCGCTCGTCGGATTCGCCGCTTTCTCGCTGATGCCACCACGGCTGCTCGACGAGCCGCCCGACCGTTTTGGCCCGCCCCCCGCCGAGCGCCAAGAGCACTACGGCTTCGTCGACACCCTGGCCGTGTTCCCGACGTTCTGGTCGTTCGATTCCGGCGGGTTGAAGAAGCTGTCGAACCAATACGCCGCCATGCCCAGCCTGCACATGGGGTGGTCGACGTGGAGCGCGCTCGTGCTGTTTCCATTGGTGCGGCGACGATGGGCTCGCGCGGTCGTCGCGCTGTATCCGGTGGCCACGCTCTTCTGCATCATCGTGACCGCCAATCACTTCTGGCTCGACGCGGCCGTCGGCATCCTCGTGCTCGGCGTGGGCTATCTGATCGGCAGCCAGGTCGCCGAGTTCTGGGAGCGGAGAGCCACGCCCTCAGTCAGCGTCGCATAGCCGCACCGGCCGACCGTGGTAGCCGGTGATCGCGAGCATGCGCTCTTCGCCCGGCCACTGCCTGAGTCGCACCTCGGCACCTTGCTCGGGATTGCGACCAGGCTCCATCCGCAGCCAGGCCAGCGGTGCGCGCGCGGTGGCGCGCGCTCCCGCGGCCTGCACGGTGTCGCGCACGGCGTCCCGGGTGGCGTTCGTGAGGTACTGCCAGACGATGGACTGGAACAGGACGGTGGCGACGCCTTCGTCCACCCGGCCGAGCTGCTCCGCGACCCAATCGGCGGCGTCGGCGCGGTCGATGTCGACCGGCACCGCGGGCGCGAGGGCCAGGGCCGCGTCCAGGGCGGCGAAACGATCCAGCTGGTCCGGCCAAACGAACGAACGCAGCAGCTGGCTGCCCTCCACGCTGGTCACGTCGATCGGATTGCGATCGCACCCTCGACGTTCGACCACGACCGCGTCGACGTCGAGTCGCGGCAACGGGTTGGCGTACACGTCCGTGAATCGCAGCGGCGCCCGCGCAGCACCCCACGCCGATCCACCGGCCCCGCCTTCGTAGCGATAGTGATCCCACCGAAGGTTGAGGCCTCCGCTCGTGCCGAGCTCCAGCACGCGTAACGGCAACCCGGTCGACTCGGCCACCGCCAGGAACCCCGGCAACAACGACGCGCAACGCCCGACCTCGTTCGTCTGCACGGTGCGCGCGAGGGCGTCGACGACGCGATCGCGGTGCGCCGCGACTGTTGCGAGGAACACCTGGTCGAGATCCTCATCGTCGGGATCGAACTGGCCACCGGCAGAGGGATAGTGGCGCGCGAGCTCAGGCGCCTCGCCGTCGAGTACGAGTCGGTGGACGCCGCCCAGAAATCGCAGGGGCAACGCGTCGAGGACCGGGTCGATGCCCCCCGGTGTGCTCGCCAGCACCTCGGCACAGATGCCGTGCCGCTCTGCATCCTCGACCGCCAAGCCGAGCAGGCGGTGGTACAGCGGGCTGGTGGCCAGTCCGTCGCGCTGATAGCGGAACGCCGCCAGGATCGGTTCGAGGGACATCACACAGCGGTGGCTCTGCACACCGCGATCGCGTCGTCGACCCCTTGGAAGGAGCGCTTGCGCGGCCGCGAGAAGGTGACGCCTCGAAGCTCGCCGACCGTTCCCCGGACGTCGCTCGTCACCAGCACTTCGTCACCTTTGGCCGAGTCGGCCACCCGTGCCGCGATGTTCACGACGTGGCCGATCACGTCATCGCGCGTCGCGACCACCTCGCCGCAATGGACACCCGCGCGCAATCGCAACGACTCGGGAGCGGTCGGGAGCAGCTCGAGGCTGGCGTACACCGCCGCCTCAGACGAGGGGAACGCGAGCAGGAGCCCATCACCCAGGCGCTTGACGATGCGTCCCCCACGGCTACGGATCACCGGACCGACCATGCGGTGGTGATCGACGAGCATCGCGGTTGCGGCCTCGTCGCCGGCGGCCGCGGTGTACCGCGTGAATCCCGAGAGATCGGTGAAGACGATCGCGAGATCGGTGGCGGCACCGGTATCGGACTTCGTCTCACTGTTCCACGACAACATCTGGATGGTGTTCAGCCCGATGGCGGCCAACGCCGACGGCTTGCGTTCGACCGAGCGCTCGAGAAAGCGCTGCACGACGTCGAGCGTCGTCGTCGTCGACAGCGGGTGACGGCCAGGCTCCTCGAGCCATTTGCGGTCCACGACGCCGACCTCGATCGCGGTGTCGACCAGCTCCGGATCGCGCTGCATCATCCGCGCCATGCGCTCCGCGAGCGCGATGCGCCACGACGCGACCGTCGACGCACCAGCTTCGTGAGCGTCGTCTGCGAACGACATGAGGCCAACCTAATCTCCTGCCATGACCGCTCGAGAGGTGACGCTTTCCACTCCAGATGGGCCGATGCGGACGTATGAAGCGCAACCGGACGGCGACGCGAACACGGCCGTGATCGTCATTCCGGAAGCCTTCGGCCTGAACGGCCACATCGAAGAGGTGACGGAGCGGATCGCGGCGGCGGGTCATCGTTCGATCGGTCTCGACATCTTCCATCGATCGGGCGGGGGTACGGCGCCCTACGACGACTTCGAGAAGGTGCTGCCCCTGTTCGAGGGCCTGACCGACGAGGGCCTGCTCGACGACATCGAAGCCGCCCGCTCGCACCTGCACGAGGCGGGCTTCGGCGACAAGGCGATCGGCATCGTCGGGTTCTGCTTCGGCGGCCGCACCACCTTCCTCGCCGCCGTGCGCCGGCCGCTCGGCGCCGCCGTCGGCTTCTACGGGGGCGGGATCGTGACGGGGCGCTTCCCGCAGTTCCCCCCGCTGATCGAGGAGAGCGCGTCGTTGCAGACCCCCTGGCTCGGTTTGTTCGGCGACGCTGACCAGGGAATTCCCGTCGACGACGTCGAGCGCCTGCGCGCCACCCTCGACGAGCGCACCACCGTCGATCACGACATCGTGCGATTCGCGGGGGCCGACCACGGCTTCAACTGCGACCAACGGCCGGCCTACCACCCTGAGGCCGCAGCCGCCGCGTGGCAGCGCATGCTGGCCTGGTTCGGAGACCATCTCGCGTAAGGCGCGACCCCTGACCTGCATTCTTCGACCTGCATGGTGGAGGCCAGCGCGCACGCAGTACCGTCTGTGGCGCCATGCTCCTCGATTCAGTGAGTAGCCCCGAAGATCTTCGGCGGCTCTCCTACCAAGAGCTCGACGAACTTGCGGGCGAGATCCGCGATTTCATCGTCGACACCGTCACCCGTCCGGGGATGAGCGGACACCTCGGCTCGAACCTCGGCGCGGTCGAGCTCACGCTCGCGGTGCACCGCGTCTTCGAGTCGCCGCACGACATCGTGCTGTGGGACACCGGCCATCAGGCCTACGTGCACAAGATCGTCACCGGGCGCCGGGACGCGTTCGACAACCTGCGCAAGGCCGGCGGGTTGTCGGGCTACCCGAGCCGCGCGGAGTCCGAGCACGACTGGATCGAGAACAGTCACGCGTCGACGATCGTGAGCTACGCCCACGGTCTCGCCACCGCACTCGAGATGGATCCCGACGAGCCTTCCGATCGGCGCATCGTGGCGGTGATCGGCGACGGGTCGATGACCGGTGGCATGGCGTTCGAGGGACTGAACAACCTCGGGCACTCGGGCCGCAAGGCGATCATCATCCTGAACGACAACGGCCGCTCGTATGCGCCGACGATCTCGAAGCTCGGCGACTCGGTCGCGCGACTTCGTGTGAGCCCCGCCTACCTCAAGCAACGCGCCCGCGTGGATCGCGTGCTGCGCGATCTTCCTCTCGTCGGTGACCGCATGGAGCGCGGCTTGCAGGCTGCGGTCGCGGCCTTGCGTGAATACTTCGAGCCACGCGCTTTCTTCGAAGACCTCGGCGTCCGGTACACGGGACCGTTCGACGGCCACGACGTGCGGGGCCTGGAAGCGGCGATGCGCGCGGCGGCCGAGTTCGAGGGTCCGATCGTCGTGCACGTGCTGACGCAGAAGGGTCGCGGCTACGCGCCCGCGGAGAACGATCCGATCAAGTGCCTGCACGACATCGGTCCTGCCGAGGCCAAGCCCGGCACGTACACCGCCGCGTTCACCGAAGCGTTGATCAAGGCGGCGGAGGAGCATCCCGAGCTCGTGGCGATCACCGCGGCGATGCCGGACTCCACCGGCTTGCTGCCGTTCGCCGAACGGTTCCCGGGTCGCCTGATCGACGTCGGCATCGCCGAGCAGCACGCCGTCACGTCCGCCGCCGGCATGGCGATGGGGGGCCTGCGGCCCGTCGTTGCGCTGTACTCGACCTTCCTCACGCGCGCGATCGATCAGGTGATGTACGACGTCGGGCTGCACCGGCAGCCCGTGATCTTCTGCCTTGATCGTGCCGGCATCACCGGTGACGACGGCCCGTCGCACCACGGCGTGCTCGACATGGCGCTCCTGCTGAAGGTTCCGGGCATGACGATCCTCGCCCCGTCGTCGTATCAAGAGTTGGGGCAGATGCTCCGCGATGCGCTGACGATGGTCGAGGGCCCGGTCGCGCTGCGCTGGCCGAAGACCGCTGCTCGCAGCGTTCCTGACGACGAGGTCGGGCGCGGACTCGCCGCCCGTCGTCTGCGCGAAGGCGGCGATGTCTGCCTGCTGGCCGTCGGCAAGATGCTCGACGCGGCCGAGGCCGCCGCCGACGAGCTCGAACGCGAGGGTGTCTCCGTCACGGTGTGGGACGTGCGGGCGGTCAAGCCCCTCGACCCTCGCATGGTGCTCGACGCCGGCCGCCATCCGCTCGTGCTCACCATCGAGGACGGAATCCGCGACGGCGGGGCCGGAGCCGCGATGGCCGATGCCATCGGCACCGCGGCGCTCGAAGACGGCCGGATCGGTCCGCCGGTGCGCGTGCTCGGTACGCCGGTGGCCTTCATCGCCCACGGAACAGCGGACGACATCCTGCACGAGCTCGGCCTCGACGGCGAAGGCGTGGCTGCCGAAGCCCGCCGGCTGCTCGCCGCGCTCGCCGGACGCTGATCTTTCC
>JBEEFX010000210.1:0-7852 GCA_041166365.1 Acidimicrobiaceae bacterium
CGGATCACCGCGAGCTGCTGCCAGTCCTTCTCGCCGAAGTAGGCGTGGCACGGCCCGGCGATGTTGAACAGCTTCGACACCACGGTGGCCACGCCGGCGAAGTGCGTCGGACGCGACGCGCCCTCCATCCGCGCCGAGATCTCGGCGACCGAGATGGAGGTGAGCGTCGGCGTTCCGAGCGGATACATCTCCTCCACGCTCGGATGCAGCACGACGTCGGCGCCGGCGGCGTCACACATAGCCAAGTCGCGGTCGAGATCGCGCGGGTAGGTCGAGAGATCCTCGTTCGCGCCGAACTGGAGGGGGTTCACGAAGATCGTCACCAGCGTGACGTCTCGCGATGCGACGGACCGGTCCACCAACGTGCGGTGCCCGGCGTGCAGATAGCCCATCGTCGGGACGAGGCCGACCGTCTTGCCCCGGGCACGCTGCGTGTCGAGCAGCGCCCGCGTCTCCGCGATCGTCGTCAGGACTTGCACGCCGCCAGCTTCCGGCACGCCTCCGCCAGCACCTCGTACAGCTCGCGCTCGCCGTCGGGCAACGCCGCGAGGTGCCGAGCGATCGTGGCCTCGTCGCCGCGAGCGGCCGGACCGGTGAGGGCCTCGACGGGACCGAGCGCAGCCACGTTCTCGACGGTCGCGCGCACGAGATCGAGATACGCGTCGAACGGGACGTCTGCTCCCTCTGCGACCCGCTCGACCTGGGCCAACAGCGCGACGAGGTGATTCGAGGCGATTGCCGCGGCCGCGTGGTACGCCGCTCTGCGCTTGTCGGACACCTCGAATGAGCGACCCTCGAGTGCGTTGACCACCGACGCAATGAGCGGATCACCGGCGATGGCGAACCAGGCACCGCGCAACCGTTCGGCGCCGACCTCGGGCGACGGCAACGAGGCGAGCGGGTGGAGCGCACCGCGGCGCGCGTGCGGCTCGAGCACGTCGAGGCCCAGCGAACCCGCGAGATGCGCGATCACCGTCGACGGAACCGGCGCAACCGACGCGGCCACCGTCGCGACCGAATCATCGGGCACGGCGATCACCAGCAGGTCGACACCCTGCGCCGCCTCGGACACGTCGTCCTCACGGCCGAGCACGCCGCCGAGACCCCAGCCGGCGCGTCCCAGCGCCGTCGCGAGCGCACGCCCGGCTCGTCCGCGTCCGATGACTCGAACCGTCGCGATCACAGGGGCTCGACCGGAACGACCCAGCCGTCGACGCGATCGTCCCAGCCGTCGGGCAACAGCTCCGGAGCCACGTCGGCCAAAGGCACGAGCACGAATCGTCGATCCCACATCCGCGGGTGCGGCACTTGCAGATCTTCCTCGGTGACGGTCTCGCCGTCGATCCACAGGATGTCGATGTCGAGCTGGCGCGGCCCCCACCGCTCGCCGCGCACGCGACCCGCGGCCGACTCGAGGCGGTGACACATGCCCAGCAGCTGGCGGGGCGTCGCCGGCGAGTCGATCGCGACGACGAGATTGAGGTACTTCTGCTGTTCCGCGGGCCCGCCGATCGGATCGGTTTCGTACACACCGGACACCTTGGTCACACCCGGCAGCGAGTCGACCGCGTCCTTCAGCAATCGCCGCCGATCACCCAGGTTCGATCCGAGACCCAACAGGACCCGTCGGGCCATCAGCGAGTCCTCGTGATGCGCACACCCGAGGTCGTGAGCTCTTGCGGCACAGGCGGTTCGAGCTTGCGAACCGAGACGGTGACGGATTCGACGCGCTCGTCGGCCAAGGCGACCTCGGCGATGCGCGTCGCCAACCGCTCGAGCAGCGTGAAACGCTCGGTCGTGATGATTCGCTCGACCATGGCGCACAGCACGCCGTAGTCGACCGTGTCGTCCAGCGCGTCCGACGCACCCGCGGGCCGAAGATCGAGCGCCACGTCGAGGTCGACCTCGAGCGGCTGCACCCTTTCCTGCTCCTCCGCAAGCGCGCCGCAGTAACCCGACGCCACGAGCCCACGAAGTTGTATCTCGTCCATCGAACTAGGCGGGCGGCGGAAGCTCCGCGGCGATCGTCACCAGCCCGCGTGCCATCGGGCCGAGCTGGCGGTGCACCAATTGCTCCGTGATCGAGATCGCTTGCGGTCCGGACTCGACCATGCCAGACCACAGAAGGAAACCGGCCATCAGCCCCGACACGCGATCGCCGAGCTCGTCCTGGTGCACGAGCACCTTCTGGCCTTCGGAGAGCATCGTGCGCAGCTCGGGGAAGAAGGTGGCGACGAACCGTTGGGCGTCGTCGCCTTGCGTGAACGGACGATGGCGCCACGTGACGCCGAGCTCGTCGTAGTTGTGCAGGTTGTGGGGCGAGGGGATGAGCGAGACCACGCAGTCGAAGCCCTGCTCGCGGATCCAGATGATCTCTTCCTGACGCCGGACGCGGCGATGGTTCGACCCGTAGCCGCCGGGCCGTTCACAGACCGCCAACTTGTCCTTGACCACCCACGAGAAGTTTCTCGGTTGGATGCCCTGGGCCCATTTGCCCTTCATGCCCGGCACAACATTTGCTCCCTGCTCAGTGAGGTTCACCCGGCCACCACCCTCGCGGCGTGGACCGTGGCCCGGACATCATGCACCCGAACCATGCGTGCGCCCCGGACCATCGCCCACACGGCGGACGCCACTGATCCCTCGACCCGGTCGTCCGACGGTACCGGTTCCGGCGGTTGCGGGCGATCGGCCTCGGCGAGCAACGCGCCGAGGAACCGCTTCCGGCTCGTGCCGATCACCACCGGAAAACCGGTCGAAACCAGGACATCGAGGTGCTTGAGCAGCGAGAGATTGTGGGCCGAGGTCTTGCCGAAGCCGATGCCCGGGTCGATCCAGACCTCCTTCACGCCCGCCGCCACCGCCGCGTCTGCCCGTTCGACGAGGAACGCGCACACCTCCCCCACGACATCGTCGTAGGTCGGATTGGCCTGCATCGTGCGGGGGTCGCCGAGCATGTGCATCGCCACGAAGCCGACCCCCGGCCCCGCAGCCGCCGCCACCGGGTGCAAGGAGGCGGACACGTCGTTGAGCAGCGTGGCCCCGGCGCCGATCGCGGCCTCGGCGACCGCGACCTTGCGCGTGTCGATGGACACCCGCACGTGCGGCGAGAGGGCCTCGACGACGGGCAGCACCCGCCGGAGCTCCTCCTCGACGGGGACTCCTTCGGCGCCGGGACGAGTCGACTCGCCGCCGATGTCGATCACGTCGGCGCCTTCGGCGATCAGCTCGTGCCCGCGCGCGACGGCCGCCTCGTGATCGAGGAAGCGGCCGCCGTCGGAGAAGGAATCGGGGGTCACGTTGATGACCCCCATCACGAGCATGTCGCTCATTCTGGCGTCCCTAGAGTCCGCATACGGGCGCTCGGGACGCCAGAACCGGGTGGGGCGGGTGAGTCAGCGGCCCTGGATGAACCTCATCGCCTCTTCGCGGGTCGCCACGTTCTGCCGGAAGAGACCGCGCACCGCCGAGGTCACCGTCGTCGCCCCGGGTTTGCGGATGCCCCGCATCGTCATGCACAGATGCTCCGCCTCGATCACGACCATCACGCCCTTCGGCTGCAGACTGCGATCGAGCTCGTCGGCGATCTGCGACGTCAGTCGTTCTTGCACCTGAGGACGTTTCGCGTACGCATCGACCAGACGGGCGAGCTTCGACAAGCCCGTCACCCGGCCGTCGTCGCTGGGGATGTAGGCCACGTGCGCCTTGCCGACCCACGGCAGCAGATGGTGCTCGCACGCCGAGTACATCGTGATGTCGCGGACCATCACCATCTCGTCGTGGTCCGACTCGAACTGCGTCTGCAGGAACTCCGACGGATCGACGCGCATGCCTTCGAAGATCTCTTCGTACATGCGCGCCACCCGCGCCGGTGTGTCGATCAGTCCCTCGCGCTCGGGGTCTTCGCCGATCGCTTGCAGGATCTCGCGTACCGCGCGTTCGATGCGCGGCTTGTCGACTGCCGGCAGCGGCAGTCGGTGGACGGGCCCGGGTTCCGGCTGCGTCATGGTGCGCTCGGCCTCGGCGCCCGCCGCCACGCGCGCCCGAGCCGCTGCAACGGCGACACCGGCACGACGTGCGCGGGAATGGGATCCGCCACGGGCGCCGGGATCGTCGCCTCGGGGGGGGACGGCTCGCGCGCCGGCGGCTGCTCGACAGGGGGCGTGCCCTGCCACTTCTCCATGTCCTTGAACAGCTCGGCGAGCTCGGTGTCGTCGACGGTTTCCCGCTCGATGAGCGCGAGCGCCAACGCGTCGAGGGTCTCCCGGTGAGCGATGAGGATGGCATGGGCCTCGTCGTGCGCCTGCTCGATCAGCATGTTGACCTCGCTGTCGATCTGGCTCGCAATCTCATCGGAGTAGTCGCGCTGGTGACCTTGATCGCGACCGAGGAACACCTCGCCTGGCTCCTGCCCGAACTTCCGCGGCCCGAGCACCGCGCTCATGCCGTACTGCGTGACCATGGCCTTTGCGATCTCCGTGCACTTCTCGATGTCGTTGGCCGCGCCGGTCGTGATCTCGCCGAACACCAGCTCCTCGGCCGAGCGTCCGCCGAGAGCGGACGCCATCTGCGCCCGCAGCTGCGCGCGGCTGTGGGTGTAGCGGTCTTCCGGCAGGAACCACGTGAGCCCGAGCGCTCGACCGCGCGACACGATCGACACCTTGTGCACGTTGTCGCCTTCAGGCATCACGTGGGCGACCAGCGCGTGACCGGCCTCGTGATACGCGATCACTCGCTTCTCCTGCTCGCTCATCACGCGAGACCGCCGCTCGGGCCCGGCCAGCACACGGTCGATGGCCTCCTCGAGCTGCATCATCCCGATCTGCGTGAGATCACGACGAGCTGACAGGAGCGCGGCCTCGTTCAACAGGTTGGCGAGGTCGGCTCCGGTGAACCCTGGTGTGCGCCGTGCCAGCGTGTCGAGCTTCACCCCATCGGCGAGCGGCTTACCCTTGGCGTGTACCTGGAGGATGTCGGTGCGCCCGAGGATGTCGGGCTTGTCGACCACGATCTGGCGGTCGAAGCGACCAGGGCGCAACAGCGCCGGATCGAGGATGTCGGGTCGGTTCGTGGCGGCGATGAGGATGACACCGGCCCGGGGGTCGAAGCCGTCCATCTCGACGAGCAACTGGTTGAGTGTCTGCTCCCGTTCGTCGTGACCGCCGCCCATCCCGGCGCCGCGGTGGCGACCCACGGCATCGATCTCGTCGACGAACACGATGGCGGGTGCGGTCTGCTTGGCCTGGTCGAAGAGATCGCGCACGCGGCTTGCGCCGACACCGACGAACATCTCGACGAAATCAGAACCCGAGATGGAGAAGAACGGCACGCCCGCCTCTCCCGCGACCGCGCGAGCGAGCAGCGTCTTCCCGGTGCCGGGCGGGCCGTACAGCAGCACGCCCTTCGGGATCTTGGCTCCCATCGCCTGGAACCTGGCCGGGTTCTCGAGGAACTCCTTGATCTCCTGCAACTCCTCGACGGCCTCGTCGCAGCCGGCCACGTCGGCGAACGTGACCTTGACGTTGGCATCGCCGTGTTGCTTGGCGCGCGCCTTGCCGAACTGCAGCACGCGACCGCCGCCCTGCATCGAGTTCATGATCAAGAAGAAGAACCCGACGAGCAACAGGATCGGCAGGAGCGTGAACAGCAAGGAGAGCCAGACGGACTCCTTCTGCTGATCGACGCTCAGCTTGATGTGAGCGCCAGTGATCTCGCTGGTGAGCTCGTCCGCGTACTGCTCGGGGAACGAGACCGTGTACGAGGTGCCGTCACGCAATTCGCCGACCACGCGGTGGTCCTGGTCCTTGATCGTCGCGTCGGCGACGCCACCATTCGCCAACTGCGCCTCGAACTCGTCAAGCGACAGCTTCTTCGGACCGTCGCCGCTGCGCAGCCAAGCCGTCCCGACGACCAATGCCAGCACCGCAATGGCGAGGTAGAGGATCAGCGGGCGGGAAAGGCGGTTCTTCACAACCTCGGAGAGGCTACTGGCCCGTCGATTATTCGGCCCAGCGGCGAATCGACGGGAGGTTGCGATAGCGCTGGTCGACGTCGAGGCCGTACCCGACGACGAAGTCCGGCGGGATCTTGAAGCCGACGTACTTGATGTCGGGGTCTTCGCGCTGCAGGCCCTCTTTCACGAGCAGGGCGCAGACCTCGACGCTTGTCGGGTTCCGGGACGCCAGGTTGCGCCGTAGCCAGCGCAGCGTCAGACCCGAGTCGACGATGTCTTCGACGATCAGCACATGCCGATCGACGAGATCGAGATCGAGATCCTTCACGATGCGCACGATGCCGCTGGTCTTCGTGGAGCTGCCGTAGGACGCAACCGCCATGAAGTCGACTTCGAGCGGCAGATCGATCTGGCGAGCCAGGTCGCTCATGAAGACGAAGGCGCCCTTGAGCACCCCGACGAGCAGCGGCGCCCTCCCGTCATAGTCCTCGGTGATCTCCTTGCCGAGTTGCGCGATGCGCGCCTGCAGGTCGTCCTCGCCAACGACCACCTCGCCCAAGGATGAGTCGATCACGGCGTGATCGTAAGCCGTCCACGCGAGCGTACGACACGCCGGCCGCCCCCGACGTCCGATGCCTTTGCATCGCCGCGTGCCACGGCCAGCACGCGCTCCACGGTGGCCGCGTCAGGCGGATGATGCTCGGCGTCGGCTCCACAACGGAGCCAGGCCCGGATGGCGCGCCGCGCGAGCGGCAGGGGTGCGGCCTGCAACGCCTTTGCATCGGTGGGGTCGATCACCTCGCTGAGCGCGTCGAGGAGAGCGGCGTCGTCGCTCAGCAGCTCCGCCTGCCGGGCCACGATGGGCACGACATCGCGCGCCGCGATCTCGTCCAGCAGCGGCAGCAACTCGTGCCGCACGCGGTTACGACGCAGAGAGCGATCGGCGTTGCTCGGATCGTGGACGGGCTCGAGCCCGAGCGAAGCGCACAGCGCATGCGTGTCCGCCCGCCGGATCCCAATGAGTGGTCTGCGCTCGACCGGCATGCCCCGCAGCCCGTCGAGACCGGCGCCCCGCACGAGATTGAGCAGCACCGTCTCCGCTTGGTCGTCAGCGGTGTGTCCGGTCAGGACATCGCGCGGCAGCACCCGGTAGCGAGCTGCTCGCGCCCGCGCCTCCACGTTCGCGCCGGGCGGCACCTCCACGGTGTGCGACTCGAAACGGGCACCGAACCGTTGCGCGGCGTCGGCCACGACGTCCGCCTCGCGATCCGAGCCGTCGCGCAGCCCGTGATCGACGTGTACTGCAGTCACGTCGCACCCGGCGGCGCACGCCAGCACCAGCAGCGCGAGCGAATCGGCACCACCGGACACCGCGCACATCGCCCGGGTGCCTGCCGACGGGAAGCGACAGCGAGCGAGCACGCGCTCGACTGTCGCGTCCGTCATGCTCGGTTCACTCAGCGAAGAGGTCGCCGTGGCGCACCAGGTGCAGCAGCTCGCGCACCGACTTCGTGCCGAGCTTGCGGCTGATGCGACGGAGGCTCGAGTACACGTTCGAGCGGCTCATGTGCAACGACGCCGCGGCTTCCATCACGGTCGGCGCGCGCCACACCGCGTCGAGCAGCTCGCGCTGTTTGATCGTGAGTTGGTCGAGGTTGGCCGCCGCCTGCTGGCCGGCCGTCGGCGAGCTCGGACGTGGCGGTTCCGGGCCGCGCTCCAGACCGCTGAGGCGCAGCCGCGGCGCGTCGTCGGACGCCGTGGGCGAAACATTGCGTTCGATACGCGCCAGCATCTCGAGCGCCTTGCCCTGCGCCTTTCGGCGCTGGGGTCCTTCCGGCGTGTTCAACGCGTCGAGCACCGCGGTGCGCAGCTCGTCGAGGTCGATGGGCTTGGTGAGGT
>JBEEFX010000211.1:0-4509 GCA_041166365.1 Acidimicrobiaceae bacterium
GTCGTGCGGTCGGTCAACCTCGGCCTGGCCACCGGTCTCATCGGCGGCGGCATGCTCGTGCCGCTCGGCTCGATCTTCGCGACCGACATCCTCGGTGCCGGTGCGGCCGGCTACGGCATCTTCATCACCGCGCTCGGCGTCGGTGTCGCCGCGGGGGTGTTGCTGCTGTCGGTCACGCAGAAGCGACTGCCCAAGATCCGCGTGTTCGAGCTGGCGATCTTCGCCGCGGGCGGCACGCTCCTGTTCGCGGCGTCGATGTCGACGCTCGCGCTCGCGGTCATCGGGGTGTTCGGGCTCGGAATCTGCGGCGGCGCGGTGTACGTCGTCGGCTTCACACTCCTGCACGAAAACGTCGACGACGAGCTGCGCGGCCGCATCTTCAGCGCGCTGTACACGATCGTGCGGCTCTGTCTCCTGATCGCGTTCGCCCTCGGACCGTTCCTCTCCGAGCTGCTCGACCGTCTGTCGAACCGGCTCTTCACCAACCGCACGATCACCCTGCTCGACCGCGACCTCTTCGTGCCCGGCGAGCGCCTCACGCTGTGGTTGGCCGGTGTGATCATCCTCGCGGCCGGGACGATCGTGGTCTGGTCGCTGCGCGCCGGCACGGTCAACACGAGCGCGGAACGGGCCGTCTGATGCTCATCGCCTTCGAAGGCGGCGAGGGCTCGGGCAAGTCGACCCAGGCCGGCATCCTGGCGGAGCGGCTCGGCGCCGTGCTCACGCACGAACCCGGCGCGACGCGGCTGGGCGCCCGCGTACGCGAGGTGGTGCTCGACCCCAACTCGGAGATCGACCCCCGAGCCGAGGCGCTGCTCCTCGCCGCCGATCGGGCGCAGCACCTCGCCGAGGTGATCGGTCCGGCCCTGGCCAAGGGACGCGATGTCGTGACCGACCGCTACCTCTACTCATCGATCGCCTACCAGGCCTTCGGCCGCGGGCTGGAGCTGCAGAGCGTGCGGTCCCTGTCCGCGTTCGCCGGCGCGCCCGACGCGGACCTCGTCGTGCTCATCACCGTGTCGCCGGAGACGAGAGCCCAGCGTCTCAAGGCCGCCGCCGACCGCATCGAGGCGTCCGGCGACGAGTTCCATCACCGCGTCGAGCTCGGCTTCAAGGCGATGGCCGACGGCGACCCGCATCGCTGGGCCGTGATCGACGGCGACGGCACCGTCGACGAGGTGGCCGCGCGCGTGTGGGAAGCGGTCGCCTCCCGAAATCCCACTCAAACGTCTACAGATTCGTAGACGCGTGAGTGGGATTTCGAGGAGAGAAGGTCAGTGTGGCCAGAGTGAGCTGCCGTCGTGCGGCAAGATCGCGTCGCGACAGTTGCTCTGTTCCGCCCGGCAACCGGTGTGACCCTCTACTACGACAGCTGGTCGGCGAACGAGAAGCCGTCGAACGACGCGCCGCGTTGCCGCTCGATCAGCTGAACGTCCGGCGAGAGTGGGGTTGTGGGTTTCCTGTGGTCAAGCGGTGGACGAACGTCGAGATGTGGGGACAACGAAAAAGGTTGGGGGATAACCCTGGGGATCTCGCGTCGACCTATTGACGTTCGTTGCGCGATGGCAGAAGGTCGCTCTACCGCAGCGATCCAAACGGAACGTGAACGGGAGGAGACCGAAAGCTTCGGCTGACGGACGATCACCCGGGAACAATCCGCAGAAGAACGTTGCGGGAGGACGAGGTTCTGCCGTCCGCCTGGAAGAGCGGCCTTCGGGCCGATCGGAAGGGCGGTCCGCAAGGTGGTGGGGCAACCCAAGAACCAGCGGATTGCAGCCGGAACGCTTCGGCGTGACGGTTGTAAAAGGGCATCGCCCGCCGAAGCCTTGGCTCCGACGGGCGATGTGAGTGATTGAACGTGAGGGTAACCCCTCACCAAGATCGCTTGGCGGATCTCGGCCGACGGGTAGCCCCGGGCTACGAACGGTTTCGGCCGCTCGGAACTCGGGGCTGCTTGCTTTTTCCGCCCTCCCATCGCGGCGAATCCCGTGTCTACGCACACGCTTTTTGTGTGCCGGTGCCCACGATTTGGGAGCCGTGGCCTCCGATACGGTGACGGCCATCGCTGAACCGACCATCGATCCGTGGGCCGGAATCGTCGGCCAAGACTTCGCCGTCTCGCAGTTGAAGGCGGCCGCGCCGCGACCGATTCATGCGTACCTGCTCGTCGGGCCGCGCGGGAGCGGCAAGCGTCAGCTCGCACGCGCGTTCGCGGCCACGTTGCTCGCGGCAACGACGAAGGACGACCCGGATCGTGCGGTGCGCCTCGCGCTCGGCGGACGGCATCCGGATCTGCACGAGTTCGAGCGCGCCGGCCCGTACATCACGGTCGAGCAAGCCGACGCGATCATCCGTGAGTCGAGTCGCAGCGGCGTCGAGAGCGATCGCAAGGTGTTGGTGCTCGTCGACTTCCACCTCGTGCAGGCGGCCGTCGAGGGCAAGCTGCTCAAGAGCATCGAGGAGCCGCCGGGCGACAGCGTGTTCATCGTGCTGGCCGAATCGGTCCCCACGCTGCTCGAGCCGATCGCGTCGCGCTGCGTGCGCATCGAGGTCGATCCGCTCACCGACGCCATGGTCGCTTCCGCGCTGGTCTCATCGGGAGTGACGACGGACGTGGCCGAGGAGGTCGCCATCGCGGCGCGAGGTGATCTCGAGCGCGCCCGGTTGCTGGCGACCGACCCGCGGTTCTCGCTGCGGCGCGCGCGGTGGCGGTCGATCCCCGAGCAGCTCGACGACAGCGGCGCGGTGGTGGCGCGGCTCGTCGGCGAGGTGCGGGCGATGATCGACGACGCGGCTGCGCCCGTGCAGGAACGTCACGCCGACGAGATCGTCGAGCTCGAGGCCCGGATCGAGCGCTACGGCGAACGCGGCTCGGGCAAGACGCAACTCGTCGAACGCCACCGGCGCGAGCTCCGGCGTCATCGCACCGACGAGATCCGATTCGGCCTCGCCACCATGGCGGCCCGCTACCGCGACGAGCTCACGGTGCAGCCGCGGCTCGCCATCGACGCCATCGACGCCATCGAGGACTCACACACCGCCATGGAACGCAACCCCAACGAGACGTTGCTGCTGCACGCGCTGCTGCTGCGACTGCCCGCCATCGGAACGGCCGTGCCGGCCTGACAGGGTCGGCTGCTACCTTTTCTCCTCCCGCCCGGGTAGCTCAGACGGCAGAGCAGCTCACTCGTAATGAGCAGGTCAGGAGTTCGATTCTCCTCTCGGGCTCCCACTCGGCCGCTCTCACCGTTCTGGCGTCAACCAGGCGGTTCAGGGCCGCATGGCTGACGCCAGAACGAGGTGAGACGTCAACAGCTATTGCGCTGAGGAAGGCTTTCGGCCGGTGCACATCCCGGTGCCCGCGGTGAGTTCCGCCGCGGTCGGCCGGTGGGCGACCACGCTCTTGAGGTCGAGCCCGCTGGCGCCGGCCGACTTCGGCGTCACCGGACCGATGCCGGTGATGAACGGGTCGAACGGGTTCCCGGGCGGTGTGAACGAGCGCGGGGTCACGTTGTCCACCCGGACGCCCTGGTAGGGCGGGGTGGAGATGTTGTCGTCGGAGTTCACCGTGAAACGGATGCGGAACGTGTGGTTCGGCACCGAGAACGCCGGCGTCTCCCGCGTGTCGTAGTTCGGATAGCTCGCGTTCTGCTCCTGGTACAGCGCGAGGACCGTCCACGTCGCCCCGTCGTCGACGGAGTATTCGGCCCGCAACGCATCGGCCGTGGTCGTCGCGTCGGGGATCGGTTTCTCGAGATCGTGCCGCTCGCGGAACACGTATTTCGCGACCGTCCCCGGGATGGTGATCGGCGGCGACGTCAGATGCGCTTGCTGAAGATCGCCGTACGGTTCGGCGAACCACGCGAACGACGAGTTGTCACCCGGCGAGCTGCGGGCCCAGTTGGTGTCGGGCGGCGTGGGGTTCGTGCCCTCGCGCGTGGCCGTCCAGTTCTCGGTGCCACTCTCGAACGTGAACGTCGGGCTGTCGGTGGGCGGCCCGAGGTCGCCGGGTGGCGGCCGGAACAGGTCGTACCCCTTGCCTCCGTTGTCGTTCGTCGTGGCTTTGCCGTTGCAACTGGTCGACCGCACGCCGAACTCGTAGTGCTTCGTCGTGTCGATGTTCCGGATGCGCACCTGGTGCTGCTTGGTGCGACCGTACGTGCCGACCTGGAGCCAGTTGGTCGTGCCCTTCTCGCGGTACAGCACGAGCGAGTCGGACATGACGTCGGTGTGCCACGAGACGGTGATCTCGTTCTTCGTGAATACGTTCTCACCGCCGTCGATGTAGCTGTTGTCGATCCTGACGTCGTCGATGAGCGGCGCCGCCGTCCCCGGGTCGCAGGGCGTGTAGTTGGGCGGCGTCGGCGCGTCGGCGGTGAGCAGGATCAGCCGCGGTCGCAGGTCCGGCCCCTTCGAGCGGCGGTTGAAGCCGAACTCGAGGGACACCAACGATGCCTCGCCGGGCTCCGTCGAGTCCCACCGGAACGCGGCCTTCCGCTCTCCGTCGTT
>JBEEFX010000212.1:0-22555 GCA_041166365.1 Acidimicrobiaceae bacterium
GAATCTCGAGATTCCGGGTCTGGTCCTTCGGACATCTCGGAATGACGTTGAGGGTTGGGCGCCAGGATAAATCACACCCGAAACAACTTCGCGTATCGCGTCTTGATCTCTTCCGTCATCTTCTCGACGCCGGCGGCGTCCTCCTTCATCCGCTTGATGTCGGATATCCTGCGGCGGCCCGGCTTCGACTGCACTTGCGCGTGCGCCGAGTACTGCGCCGAGTAGTCGGTGAAGAATTGCTGGGTCTCGCGGGTGTGCAGCCATGCCTGGAACAACCTCGCGGCATTGGGATGCGGCGCGCTGGCGAAGATCCCGGTCGGACCCGCGATGGTCGGCGTGCCCTCCGCCGGATAGACCGGCTCGACCGGCTGGCCGGCTTCCTTCAGCAAGACCACGCCATACTCGTTGCCGTCGGCCATCACGCTGCGTTCGCCGAGCGCGAGTTTTTTCGGTGGATCGGTCGAGGACTGCACCTGCATCACGCGCTGCTTCGACAGTTTTTCGAAGTATTCCCAGCCGAGCTCGCGCACCAGCTGGAAGGTCGCGGTCATGATCGTGCCGCTATAGGCCGGATGACCCTTGATCAACTTGCCGGCCCATTTCGGATCGAGCAGGTCGGCGAAGCTTTTTGGCGCGTCTGCGGGCTTCACCTGGCTGGTATTGTAGGCGATCGACGACAGATAGATTCGCGACGTCGCGGACATGCCGTCGGGATCCGAGCCGAGCGCCATCACTGCGTCCCAGAGCTCGACGGCTTCTTTTCCCCTCGGCGCGAGATTGATGACGGGACCGAAGAAGCTGGGGCCGTCCGGCGGATGGAAGCTCAGCACGGGCGTACCGATGTTGCCGCCACAACGGTCGAGCGCCTGGTTGGTCTCCGTCCAGATGAGATCGTCGTGGTCGGTCTGCGTCGCGGCCGCGGCGAGCGCGACCGGATAGCCCAACTCCGCGAGCGCGGCCTCGATGCCGGCGCGGTCGTCGAAGACCTCTCGGTTCTGCTCGACGTGAATGGTTCGCCCGAACACGGAGTACAGCGGCAGCACGGCATCGCCGCCGAGCTGGGCCCGCACCGCGGCGGCGACCCGCAACAGCTCGAGCCCCCGCATGTGCCCGCGCTCGTAGCCGGGGCGGAAGTCCTTCTCGTAGTCCCTGTCGTGATTGACCATGCGAAGCGAGATGAAGCGCCAATCGACCTGCATCGGCCGCTCCTCCAGCACATTCACCACCCACCGCGAAGTGATCCACGCCCACGGGCACACCGGATCCCAGAAGAAGTCGAGGTCGGCCACCGGAGCTTTCTATCTCGCCTGACATCATTCGCGACCGTGAAGTTCATCGCGGCCATTGCCATGACAGATCCTTCGTTCATCGTTCCCATGGCGCGAGCCGCCGAGGACGCCGGCTACGACGTGATCGCGGTACCCGACAGCATCGCCTACCCGCGCGAGTCCGAGAGCACGTACCCGTACACGCCCGACGGCTCACGCGAATTCCTAGAGCACAAGCCGCTCGTCGAACCCCTCATCGCCATCGCGACGATGGCCGCGGTGACCGACCGCATCCGCTTCGTCACCAACGTGCTGAAGCTGCCGATCCGCCATCCCGTGATCCTCGCCAAGGAGGTCACCACGCTCGCGGTGTTGGCGAGCGAACGAGTCGCGCTCGGGGTCGGGAGCAGCCCGTGGCCGGACGACTACGAGATCGTCGAGCTGCCGTGGGCCAGGCGCGGTCGCCGCTTCGACGAGTGCATCGAGATCATCCGAGGCCTCGCGACGGGCGACTACTTCGAGTTCGACGGAGAGCACTATCGCTTCCCCGCGATCAAGTTGAACCCGACGCCTCGAGCGCCGATCCCGATCCTCATCGGTGGGCACGGAGAGGCGAATCTCGAGCGGGCGGGCCGCATCGGCGACGGCTGGATCAGCGCCGGCATGTCCGAGGAGCAACTCACCGCGACTCTGGCGAGACTGCAGGAACGGCGCGAGGAGTACGGCCGCGCCGACGCTCCCTTCGAGATCCACGCCGTCACCATCGACTCGTTCACCGCTGATGGGATCAAACGGCTCGAGGAGCAAGGCGTGACACACACGATGGGCGGCTTCAGCGCGGCGAACCCCTACTCGCGCGAAGCCGACACGGAGCCACTGCACGCGAAGCTCGACGCCTTGCGGCGCTATGCCGACGACGTGATCGCGAAGGCGACCCAGTGATCCGAGTCGGAGATTCGCCGGCCGACTCGCGACTCACGCCCCTCTAGCCGGCGGGCAGGGAACTGCGGCCGTCGGTGTCCCACCAACTCGCCGTCAACGTGATGTCGGGTGACCGCGGAGCCAGCTCCTCGTAGACCCGCTTGTAACCGGTGTGGCGGATGTACCAATCGTCGCCGACCTTGACGTAGTCATCCGTGTAGTACGCCGCCCCGCGCACGGCGAGGTCGAGCTCGGTGAGCAGCACGAGGTCGTCGAGTGCCCATACTCCCGTGGCCGTGTCAGGACCCGTGAGCTCGATCTCCGGTTGGTGCACCTTGTGGCTCGTGAGCATCTTCGTGGACCCCATCGACGAGCGCAGGAATCCGAGGATGGCCTCGCGTCCGTCGTAGGTGTACGCGCCGCCGCCGTAGCTCGCGGTGGCGGCTTCGAGGAAGCATTCGCCGATCTCGTCGAACAGCTTGAGGTCGAGGCAACGGATGTACCGGTACTTGAGCCGCTTGATGAGCTCGATCTCGACGAGGTCTTCTGGTTTCACGCCGCGCAGCGTACGCGTACTGTCCTGCCGATGGAGAAGGCGATCTACGTCCTCTGGCGCCGCGACGCGGATTCGGTCGATGCCTTCACTCATCGACTCCTCGATGATGTTGCGCGCCGAACGCTCGACCTCGGAGTCCGTGGCCTGCAGGTGAACGTCGGCGACGGGGCCGTGGCGGACGCCATGGTGCGATTGGTCGAGCTCGACCCGCCGATGGAAGCGGTGGTCAGCGTGTGGGTCGACACGTTGATGGACAGCGTCCGCCAGCCGATCGAGACGGTGCTCGCGGCCGCGGCGGCGAAGACGGCCGGCTACCTGGTCACCGAGTCCACGCCGTTGCGCAACACCACCCGGCGGGCGCCCTCCGGGACGCGCACCGAAGGATTCGCAAACGTCGCCTTCCTCCGCCGGCCACCGCGCCTCACGAACGAGCAGTGGCTCGACGCGTGGCAGAACGGCCACTCACAACTGGCCATCGACACGCAAAGCACCTTCGGCTACACGCAGAACATCGTCGTTCGACCGCTGACCGCCGGCGCTCCGGCGATCGACGGCATCGTCGAGGAGCTCTTCCCACTCGAGGCGCTCACCGACTTGCACGCGTTCTTCGATGCCGTCGGCGACGACGAGAAGCTGGCGAGGAACATGACTGCTATGGGAGAGAGCACCGCACGATTCGGTGCCAGCGAGTCGATCGACGTCGTACCGACGAGTCAGTATGTGTTCGCGTCACCCTTCACGTGACGACGAACTCCCTCACCAAACCAAAGAACCGCTCAGGGTCGTCGTCGTTGGCCATGTGTCCGGCCTTCGGGATGCGCTCGAATCGAACGTGCTCCGCCGGCAACGCGTCGGCGATGTCCTGCATCCCTTCGAGCGGACAGATCGGATCGTCCTCGCCGGCGATCACCAACGTCGGGCAACGAACAGAAGCAAGGCCAGGCAGGAGGTTCATGTCGCGCATGACCCGGCCAGGATCCATGAGCAGCTCGGGGTTGAGCTGTGCGCGGCTCATCACTTCGGGGTCGGAGGGGGTGGGGCTGTAGAGCGGGAGGCACGTGGCCGCGTACGCGAGCATCGCCTCCGGTCCGCCGTCGCCGTTCCAGAAAGCGCGGGCCACCTCCGCGGCTTCGTCGCCGCCGACGCGCCGAAAGCCTTCGACCACGCGGTCGATCCGCATCTCCGCGGCAGTCGATTGCAGGATCAGCTTCGCCGGATGATCCGGATGCCGCGCGGCATACGCCATGGCAACCATGCCTCCGAACGACCAGCCGAGAACGATCGGATGCTCGATGCCGAGTGCGTCGCAGAAGCCGCGCACGTCGTCGGCCCACACGTCCAACCGCCAAGTGCTCTTGTCACCCCCGTCGCTCCGCCCGTTCGCGCGGTGGTCGAGATAGATCACCTGCGCCACATCGGCCAACTGGGCGTACGCCGGCTTGAAGAGGGAGTGGTCGAAACCAGGACCACCGTGCAGCAACAAAAGCGTCGGCCGCTCACGCATCTCCGCGCCGTCGGGAACGAGACCCGATCCGTCGACGTCGAACCAGAGCTTGATGTCGCCCACTTGGACCCGCATGAAACGAATGGTACGCCTACAGTTCGCCGCATGGCCGTCGTCGTGATCACCGGGTGCAGCAGTGGGTTCGGTCGAGAGGCCGCGAAGCGCTTCGGCGCGCGAGGCGACCGGGTGTGGGCCACGATGCGCCACCCAGATGACGCTGACGACCTCGTCGAACACGGCGACCTCACCGTGCATCCACTCGACGTGAACGACGACGCGTCAGTGAGCTCGTGTGTCGACGCCGTCCTCGAGCGAGACGGCCGGATCGACGTTCTCGTCAACAACGCGGGAGTTGGGTTCGTCAATGCGGTCGAGACGCAGCCGTGGGACCTTGCGCGCGCCACGATGGAGACCAATTTCTGGGGCGCGATCCGCATGATGCGCGCCGCGCTGCCCGCCATGCGATCACAGGGAGCGGGACGCATCGTCAATGTCACGTCGGTGGCCGCGCTCATCCCGACGAGCTACAACGCGTTCTACGCGGCGAGCAAGGTTGCCCTCGACCGACTCACCGAGGCGCTCGCCTGGGAGGTCGAGCGCTTCGGCATCACGGTGGCCTTGGTCGAGCCGGGCTTCTACAACACGTCGATCAGCGACAAGAGCGTCGCCACCCAAGGCGACATCGCCGATGGCCCGTATGCCGACATCGAGCGCCATGTGCGCGACTTCTACGCGAAGGGCGTCGCCGACGGTGGCGACCCGACCGAAGTGGCCGACAAGATCGTCGAAGTGGCGACCATCGATGATCCGCCGATGCGGACGATCTGTGGACCGGATGCCGAGATGCTCGTCCAGGGGTACCAGACGATGTCGTCCACCGAGTTCGGTGCGATCGGCAAGGCCCTCATGGGTCTCTAGTGGCGTGGTCGCTAGGAGGGCGGACACGACTCCGGGTCGTCGTCGAGCTTCGCCACGACCGCCTCTGAGATCTCGACGAGGGCGTCGAGTTGCGCCGGCGTGAGCGAGTCGATGAACCAGCGCCGTACGTGCTCGACGTGCACTGGCGCGGCGGTCTCGATCGCTCGGCGCCCGGTGGCCGTCAACACGACGAACGCGCCGCGGTTGTCGCTCTCACACGACTCGCGAGCCACCAGACCGCGATCCACCATCCGGGTGATGTGGTGCGACAGGCGGCTCTTCTCCCACTGCGTTGCTCTTCCCAGCTCGAACGCTCGGAGGCGCCCGGTCGGCGCTTCCGACAGGTTCACCAGCACCTCGTAGTCGGCGCCCGACAGCCCCGACTCGCGCTGGAGGTCTCGGGCCACCCGCCCGTTGAGCCGGCGCTCGAGGAGGATGAAGGCGCGCCAGGCTCGCTGCTCCCGCTTGCTGAGCCACTTCGGTCGCGCCATCTCCCGATTCTAGGAATAGTTGATGCATCAACCTGGTTGTAGCCGGTCAGTTGACACATCAACCACTTCTGGAGGACACCATGACCGTCACGACCAACGAAAAGACCATCCCCGGCTACACGGCCGGCACCTGGACCATCGACCCCGTCCATTCCGAGGTCGGGTTCACGGTTCGACACATGATGGTGAGCAAGGTGCGCGGCAAGTTCGGCACCTTCGGAGGCGACATCGTCACTGGGGAGAATCCCCTCGAATCGAGCGTGACCGCCGAGATCGACCTCAGCTCGATCGACACGGGCAACCCCGACCGAGACAACCACATCCGATCGGCCGACTTCTTCGAGGTCGACGCCCACAAGGTCATGACCTACCGATCCACGGGCATCCGTGTCGAGGGTGACGACTACATCCTCGACGGCGAGCTCTCGCTCAAGGGCGTGACCAAGCAGGTTCCCCTCCGGCTCGAGCTCGGCGGTTTCGGCCCGGACCCCTACGGCGGGACGCGCGCCGGCTTCACGGCCAGCGGTGAGATCAAGCGCAGCGATTTCGGCGTGGACTTCAACGCCGTTCTCGAGACCGGCGGCGTCGTCGTCGGCGACAAGGTGAGCCTGCAACTCGAGATCGAAGCCGTGCTCAACGCCTGATCCCCTCCGCGTACTTATCCCACTCAGGCGTATACAGATCTGTAGACGCCTGAGTGGGATTTGCTGAACTGGTCGCGTCTACCGCCCCGTTCGACCGTCGACGAGCTCGCGCGTGATGTCCATGTGCCCGACATGGCGGGCCGTCTCCTCGACGAGATGCGTGACGACCCAGCGCAGCGTGGTCGGCCGAACGGCAGCGGCGGAAGGCTGGTCGAGCGATTCCGCGGCGTCGAGCACCGCGTCCGCCGCACCCATTTCGGCCTCGTAGAACGCCACCACGTCGGCGGCGGTCCACCCCTCGGGCACGGCGAACGTGTCGATCGGGCGCTCCGGCGTCTGCGCCGCGAAGATGATCCGCACCCACAGCTGCTCGCAGTGACCCAGATGCATGACGATCCCCCCGAGTGAGTTCGCGGTCGGGGTCGGCTTCCAACGAAGTTGCTCGTCGTCGAGCCCTTCGAGCTTGTAGATCGCGCTGCCGCGAAGGTGCGTGAGCCAACCGCGCAGCATCGTCATCTCGTCGGCTGCGGTGCCCTCGTCGGGCCGCGGCACGTGCAGCGCCGGCGGCACCGTGTTCGGGATGGCCACCGCGGGCTCCGGCTCGGGCTCTAGCTCGGGCTCTAGCTCTGGCTCCGGCTCTGGCTCGACGAGCATGAGCCTCCGCCCGCCCTTCTTCGTCGGCTTGCCCACCGCTCGCTTCGGCTGCTCCGGCGCGGCGTCGATCGACGCGGCGAACAGCGACGACAGGTCGTCACTGTGGTCCGTAACCCGCACGTCCGTCAGCTCACCGCGTCGCAGCGTTCCCATCAGCTCGGGAGAATCGACGATCGTCAACAGCGCCGCGTCGAGCTCTCGTTCCTGCGCGTCGGCCGAGCGCCCGGATTGCTCCACGACCTCGCGGGCCCGATGCACGACGGCACGCATCGCCGCGCGCCGCTGATCGAGCGCCTGACGCAACGTCCCCCGATCGGCGCCCTCGAGCACCTGCTTCTGTGCCGACCGTGCCGCGGCCGTAGTATCGGCCAACGCCTCGATCTCCTCCGGGTGGGCGTGGCTGACTTGGTTCAGCGCCCACGCCGGAACGGTCGGCCTTCGCAGTCCTCGCACCGTGACGGCGACCTCGCGTTCACCGCGGGCCCGCAGCTCACGCGCCAGCTGGTCGCGGGCTGCGACGAACTCCGCCGGGTCGAGGCGGAACAGTTCGTGCTCCGACATCACGCAGAGGCGTTGGTTCGAAGGGTCACCGGCGTGCCGCGATCCTTGAACACGAACCGGGCGCCCGTACTGATTCGAGCGAGCTCGACGTCACCCGCTATCGGTGCGGCCACGTCGTCCATCACCACTTCGAAGGCGACGCCGTCTCCGCCCGCGAACGCCTCACAGCGAAAGCGCGGGTCGACGGCGCGCACGATCGCGTTCAGTGGCTCCGGATGATCGACATCGAGCATGGACAGCCAGCCGCCATCGGCCACCGCAGGACAGTCGGCGTCGAAGCGAACCATCAACCGATCGGACAGGTCGACCTCGCAAGAGACGTATTGACGAGGCAAGAAGGCGGGATGCAAGGCGATGACCTTGGCGACGGCGTCGAGGCTCTGATCCAGGCCGAGCGCGACGCGTAGCCGGTCCGCGGCCAGGCCGGCCGCACCCGTGAACTGCCGCCTTCCGAATTGCACGGCCTGCGCGCGGTCGACGCGACGCTCGAGCGCGGCCAAGAACGACAACGCGAGCAAGTGTCCTTCGAGACAGATCTCTTCGGCGATGCGCACGAGGGCCGAACGCGACCAGTCCTCGTGGCGGATGTCGGAGAGCAACGGTCCGCGATAGTCGGACAGCCCGGGCTCCGTCGGGTCGATCGCGCTCAACTCGATGCTCGCGGCCCGCGTCTCCAAGATGGCCGACGCCTCACGGGGAACGGGCAGCGGTTCGTGGTGGTCGGAGATGACAACCGTCCAGTGGCACACCGGCGAACGATCCGCGGGCACCCGTGGCGGGCGATGCACCGGGCGCACCTGCGCCCGCGCGTTGGTCGCGATGGCCGTGGCGTCGAACGTCGGATCCTCGATGTCGTGGCACATCGTGACCACGAACGGTTCGCCCATCGGTTCCACGTCGGCCAGAGCACCGCAGTGGTCCAGCCAGAACTCGCCGTGATCGTGGTCGTCCAGCCGGAACCTGAAGTCGAGGAACTGGGGCGGCGCGCCGATGTCGAACTGCATCCCCTTGAAGATCGTCTCCACCGAGTCGCCTTCGAACCCGAGCGCTCGCTGCATCCGCTTCGTGTAGACGGGGCTGGCGCCCATCCACTCCTCGATGGCCACCGGACCGAACGCGTCCTGCCCGAACTCGGCCATCACGTGCGGCATGCCGGCACGATCGATCATGTGGCCCGCCATCATGTACTCGCGTACGAGCGTTGCGAGCTCCTCGCGTGAACAGTCCTCGAGTCCCATGCACCGTCCCCCGGCGGCGTTCGCCGGGCAGAGCGTACCGATCGTCGAGAATCCGCGAGCCGTCAGTCGAGCTCGGCGAGCACCTCACCGATGATCTTCGTCGCCTCGTGCGCCGGAAGGGGGTCTCCACCTTCCGCCTCGGCGACCTCAGCGGCGAAGTCTTCGACGGAGTGGACGCCACCGACGAGTACGTGCCGCAAGGCCTCCGCACTCGCCTCGGGATCGTCGAGCGCCGCGACGGCCGGGGCGACGGCGTGATCAGGTGAGGTCGCGACCGCATGCACGAGCGTCATCGCCTCCTGCCGGCCGGAAGCCGTCGAGACCGCCGGCTCGCGGTCCGGGTTCTGCTGTAGGTCCCACTCCGCGAGTGCCTCGTCGTACCCACCTTCACCGGGATGCAGCACCCGGGTCGTTGCCTCACCGTCGTCACTGTCCGGCGAGACCGCCCCCTCCTCATCGGTGTCGTGCTGACGCTCTGGTTGCACGGGCACGACGAGGGTGCCATCGGCGTTCCGAACGATGTCCATGGGCGTTCTCCTTGCTGCACAACGCCTGGCCGGCGACGAGTACCTCTTCCTACCCGAGGCGGGCGCATTCGATGTGCGCGTCGGGACCGCTCAGGACGGGACCGCGCCGGTGTTCGCGATCCCTGCAGGCACCGTGAACGCCATTGCCGGCTTGGGGGGCAGATCGCCCTGCGGTCTCGGCCACGCGATCGGCGTGACGTCACCGTCGATCTTGCCCCCGACCTCGATGCCGGCGCGATCGACCGCGAAGTGCGGATAGGGGTAGCCGCGGGTGCTGCCGTCCGGGAAGTAGATCACGGTGTGGACGGCGCGATCCGTGTCCGTCTGGTTCGGCCCTGCCATGTGCACGGTGAGCCCGTGGTGGAACGCGACCGACCCCTTCGGCACCTCGACGTAGAGGGGCTCGATGCCTGCGAGCTCCGGATCGGCAAGCAGGTCGTGCGGCTCGCCGAAGAAGATGTTCACGAACTTGCGCAGCCCGATCGTGTGTGAGCCAGGCAGGTAGGCCATCGCCCCGGACGCGAGCGTCGAGCCGGCGAACGGGATCCACGCGGTGACCGACGCAGTCTCCCTGATCGGCCAGTAGGGGTGGTCCTGATGCGGGTCGGTGACGCGCCCGCCGGCCTGCTTGAACAGCGCCTGGTCGTGCCAGAGCCGAACGGCATCGACGCCGAGCAACTCGGCCGCAGCTCGGCCGAGCCTTTGGTGAAACGTGAGCGGCCGGATCTCCTCGAAGTCCTCCCACAGGTTCATGCACTGCACGAACGACTGCTGGTAGCGGCTCTTCTCCGCGAGAGGGACGGTGTCGTTCGCGGTGCGATAGCGCACCGCGCCGGAAACCAGCGTGGCGTAGTGATCGAGCTCATCGGCGCTGAGCAGTCCCGGAACCACGACGTAACCCTGTGCACGAAACTGCGCCACGAGGTCGGCCGGTACGAGCGTCTCCCCCTCGCTCCGCGCCATCAGCGGTAAATCTATGCGGATGAGCCAGCGCGTCCTTGTCCTGGGTGGCAACCGCTACATCGGGATGCGGCTGCTGTTCGAGTTGGCGGCGCGCGGCGACGAGGTCACGGTGCTGAACAGCCATCTCGCAGAGATGCCGGACGGTACTCGCCGCTTGCACGGCGACCGCCAGCAGCCCGGTGTTCTCGCGGAAGTGCTCGGCGACCATCGTGACGACTTCGATGTCGTCTTCGACAACACCGCATACCGGCCGAGCGATCTCGAGCCGCTGGTCGAGTTGTTCCGTGGGCGCATACAGCAATTCGTGTTCACGAGCTCGGTCGCGGTCTACCGCCGGAACTTCGTGCAGCCCGTACGCGAGGACGCGCGGCGCCACGATCCCTCGGACGACGACGCGCGCAAGGCCTACGGCGTCGGCAAGGTGCGCTGTGAGGAGTACCTGCGGCGACTGTTCGAGGACGAGGGCTTTCCGGCAACTTCCATGCGCGTGACACACACGATCGGTCCTCGCACTCCGCTGGCGTCGCGCGAACCGATCTTCTTCGAGCGTCTGCTTCAGGGCCGTCCGATCTTCGTGCCGGGCGACGGCTTCCCGTTCGTGCATTTGGTCCACATCGACGACGTCGCACGTTGCATCGCCTCCGTCGCCGGCAACGACCGCGCCGTCGGTGAGGCCTTCAACGTGAGCGGCGACGAGGTCACGAGTGTCCTCGGCTGCATCCGCCTCATGGCCCGGGCTGCGGGCGTGGAACCGGACGTCGTGCGCGTGCCACTCGACATCGCCCGTCGAGCCCGGACGCCACTCGTGCACTGGGGCGAGGCATTCGTCGGTGGGGCCATCTTCGCCAACGACAAGGCCAAGCAAAACCTCTCGTGGCGTCCACAGCTCGGGTTGGAAGCGGCGTACCGCGACTCCTTCGACTGGTGGAACACCGAGGGCCGTGACCGCTACGAGTACGACTTCAGCGGCGACGACGAGCTCGTCAGATGGCGCCAGCATCTTGGAGGCGCGTGATCTCGTCCCAGGTGTAACCGAGGTCGACCAGCACCTCCTCCGTGTGCTGACCGAGCTCCGGCGCCACCGCCGACGGCTGCGCGGGCGTCGCGCTGAACGACACCGGCGCGGCGACGACATCCACACCATCGACGTTCACGAGATATCCGTTGGCCCACACGTTCGGATCGGCGACGACTTCACCGTGGTCGCGAACCGGCGCGTGGCGCAGTCCCGCGGCACGCAAACGATCGCACCACTCAGCGGTCGTCGCCGTTTCGAACACCTCGTCGAGCAAGGGGAACAGCTGCGCCTTCTCGGTCTCCCAATAGAGCGGCTGCGCGAACCGGACGGCGAGTTCCGGACGCCCGACGACCTCGAAGAACCTGTCGCGGAGCGAGCCGACTATGCCGACGACCGCGATCCATCCGTCCGCCGTGCGGAAGATGGCGTACAGCCCCGGGATGAGCGGGTGCCCGCGGTTCGCTCGCCCCGCGGGAGCACCGCGCAGCAAACAGCCGGTGTACTCGCTCGCCTGCGCCCAGATCTGTCCGCCGATGAGCGACGTCGTCACCTGCTGACCGACACCGGTCTTCTCCCGCGCGTAGAGCGCCGCGAGCACTCCGCCGACGATGTTCTGTCCGGCGATGTGATCGGCGATGGTCGCGCCGACAGGGGTGACTTCGTGACCGTCTTGGCCAGTCGTGCTGATGAGACCGCCCGCGGCCTGCGCGCTCAGGTCGGCGCCCTCACGCGTCGCGTCGGTGCCTTCGGTGCCGAAGGTCGAGCCGGCGGCGTACACCACTCGGGGGTTGCGGGCCGCGACGACGTCGTAGCCGAGGCCCCACGAATCCATCGTCCCGGGCGCGAAGTTCGTGATGACGACGTCCGCCCACTCGGCGAGGCGCAGGAAGACGTCGCGACCATCGTGAGTGCGCAGGTCGACCGTCACGCTGCGCTTCCCGCGGTTGCAGCCGATGAAGTAGGCGCTGCGCCCGTCCCCGGGTTGCACGGGCAACCACCGGGACTGATCACCGAAGCCCGGGAGCTCGACCTTGACCACCTCGGCCCCCCACTCCCCCAACGTCGCCGCCGCCTGCGGGCCCTGAACGAGCAGCCCCGCTTCCACGACCTTCAACCCATCGAGCGCTCCCATGCGGGCGTTCTACTGCACGAACCTCGACACCCGGGCGTCGCAGTGCGCCCAGGGTCGCCGGATGCCAGGCGTGTCAGGCCGGTTGCATCGTCGGATCGTCTTGCGGTGCGCGGGACTGCATCGTCGAGGCGGCGTCCTCGTCGTGAATCAGGAGCCCGGACAGCGCGGCCAGCGCGACGAGGATGGCTCCCACCAGGAACGCGAAGTGATATCCACTCAACGCGCCGCGAGCGAGGGCGTGTGGGTCGGTCACTCCGGTGTTCGCCGCATTGACCCGGCTGATGAGCACGGTGCCGAGCAGCGCGACCCCGAGAGCCGCCGCCACCTGGCGTTGGGTCGAGTAGATGGCCGACGCGCGACCGGTGTCGACGGGCGAGATGTTCGCGTAGGTCGCGGCTTGCATCGGCACGAACGCGAACGCCATGCAGATCCCGCGGAAGAACATGATGATGCGGATGTCCCACAGGCTGGTGTCGAGCCCGACGAACGCGAGCGGCAATGTCACGGCCGCCATACCGAGCATTCCGAACACGATCAGCCGGCGAGGCCCGACGCGGTGATAGAGCCGGCCGACCAACTGGCTCGAGACGATGACGCCCAACGCTTGAGGGAATGTCGTCAGGCCGGACTGCAGCGGCGTGAATCCTCGAAGGTTCTGGAGGTACAGCGGCATGAGGAAGATCACACCGATGAAGCTGCCGTAGGTGAGGGTCAGCACCACGTTGGCGTTGCGGAACATGCGCTCGCGGAACAAGCGCAACGCGAGCAAAGGCGCCGGAGTCCGCGTCTCGACGACCACGAGCAGCACGAACATGACGACTCCCACCACGCCGCTGAGGGCGACCGCAGGTGAGGTCCATCCCTTCTCCGGGCCTTGCGTGAGCGCGAACAGGACGAGCGCGAGCCCGAAACCGGACAGCAGGAACCCGGGCAGATCGAACCGCCCGGCGATTCCTTCCCGTTCCTCGCGCAGATACAGGAAGCCGATGGCGAACGCGAGCGCGCCGACCGGCAGGTTCACGTAGAAGATCCACCGCCAGGACACGTCGGTGACGAGCCAGCCACCGAGGACCGGCCCGAGCGCGGGCGCCAACACCGTCGGCACGATGAGCACGGTCGACGCCTTGGCCCGCTCGATCGGCGGGAAGGCACGGAAGAGCATCGCGGTGCCCACGGGAACGAGCATCCCTCCGCCGACTCCCTGCAACACACGGAAGGCAACGAGCTCACCGAGACTGTGCGCCTGCCCGCACAGCGCTGAGGCAAACGTGAACATCGCGAGAGCGAAGAGAAACACCCGCCTGGTGCCAAGACGATCACCGATCCATCCCGACGCAGGGATCCACACCGCGAGTGAGAGCAAGTAGCCGAGCACGATCCACTCGATCGACGCGGTGGTGGCATGGAACTCGCGGCCGAGGTCCGGCAGCGCGACGTTGACGATCGTGGTGTCGAGGATGTCGATGAACATGCCGCACACGAACACGGCGGCAACGATCCATTTGTACTCGAATCGGGTCGTCGTGCGACGCGCCGTCAGTGCTGCAGTCATGTCCCTGCATCATGCCCGGAGACGGCGAGCGACCTGAAGTTGCGGGCGAGCTTCTAGGTGACCGACGACCTGGCTTCCGATGCGGAGGCGCCGCGACGACCCGCGAGCACCGTGCGGTCGAAGTCGCCGCCCGGGACCGGCCGACTCCACAAGTAGCCCTGACCGAACGCGCAGCCGAGCTCTTGCAGGGCGGCGAGCTGTTCGGCGGTCTCGACGCCTTCGGCCACCGCGTCGATGCCGACCGCTCGAGCGAGTCCGATGACGCACGCGACGATCGCGGAGTCCTCCGGATCCTGGCCCAACCCGCGAATGAAGCCCATGTCGATCTTCAACAGGTCGACGGGAAAGCGCTTGAGATACACGAGCGACGAATAGCCAGTGCCGAAGTCATCGATCGCCAACCGGACGCCCAGGGCCTTCAACTGGGTGAGGATGCGAAGCGCCGCCTCGGCATCACCCATCAGCGCGCTCTCGGTGATCTCGAGCACGAGGCTGGCAGGGTCGAGTCCTGACTCTCGGAGAACGTCCGCGACGGACTCGACGAGCCCCGCGCCGGGCGTCAACTGACGAGCGGAGATGTTCACGGCCGTGTACCGCGACTCGCCACCGTGACCGGCACGCGCCCAGAGAGCAGCCTGCTGACAGGCCTCGCGCAGCACCCAGTTGCCGATGTCCACGATCAAGCCGCGGTCCTCGGCGACCTGAATGAACGTGTCCGGCGGAACCAGACCGCGCTCGGGATGCTCCCAACGGACGAGCGCCTCGACCCCGGCGACGCGCTCGCCGTCGAGCGCCACGATCGGCTGATAGTGCAACCGGAGCTGGCCTCGAGCGACGGCATGATGCAGGTCGGCCAGCAGTCCGAGCCGGTCGGTGGCGACCTCACGCAACTCACCGTCGAAGACCGCCGCCCGGTTGCGGCCCGCCTCCTTGGCCTGGCACATCGCCGCGTCGGCATGCCGCAACAACTCCGCAGCGTCATCTGCGGGAGCGAGTGCGACTCCGATGCTGCACGTGATGACCGCCTCGGTGCCCGACGAGTAGATCGGCTCGGCGACGTTCGCCATCAGACGCGCGGCAAGGGCGAGCGCGGCCGTCTCGTCAGCGAGATCCTCCGCCAGCACGATGAACTCGTCGCCGCCGATGCGGGCCACCGTGTCGCCCGGACGGACCGCGGCGACGAGCCGGTCGCCGAGGACACAGATGAACTGATCGCCAGCGTGGCGGCCGAACGAGTCGTTGACATCCTTGAACCCGTCGAGGTCACAGAAGAGGAGCGCGACCGTGCTGCCGCCCGCGCGGCGCGCCAAGGCCTGCTCGATGCGGTCGAAGAGCAGCGTGCGATTGGGCAGCCCCGTCAGCGGGTCGTGCAGCGCCCGATGGGCCAACTCCTCCTCGGCCCGCCGTAGACCGGAAAGGTCGGAGACCATGCAGAGCGAACCGGCGTACGCACCGTCGGGGTCGAACTGTGGTGCCGCCGAGACGAGGAGGCGGGCGATGCTGCCGTCCGGACGCACGCTGGTGACTTCGTACTGTCCGGAGTTTCCCTGCTGTCGTTCTTCCAGCCGGCTGACCACCGCCGTCGCGGACTCGGTGTCGATCAGCGAAAACGCGTCGACGCCGATGAGTTCCTCGACCGGGCGCCCGAGCAGCTCGCCCATGCGGCGGTTCGCAAAGGTGAACGTGCTGTCCAGGCCGATGAGCGAGATGCCTTCCTGCGCGTTCTCCACGATCGAGCGGTAACGCCCTTCTGAGATCTGGAGGTCATCGAACAGCCGGTCGGCGTCGCTGATGTCGCGACCCACGGCCGCGACGCCGGAGACGCGCCCGTCGTCGTCTCTGATCGGGCTCAACGACAGCCAGACCTGCACGAGCGAGCCGTCTTTGCGGCGGCGCACCGTGCGATACGGCGCGATGGCCTCTCCTCTCGCCATACGGCTGGTGATGTTGGCCAACTCGTCGTCGCGCCCGAACGGATACACGATGTCGATCGATTGTCCGGCCACGTCGGCGGCCGAGTACCCGTACAGCGCCTCTGCCCCCGGGTTCCAACTCGTGATCCGGCCGTCGCGCGACGAGTACATCGCGTCTGGGGAGCAATCCACGAACGCGGCAAGCCGAGCCGTGCGCTCATGGGGCCGTTCGCGGTACAGCGCCGCTTGCCATTGCTCCCCGCTCTCCTGTTGTTCGATCACTCGTAGCGATCCGCTCTGACGCGCCGATCCCATGCCTTCACATCGACCATGTGGGCGACTGCGAAGAGACGCGTTCGCGCTAGCCGTGCCCTCGCTCGCTGATCGAGTCGCTCGGTGCTACAGCCGGTCGATCGCGCGGCCGATCCAAGCGGCATGGCCGCGAGCGACGTACTGGGGATCGGCACACTCGTGCGCAATCGCCTGGCCGTTGTCGAAGAGTTGATGGTCAAGAACCCGGATTGCGCCGTCGGCGTGTTCGCGCCGGGCGGCAGCATCACCGACTCGGAGGGGATGCTCGCGCAGATGGGGATCTCGATCCGCGGTCATCCCGCGCTCAAGAGCGACGCAATTGTGGAGTTCGTCGCGGCCTCGGACGCGTGGCTGGTGAGCGACATAGCAGCAGAGGCCCGACTGCGGGGCTCCGCCAAGCGGACGGTCCGGCTGCGCAACGGTCGACCGGCCGACCTCCACCTCGTGGACATCAGCGACACGCAGATGCGCACGGTGGTGGTCATCGTCCCCGACTCGGGCGACGTCATCGCGGCGTCGCCACCACCGACAGCAATCGTCGCCAGCCCCCGCGTCGGCGTGGTCCATTGCGATGGCTTCGGCCTGATCCGCAGCGCCCGCAACTCGACCCTCGCTCTGCTCGGACACCCCACCGATCCCATCGTCGGCCAACCGATCATCAGCTTCCTCCATGCGGACGACCAGGAGGCGGCGATCGTCAATTGGGTGGCGGCCAAGGCTCAGCGAGGCGTCGCCCTTCGCTGGCGCTGCCGTCTCCTCCGGGCAGACGGATCCACACTGTGGGTCGAGGCCACGCTCACGAACGACATCGACGACACCGGGGCCGGTGATGTGCGCACCGATTTGTACGACATCTCTGCGGAGGTGGCCGCAACCGATGCACTCGCAGCCGAGACGGAGCTGCTCGCGCTCCTCACCGAGACGTTGCCGGTCGGAGTCGCCAAGTTCGACACGAGCGGCCACATCGAGCATGCCAATGCCCGCCTCACGCAACTGCTGGCTCCGATCAGTCCACACGCCTTGCTCGGCCGGGCCGTGCGGGGAGAGCTCGAAGACGCCACGCTCGCGCACGCCTTCAACAGGTTCATGCTGGACGGCGCGGGGAGCCGGCTGGTCGTCGACCATGCCGGTGACGACGGCGTGATCCGACACCTCGAATGGACGATTCGGGCCGTGCGGACCGAAACCGGTGCGGTGACCGGCGGTGTCTTGTGCATCGCGGACGTCACCGAGGCCAGTGACCTCCGCTCCGCGCTCGAGCATCGCGCGAGCACCGACGAGCTCACCGGGTGCCTCAATCGGGCCGGCACCATCGCCGCGCTCGAGCACGCGCTCACGACGATCTTCGTCGGTGAAGGGGTCGGGTTGCTCTTCATCGACCTCGATGGCCTCAAGCACATCAACGACGGACGCGGCCATGCCGTCGGCGACGCGGTGCTCCAGGTCGTCGCCGACCGACTGCGAGACGCGTTGCGCCAGGACGACCTGCTCGGACGTCTCGGCGGTGACGAGTTCGTGGTCATCGCGCCGCGACTCCGGTCGGCCGGCGTCGCGCTTGCCGTCGCCAACCGGATGTCCGACCAACTCCGAGGGGACACGGTGATCGGCGAGCACCGCATCCGTATCGCGGCCAGCATCGGCGTGGCGTGGACGTCCAAGAGCACGGCGAGCGACCTGCTCGCTCACGCCGACGCCGCGATGTACACCGCGAAGCAGACCCAGTCGACGGTCCCGGTCCTCGCGCCGAGCTGACGCAACGCCGATTCGGGGTGCGTCGGCTTGGGTCTCGTTGCGGGGGCGTCCGTATGATCGCGACCAGACGCCGCGAAGCCGACCAGGAAGCAGAACCGCCATGGGGTGGGATTTCTCCACTGATCCGCAGTTCCAGAAGAAGCTCGACTGGGTCGAGGAGTTCTGCCGGGAGGAGGTCGAGCCGCTCGACCTCGTGTTCCCGTACGCGGTGCGCTCGCATGATCCGAAGATCAAGGCGTTGGTCAAGGGTCTGCAGGACGAGGTCAAGGCTCAGGGCCTGTGGGCCATCTTTCTCGACGAGGAGCTCGGCGGTCCGGGCTACGGCCAGCTCAAGCTCGGCCTGCTGAACGAGATCCTCGGCCGCTATCCGTCAGCGCCGCAGATGTTCGGCGCGGCCGCGCCGGACACCGGGAACATGGAGATGCTCGCGGCCTACGGCACCGACGAGCAGAAGGAGCGTTGGCTCACGCCGATGCTCAATCAGGAGCTGTGGTCGGCGTATTCGATGACCGAGCCGCAGGGCGGCTCAGACCCGAACTTGTTCAAGACCCACGCGGTGCGCGACGGCGACGAGTGGGTGATCAACGGCGAGAAGTGGTTCACGAGTGCCGGCCGCGTCGCGGACATCCTCTTCGTCATGTGCACGAACGGGATGTTCGTCGTGCCGCGTGAGACGCCGGGCGTGGAGATCCAGCCGGAGCCGCGAAACCACAACCACATCATCTACCGCGACGTGCACATCCCCCTCGATCACCTGCTCGGACCGGAAGACGGTGCGAAGGTCCTCGCGCAGCGGCGACTCGGTGGTGGTCGGATCCACCACGCGATGCGCACGATCGCCCAGTGCAAGCTCGCCTTCGACATGATGTGCGAGCGGGCACTGAGCCGCGAGTCGCACGGCAAGATCATCGCTGAGCACCAGATGGTGCAGGAGAAGATCGCCGACTCCTACGCCGCCATCCGCATGCTGCGGCTGTTCGTGCTCGAGACCGCCTGGAAGATCGACAACACCAGCACGCAAGAGACGCGCACCGACATCGCCGCGGTGAAGTACACGATGGCCAAGGTCCTGCGCGACGTCTCGTTCAACGCGCTGCACATCCTCGGATCCCTCGGCACCACGAACCTCACGCCGCTCCAGGCGATGTACGCCGCCGCACCGACGATGGGGATCGCCGACGGCGTCGACGAGGTCCACAAGGCCACGGTCGCCCGTAACGTGCTCAAGAGCTACCGGCCGCACGAGGGCTTCTGGCCCACGGAGTACTACCCGGCCAAGCGGGCGAAGGCCCGCGAGAAGTTCGAGCCCCTGTTCGCCAAGGACCCCGAGCTCCGTACCCTCGCCGACGGCTACGCCAAGTACATGGCCGCCCGCGGCTGACCCTCGAGGAGGTTCAGCGGCGGCGCTTGGCTCCTCGCACGAGCACGCGCTGGTAGAGGCCGGCGGGCAGGCGGGAGATGAAGTCGATGGCTTTCGCGTCCGGGCCGATGAGCGCCCGACGACGGTCCTTCTCGACCGCCGCGAGGATCTGACGGGCAGCCTTCTGCGGGCTGGTCATCGCCGCTCGGTCGAAGTCGCGGCGGGCCCGCTCAGGGTCACCCGCCAGCGCGCCGACGCTCGGGTCCATGCGCGCGTTCCTCGCGATGTTGGTCTTGATGCCGCCCGGGTGCACGGTCGTGGACGACACGCCGCACTTCTCCATCTCGAGCTCCATGCGCAGCGCATCGGTGAAACCACGCACACCGAACTTCGCCGCGTTGTACGCCGACTGCGACGGGATGCTCATCAAGCCGAACACGCTCGAAAGGTTGACGATGTGGCCTTCGCCGGCCGCCTTCAAGTGCGGCAAGAACGCCTTCGTGCCGTGAACGACGCCCCAGAAGTTGATGTTCATCAGCCACTCGAAGTCCTCGTAGGACATCGCTTCGATCGTGGCGCCGAGCGCGACGCCGGCGTTGTTGAAGATCAGGTTCACCTTGCCGTGGTCGTCGACGACGTGGTCGGCCCACGAGTACACCGCGGCGCGGTCGGCGACATCCACGTGCCGCGAGGAGACCTTCACGCCGCGGCCCTCACACAACGCGACCGTTTCCGCCAAGCCGACGTCGTCGATGTCCGACAGTGCGAGGTGGGTGCCGCGCGTGGCGAGCTCCTGGGCCAGCGCGCGCCCGATGCCGGAGCCGGCGCCCGTGATCGCCGCGACGCGACCGCCGAAGGCTCTCACGACGCGACCGCGACGGCTGCCCGGTCGCGTGCCGGGTTCGAGAACACCATCGCTTCGTCTTCGATACCGCTCAGCTTCAGTGAGCGGTAGTCGCGCAGGTAGCTCTGGTGGACCTGCCACGGGAACTTCGAGCCTTGCTTCGGGAAGCGATCTGCGGCTCGAGTGACGTAGCCAGAGGTGAGGCCGAGCAGGGGCTGCGCGGCTACCGACGCGTCGTGGTTCACCGGGGTGCACTGTTGCAGCTCGGCGTCGTGCATGTGATTGAGCAGCCGGGTCACGTAATCGCAGGTGAGATCGCACTTCAACGTCCACGACGCGTTCGTGTAACCGACCGCCAGTGCGAAGTTCGGTACCCCTTCGAGCATCATGCCCTTGTAGGTCAGCTTGCTGGGGAGATCGATGACCTCGCCGTCGACCGATGCTTCGATGCCCCCGATGAAGAGGAGCTCGAGCCCGGTGGCCGTGACGACGACGTCGGCCTTCAGTTCGGCGCCGGAGTCGAGCCTCAGGCCGTTCTCGGTGAAGGTGTCGATGTGATCGGTGACCACTGACGCGGTGCCGGTCTTGATCGCCTTGAACAGATCGCCGTTGGGCACGACACACATCCGCTGATCCCACGGGTTGTACTTCGGGGTGAAATGCGTGTCGATGTCGTACCCGCGCGGCAACTGGAGCTTGAGCGCGAAGCGAAGCAGCCGCTTGACGAGCCCGGGCCGGCGGCGGCTCAGCTGGTACATGCCCTGCGTCGTCAGCGCCTTGAACCACCGAATGGCAGAACCCGACCATTTCGCGGGGAGGACACGACGCAAGAGGTCGGCGACCGGATCCTTGGCTGGCAGCGTCGTGATGTAGGTGGGCGAGCGCTGCAGCATCGTCACGTGGGCGGCGGTCTCGGCCATCGACGGAATCAGCGTGACGGCGGTGGCGCCGCTGCCGATGACGACGACTCGCTTGCCCTCGTAGTCGAGGTCGTCGGGCCACGCCTGCGGGTGCACGACCGTGCCCCGGAAGCGGTCCATGCCGGCGAAGTCGGGTTGGTACCCGTGGTCGTAGCGGTAGTAGCCGCTGCACGAGAACACGAAGCCGCACGTGACCTCGACCGTCTCACCGGTGTCGGTTCGTTCGGCGGTGATGTGCCAACGAGCCTCGTCCGTGCGCCAGTCGGCCCGAAGGATGCGGTGGTTGAACCGAATGCGCTCGTCGATGCCGGACTCGGCCGCGGTGTCCTTGATGTACTGCAGGATCGACTCGCCATCGGCAATCGACTTCTCACCATCCCACGGACGAAACGAGTAGCCGAGCGTGAACATGTCGGAGTCCGACCGGATGCCCGGGTACCGGAACAGGTCCCACGTCCCGCCGATCGCGTCGCGAGCTTCGAAGATCGCGTACGTGGCCCATGGGCACTTCGTCTGCACGTAGTGGCCGGCGCCGATGCCGGAGAGGCCGGCGCCGACGATCAGGACGTCGAGGTGCTCCATCGTCGTCGGCTCCGTCACGCGACCGCGCTGCGAACGAGCTTGTCGTTGAGCGTTCCCTGCGCGCCGAACAGCGCGGCCTGCCACTGCTCCACCAGCTCGGTGGTGTCGCGGTCGTCGGGGTGGAAGTCGGGGCGGTTGTAGTCCTTGAGCTGGTCCCACACCTTGCGGCTGACGACCGGGGACTTGCGGAACTTCTTCAGGCTCTTGCGCAGGTTGCCACGCTTGTATGTGGCGCGGTCGAACAGCAGCGAGACCGACACCTGGAAGAACATGCCGATCACGAACCCGTACCGCAGGGCGTTCATCGTCCACACGCGCATGCGCTCGGTGCCGCCGACTGCCTTGTAGACGTCGAACGCGACCGCCTGGTGCTCGGACTCCTCGAGCGCGTGCCACACGAACAGATCGCGCACGGCCTCGTGGCCGAACTGCTCGCGCGTCTCCTCATCGGTGAGCACCAGTTCGGCGAGCGTCGCCGTGAAGTGCTCGAGCGCGGCCGTCGCCGCGAGGTTTGCCTTCGCCGGCGCGATCCGCTCGCGCAATTCGAGGCCCCACTTCGTGAACCGCTCGACCTGCTTCGTCGGATAGCCGAGTTCGGCCAGCCGGTCGTTGAACGCGCGGTGCTCGCGGCCGTGCATCGCCTCCTGGCCGATGAACCCGGCAACTTGCCGCTTCAACGCCGGGTCTTCGATCTCGTCACGGAAGTGGCGCACCGAACGCACGAAGAAATCCTCGCCGTCGGGGAACACCGCCGACAGGCCGGCGGCGACATGGCTCGCGACGAGGTCGCCGTCGGTGGCGAAGTGCCTGGGGATGGCTTGCAGGGACTCTTCGAACGAGATCCGGCGGGTAGGGACCTTGCGATCGGGGTTGCTCGTCTGCTCCATAGTGTTACTGACAGTAGCATGATTTGAGAGATTCCCTC
>JBEEFX010000213.1:0-3152 GCA_041166365.1 Acidimicrobiaceae bacterium
CGGTGTCATCGACCCGGCGAAGGTGACGCGTGCTGCGCTGCAGAACGCGGCGTCGATCGCCAGTCTGTTGCTCACCACGGAGTGCCTCGTGGCCGACAAGCCCGAGCCCGCCGGTGCGATGCCCGCGATGCCGGGCGGCGGCATGGGTGGCATGGGCGGCATGGGAATGATGTAACCCGTTCGGCGCCCGAACCGAAGGTTCGGGCGCCGGGCAACGGCGTCCGCCTCCGGCGGACACTGAGGGAACTCTCCCGGCTGACCGAGCAAGTCGGATCAGCCGGCGTCACGGACCTTGCGCAGGAGATCGCGCAGGGTCCGTTGCTCGTTATGGCCCGTGATCCACGACGCGTCGCAACGCAGCATCTCGGCGAACGTCCGCATCGGCTTTGCATCTCCGGCTTCGAGCGACAGGAGCACCTTCAACTGAGGAGGAGACACATCAGGGGCCGCGCACGCGTCGTGGAACCGGTCGTGGGTCTCATCAACTATTTGCGCGAGGGTTGAGGACTATGGACAAGCCAGCCATCTACGCCGAGGGCCTCGTGAAGCGGTTCGGCGACGTGGTCGCCCTCGCCGGCGTCGACCTCGCGGTGCCCGCCGGAACCGTGCTCGGCCTCCTCGGGCCCAACGGCGCAGGCAAGACCACCGCGGTGCGCATCCTCACCACCATCCTCCAACCCGACGGCGGGCACGCCGAGGTGCTCGGGTTCGACGTGTGCAAGCAACCGCAGGAGGTGCGCACCCGCATCGGCCTCGCCGGACAATACGCGGCGGTGGACGAGAACCTCACCGGCCGCGAGAACCTCATCATGGTCGGCCGCCTCGCGCACCAGCAGCGAGCGGGCATCGTCCCCCGTGCCGGCGAGTTGCTCGAACGGTTCGGCCTCTCCGACGCGGGCGACCGACCGGTGAAGACGTACTCCGGCGGAATGCGGCGACGCCTCGACTTGGCCGCCGCCCTGGTGCACCGGCCCGCGGTGCTGATCCTCGACGAACCGACCACCGGCCTCGACCCCCGGGGACGCCTCGACCTGTGGGGCGTCATCGAGGAGCTCGTGTCCGACGGAGCGACGCTGCTGCTCACGACGCAGTACCTCGAGGAGGCGGATCGTCTCGCCGATCGCATCGCCGTCGTGGACCACGGGCGCGTGATCGCCGACGGCACCGCCGCTGAGCTGAAGGCGCAGCTCGGCAGCACGATCATCCACGTCGAGCTGGCGGACCAGGACACGGCCGACTCGGCGAAGACCGTCCTCGCGGAGGTCGGCCCGACCGACTTCAGCGACGACGGCCGCAGCATCGAGGTCAAGGTCGTGGACAGCGGACGCTCGCTGGTCGCCGTCGTGCGCCGCCTCGACGCGGCGGGGATCGAGCCGGCGGCGGTCACCGTTCGGGAGCCGAGCCTCGACGACGTGTTCCTGACCCTGACCGGCCGACCTACCGACACCGGCGACGACTTGGAGGAGGCGAGCTGATGGCCGCCATCACCGCACCCGCAATGACGCCCACGGTCGAGCAGCGCTCGCCGCTCGCGTGGGCGATCTCCGACGCGATCACGATCGGCTGGCGCAACCTCAAGGCGATGTCCCGCACGCCCGAGGTGATCATGTTCAGCACGATCCAACCGATCATCTTCGTGCTGACGTTCCGGTATGTGTTCGGAACCTCGATCCAGCTCCCGGGCAACCTTCCGTACGTCGACTTCTTGATGCCGGGCGTGTTCGTTCAGACGGTCGCGTTCGGCGCCATGAACACCGGCATCGGTCTCAGCGAGGACCTGCACAAGGGACTCATCGAGCGGTTCCGCTCATTGCCCATGGCGCGGTCCGCCGTGCTCGCCGGTCGAGCGCTGTCCGATCTGGTGCGCAACCTGTTCGTCGTTGTGATGATGGTCGCGGTCGGCTTCCTCGTGGGGTTCCGCGTCCATACCGGGGTGGTGCCGTTCGTCGCGTCGATCGGGCTGCTGCTGCTGTTCTCGGTCGCGTTCTCGTGGATCTTCGCCCTGATCGGGCTCGGCGCGCCGAACGCAGAGTCGGCACAGGCCGCGTCGTTCCCCGTGCTCGCGGTGCTCGTCTTCGCGTCGACGGCGTTCGCACCCGGCGAGAACATGCCCCGCGTGTTGCAGGTCTACAACGACTGGCAGCCGGTGTCCGTCGTCGTCAAGGCGATGCGCGCGCTGTCGATCGGCGGCGAGACCACGGAGCCGGTGGTGCACGCCTTGCTCTGGATGGTGGCGCTCGTCGCCATCTTTGCGCCGCTCGCGATCAGTCGTTACCGCCGCGCCGCCTAGACCACCCGCCCCACCGCCCACCCTTCGGAGGGGCGGCTTCGCCGCCGCTGTACCTTCTGCGTGTGGAAATCCCCCCGCCCGAACCCGTCAAGCTGCTCGCCTTCTGGATGGAGTGGGAGAAGGGCGAGACGCCTCCCGGGCGGGTGATGAGCAACCTCAAGACCGCAGGCATGAAGGAGCTGCTCGAGCAGCTGGTTGCGGCGGCGTCGGCACCGACGTGAGCGAGAGGGGCGGCCCGCAGGTCATCCCCCGGCCGGAAGCGATCGGCGACGGCGGTCCGCCGCCGTGGGCTGAGTTGTCGCCCGCCGACCGCGTCATCACCGCGGACGACCTTCGAGCGGCGTTCAGCGGTCGCGTCGGGTCGCCGTCATTCGTCGAGAAGACGGGCGCGGCCCGCGCCTCGGCGGTGCTCGCCCCCTTCTACGAGCTCGACGGGGAGCTGTACACCGTCCTGACGCGACGATCGTGGGACCTGCGTTCGCACACCGGCGAGGTGAGCTTCCCGGGCGGTGGCCGAGACGAGGGTGAGACCCTGGTTCAAGCCGCGCTGCGCGAGTCGGAGGAGGAGATCGGCCTTGATCCGTCGACCGTCGAGGTGCTCGGGGAGCTCGACCATCTGATGACGATCACCAGCCGGTCGTTCATCGTGCCGTTCGTCGCGCTGCTGCCCGACGTTCCGGTGCTCGATCCGAACCCGAGTGAAGTGGACGCCGTCCTGCACGTACCGCTGCGGGAACTGCTGCTCGACGAGGTGTATCGCGAGGAACGATGGACGTTCGCGACACCGCCACCGTGGGTGCCGCCCGACCTCGTGCAGACCGACGAACCCACCGAACGCTCGATCTTCTTCTTCGAACTCGTC
>JBEEFX010000214.1:0-10468 GCA_041166365.1 Acidimicrobiaceae bacterium
TTAGGCGAACTTGCCGAGGAACTCGCGTAGCGGGCCGTTGACCTCGTCGGGATGACTGAGGTTGGACGCGTGAGGCGCACCCTCGATGACGACGACGCCCTGACTGTGCGGTAGCGCCTCGTCCAACGCTTCGGCCTTGCTGATCGGAATCGCCTGGTCCTCGTCGCCGTGGAAGATGATGGCGGGACAGGTGATCTCCCCGATCCGGTCGGTGATGTCGTCGCGGCCCATCAGACATCGGAAGGGCAGGGTGAGGTTCCCCGGCGGAGCGGCGTTCCATTTCGCGAGCCACGGCGCCGGATCGACCCCGGGCCCGATGATCAAGCCCGCGATCACGTCCTGGACGTTGCCAGGTCCGTTGGCCACCCAGTCGTCGTGCAGCGCTTCGTACGCGGGCGCCACGGCGTCGTCCTCCGTCCCGGACTGCGTGTCGATGAGCACCAGGGCCTTCACGCGCTCCGGCGCGGCGAGGGCCGCCCGCAAGGAGATGAACCCGCCTTGCGACATGCCCGCGAGCACGGCCTGGTCGATGCCGAGGTGGTCGAGCAGGGCCAGGCAATCGGCGGCGGAGTCGTAGTAGGTGAACGGCTCGGTTGCCGGCGTCGCACCGAAGCCGCGCTCGTCCCACGTGATGCAGCGGAACTCGTCGGACAGCGCGTCGACCTGCGGAGCCCACATCTCGTGGTCCATGAGGAAGCCGTGACTGAACACGACCGCGGGGCCGGGCCCGCCGGTGTCCTCGAAGTAGAGGTGTTGGCCGTTGACGTCAGCGAAGGGCATGCCCGACGCTATGCCCTACTCCCGGCTGACGTCGGCGCCGACCGCGGCGAGCTTGGCGACGAAGTTCTCGTAGCCACGGTCGATGTGCTCGGCACCGAACACCTCGGTCTCGCCCTCGGCGCGTAGGCCGGCGACCACGAGCGCCGCGCCGGCGCGGATGTCGGGGGCGCGCACCGGAGCACCCGACAGCTGCTGCTTGCCGCGCACCACGACGTGATGCGCATCCGTACGCACATCGGCACCCATGCGCACGAGTTCGTCGACGTAGCGGAACCGGCCACTGAAGATGTTCTCGGTGACGATGCCCACGCCATCGGCCACCGCGAGCAACGCGACGAAGAGGGGCTTGTAGTCCGTCGCGATCCCGGGATACGGGAGCGTGGCCACGTCGACGGCGCTGAGGCGCTCGGGCGCCATCGCCCAGAGGCCGTCCGCGGTCGGCGACACGCGCATTCCCATCTCGGCGAGCTTCTCGATGAGCATGTCCATGTGGTCGGCGCGCGCGCCGTCGAGCGTCAGCTCGCCTCCGGCAACCCCCACCGCCGCCAGGAAGGTCGCGGCTTCGATCCGGTCGGGGATCACGGTGTGTTCGACCGCACGGAGATCGTCGACGCCTTCGACGGTGATGGTCGACGAGCCGGCGCCGAGCACCTGCGCGCCCATGCGGTTGAGGAACGACGCGAGATCGGCGATCTCGGGCTCACGCGCCGCGTTGTCGATGACCGTCACGCCCTTGGCGAGCACGGCGGCCATGAGCGCGTTCTCGGTCGCGCCGACGCTCGGGTACTCGAGCAGGATGTTGGCTCCGGTCAGCCGGTCGGCGCGGCCCTCGATGTAGCCGTGGGCGAACGAGAACGTGGCCCCCAACTGCTCGAGACCCTTCAGATGCATGTCGATGGGACGAGGGCCGAAGTCGTCGCCGCCGGGCAGGGCGACGCGCGCCCGCCCGAATCGGGCGAGCAAGGGACCGAGCACGACGATCGACGCGCGCATGCGCTCGACGAGCTCGTACGGCGCCTCTGGCGTGATGTCCGCCGGGCGATCGATGGTGAGGTCGTGATCGCCGCTGCGCTCGACCGTCATGCCCATCGAGCGCAGCAGGTCACTCATGCACTCGACATCGAGGATGTTCGGCACGTTGTGCAGCAGGTACCGGCCTTCTGCCAGCGCGGTGGCCGCCATCAGCTTGAGCACCGAGTTCTTTGCGCCGCCGATCGAAACGGTGCCGGCCAGCGGGCCCGACGGGCGCACGAGGATTCGATCCATCTGGCCCTACTGTGCCCCGCGCCGGCCGAGCCCACGCAGCCAGTCCCGAACTTTCTCGGCGACGTCGTCGTCGTGCCGCTTGAAGTCGTGACCGCCCCCTTCGATCCACACGTGCGTCACGGGACCAGGGATCTTCTCGGCGTGTCGCTCGAGCTCCGCCGGTGCCCCGAATGGATCCTTGGTCCCGCTCACGAACAGGCACGGAACCTTCAACGCGCTGAAATGATCGACGCGCAACGTGTCGGGCTTGCCCGGCGGGTGCAACGGATAGCTGATCAGCACCAACGCCGACGCCGCCAAGCCCTCGGCCACGGCCATCGAGCACATCCGGCCACCCATCGACCGTCCGCCGAGCGCGAGCGCGGACGGCGAGATGCCGCTCTGCGCGACGAACACCGCCGCTTCCTCGCGGATGCAGTTGACGAGGACCGGCGCGCGGTCAGGGGCACGGCGCCCGGCCTTGCGATACGGAAAGTCGATGCGTGCCGTCGGCAGCGGCGCGATGGCCGCCTCGATGGCCTTCAGGGCAGGGTGGTTGCGATCACTCCCCGCTCCCGGGGTCAGCAACAGCGCGGCGGGCCTCGGCGTCATCCGAGCAGGATCCGGCGGGCTTCGGTGAGCTCGGCGATGCGTTGCGCTGCACCCTCGGTCTCGGCGCCGTGATCGGGATGCGCATCGCGCACCAGCCGGCGGAACTTGCGTTGGATCTCGCGCTTCGACGGCGTCGACAGCTTCTCGCCCAAGCCGAGGAGCTCGAGCGCCCAGTGCTCGGGGTCCAGATAGGCAGCCGCCGACCACGAAGGGGCGCCGTGCCGTCCGGACAGATGGGTGATCAGCGACGGCCCGATCGGGCCGCGCCAGCGCAGTGCCTTGCGCAACACGTCGAACACCCATCGGCGCGTGTTCATCGGAAGCTGCCCCGCGGCGTACGTCGCCGCGAGCGTCATCTGGAGGGGCGAACCGCTGCCCTCGAAGTCGAACTCGAGCGACTCGCCGCCACCCACCAAACGGCCGACGGTGCGCGCCAACCCGTGCTGGTCGGTCTGGAACCGGTTGCGGATCCGTGGTTGCACGACGCGTTGACCGTGCTCGAGCTGCGCCATCAGCACGAGCAGCGCGTCGTAGTCGTCGGCGTCGAACTCCTCCGCGCCGACCGCGACGATCCCACCGAGGAGCAACGGCCCGAAGCCCGGCGCCGGCTCGAGCGGCAGCTCCCGGTGGCCGAGCGCGAGGCGGCGCGTCGGCGAGTACACCCGGCTGTGGAACACCTCGAGCTCGGCGAGTATCACGAACTCGTCCTCAGACGAAATTGCGGAGCGCGGCGCGGAGGTTCGACGCCTGGTCGATGATCTTGTCGTCGTCGGCGTCTCCCCCTTCGAGGGCCGAGCGCAAGCCGCGCGCTTGAGCGACGAGATCGTTCCAGACCGCAGGGGCAAAGCCGTACGGCAACGGCAGCGTCTCGGCCATCCTGGCTGCATCGACGAGCGACAGCACGCCTTCGTGGTCGAGCGGGTCGTGCATGAGTCGGTCGGCGGAGACGAACAACTCGGACAGCACGTCTTGCGGATCGTGGCCCTCGGCCGCGAGCGCGTCTTCAGCGGCGATCTCCTCGCTGTCGTCGACGGCGTTCTCGTTCGGGAACTCGATGGCATCGACGATTGCGTCGACGCGTTCTTCGTCCTGCTCGAGCGCGACGAGCTCGCCGTGCTCGTCCCACGCGTGTTCGATGCTGGCGAGCGTGAGCATCTCGGTCAGCTGGGCGCGGCGGTCGTCGTCCCAGTCGCCGAGGTCGTACGACACCTGTTCGGAATCGCTCTCGAGGAACGCGTCGCTGTCGGCCTCGTCGATCAACCGGTCCGCTTCGGTCTCGTCCTCGGCGCGCACGACCAACGAGGAGCCGGCCCAGGCGTGCGCGATCCCGTTGGTCCAGAAGAGCTCGTCGATTGCGAGGCGACCGACGGGCTCGAGCTCGTCGAAGTCGTATTCCACCTGATCGTCCTCTTCGCCGCCGAGCTCCTCGAGCCGCAACGGCTGACGGTCGGACAACGGCACGAGACAGTCAGCACACTCCAACACGCCCTCGACGTACTCCCCGCCGCACAGAACACACCACCTGGTCACGCGCGCCACCGTAGGACATGGCGGCGCAGGAATGAATCGACGCGCTCGAGCTCGTCGACCATCGTCTCGGGCCGGAGCCACCCGTGGCCTTCGCCCTCGTATTCGTGCAACTCGACGGTGCGGCCGAGGGCCTGGAGCCGCTGCGCTATGGCGCGCGATTGGGCGATGGGGACGACCTGATCCGCCGTCCCTTGCAGGATCAACAGCGGCGACATGATGCGCTCCGCCACCGTGACGGGCGACCGATCGCGATAGCGGTCGGCGGCCTCGGGCAGCGGCCCGACGATCGAGTGGAGGTAGTGCTTCTCGAACCGGTGCGTGGTCTCGTCGAGGTCGAAGAGATCGGCGACACCGAACAGGTCGATGCCGGCGGCGCACAGGTCGGGATGGTGCGCCATCAGGTTGAGCACCGTGAACCCGCCGGCAGAACCGCCCATCGGGACCATCCGGCGGGGATCGCCCCAGCCGCGTTCGCCTGCGGCCCGCATCCCGGCGGCGCAGTCGCTCACGTCGAGCTCGCCCCACCGACCGGCCATCGCCTGCGCGTACTCGCGACCGTGGCCCGTCGACCCGCGATGATCCGGGAACAGCACCGCCCAGCCGCGCTCGAGGAAGAACGGCAAACGGCTGTTCCAGCTGACTTGCGTCTGGGCCGTCGGTCCGCCGTGGATCGACACGAGCAACGGCGGCGGGTCGTTGCCGGTCGCGGACTCTTTCGGTCGGTGCAACCGGCCGTGGACCGTTCCGCCATCGTCGCCGGCCCATTCGACCAATTCCGGCTCGAGCAGATCGAGCGCTTCGAAGCCACCGAGCGGACCGCGACCGACGGTGACGCGCTCGGTCTCGTGCTCGTACACGACGATCTGTGTCGGAGTGCGCGCCCCCGAACGAATGGCCGCGAGCCGGTCGCCGTGCCAGGACAGGCCGCCGTGCACACCGCGGCCCAGCTCACGGCTCTCACCGGTCGCGACCTCCACGACGTTCAGCGAGCCGAAGCCGAGATCGTTGCGGCAGAACGCGATGCGGCCGCCGTCCGGCGACCACACGAAGGACCGCTGCCCGAGTCCCCACGAGGCATCGCCGTGCTCGGCGTCCTCCTTGACGAGTGGCTTCTCGCCGACCCAGAGGTTGAGCCAGCCGGACTCGTCCGAGAGGTAGGCGAGCGTGCCGTCGGCGGAGAAGCGCGGTTGTTGGACGCTGACACCCGGTCCGCCCGCCACGACGGTCGGAGCATCCGACCCGTCGGCGGCCGCGGTCACGATCCGTCCACCGTCCCAGGGCATGTCAGGAACATCCCACTCGTGCCACGCGACGCGGTCGCTCGACGGCGACCACACGGGGTCGAAGCAGAAGTCCGCGGTCGTCGAGCGGCGCTCGGGCCAACCCTTCCCGTCGATCGGCGCGATGCCGACGTGGTGCTGGTCGACCACGAAGACGACACGGGCGCCGTCGGGGCTCACCGCCGGCGCGGCGACCGGACCGTCCGGCTGCTTCGCCACGATGCAGCGCGGCACGCCGCCCTCGGCGGGCACGAACCACAGCCCGCCATCGGCGCCGGCGTACACGAGGCCGCGGCTGTCCGGCGCCCAGGCAAAGGCTCCCCCGCCGTACGCGGCTGCCGGCCGCGGTGCGGGATCGTTCGTGACGACGAGCTCCGGTCCCCATCCCGACGTCGGCGCGGCGTCGCTCGGGGCGCCGACCGATTCGACGACGACCAGCTGGCCACGCCCACCCACGTTGGCGAGGAACGCGAGACGCTGGGCGTCGGGCGCCAGCCTCGGCTCGGACAACGTGCGCCCGTACGCGCACATGGCCGCAGTGACCCGCGGAGATTCCATCAGAGAACCGGCGTTTCGACGTAGCGGCCGAACACGTCGGCCAGCGCATTCATGATCTCGCCTTCGGTGGCGTAGACGCGCACGGCGTCGATGAGCGTCGGCATCAGGTTCTGCTCCGGATCGGCTGCCTCGGTGCGCAGGCGGTCGAGCATGCCGGCGACCGCGTCACTGTCCCGATCGGCGCGCACCGCTTGCAGGCGTTTGATCTGCAGTTGCTCCTGCTCGGGTGTGATCCGCAACAGCTCGAGGCTGTCGTCCTCGTTCCCTTCGGTGAACCGGTTCACGCCGACGACGACGCGCTGCCCGTTGTTGATCTTGCGCTCGAAGTCGTACGCGGCGTCGGCGATCGCGCCCTGGAAGTAGCCGTTTTCGACACCGGCATAGACACCGTCGAGGATCGAGCCACCGCCGAGCTCGTCGAGGTGGGCGAAGATCTCCTCGGCCGCCGCTTCGATGGAGTCGGTGAGCGCCTCGACGTAGTACGAGCCGCCGAGCGGATCGGCCACGTTGGCGACGCCGGTCTCGTACGCGATGAGCTGCTGCGTGCGCAACGCGATCCGTGCGGCCTTCTCGGTGGGGAGCGCGAGCGCCTCGTCCATCGAGTTGGTGTGCAGCGACTGCGTGCCGCCCATGACGCCGGCGAGTGCTTCGAGGGCGGTGCGGGCGATGTTCAACTCGGGTTGCTGCGCGGTGAGCGACACCCCGGCGGTCTGTGTGTGGAAACGGAGCTGAAGGGAGCGCTCGGATTGCGCTCCGTAGCGATCGCGCATCCAGCGGGCCCAGATCCGTCGGGCGGCGCGGTACTTGGCGATCTCCTCGAAGAAGTCGAGATGCGCGTTGAAGAAGAAGCTCAACCGCGGCGCAAAGGCATCCACGTCGAGACCGGTCTGCAACGCGAGCTCGACGTAGGCGAACCCGTCGGCGATGGTGAAGGCCAGCTCTTGGGCCGCCGTGGAGCCCGCCTCGCGTATGTGGTAGCCGGACACCGAGATCGGGTGCCATCTCGGCATGTCCGCCGTGCAGAACGCAACGGTGTCGCGCACCAGCCGCATCGACGGCTTCGGGGGGAAGACGAACTCCTTCTGGGCGTGGAACTCCTTGAGGATGTCGTTCTGCAGGGTGCCGCCGAGCCGTGATCGTTCGACGCCGGCGTTCTCGGCGACGGCGACGTACATGGCAAGGACCACCGCGGCCGGCGAGTTGATGGTCATCGACGTCGTCACCTGGCTGAGGTCGATGCCGGCGAAGAGATCCTCCATGTCGGCGAGCGTGTCGACGGCGACGCCGCACTTGCCGACCTCACCTTCGGCCACGGGATCGTCGGAGTCGCGTCCCATGAGCGTCGGCAGATCGAAGGCCGTCGACAGGCCGTCGCCGCCGGACGCGAGGATGTCGTGGAACCGTTGGTTGGTGTCGACGGCCGTCCCGAAGCCGGCGAACATCCGCATGGTCCACAACTTCGATCGGTACATCGACGCGTACGGTCCGCGGGTGTACGGGTACTGACCGGGGAACTCGCCGTCGTCCGGGCCGTACACCGGCTGGACGGGGAGACCGGACATCGTGCCGAACTCGGCGTCGCGAATCGTCGACTGTTCGAGCGCTCGCTCCCATTCCTGACGATCGGCCATTGCCCTTTAGTATCGCTTGATGGCGCCCGACAAGCAGGTCCCGGACCGGAACTTCGCGCTCGAGCTCGTGCGGGTGACCGAAGCCGCCGCGCTCGCCGCATCCCGCTGGATGGGGTTGGGCGACAAGAACGGCGCCGATGGCGCCGCGGTGGAAGCGATGCGAGTCGTGCTGCAGACCGTGCCGATGGACGGAATCGTCGTGATCGGTGAGGGCGAGAAGGACGAAGCGCCGATGCTCTACAACGGCGAGCGCATCGGAGACGGCACGCCTCCCGAAACCGACATCGCGGTCGATCCGGTCGAAGGCACCACGCTCACGTCGTTGGGACGGGGGAACGCCATCTCCGTCATCGCACTGAGCGAGCGCGGCTCGATGTTCGATCCCGGTCCGTGCGTGTACATGGAGAAGATCGCGGTCGGACCTGAGGCGGTCGGCGCGATCGACATCACGATGTCGGCCACCGAGAACCTCCATGCCGTGGCCAAGGCCAAGGGTGAGTCGGTCCGCGACGTCACGGCCGTCATCCTCGATCGGGATCGGCACACCGACCTGATCGCCGAGGTCCGAGCGGCCGGAGCCCGCATCCGGCTGATCCAGGACGGCGACGTCATCGGCGCGGTGTCGACGGCCTGGCCCGATGCCGGCGCCGACATCCTCTTCGGCATCGGCGGTACCCCCGAAGGCGTCATCGCCGCGGCGGCGATGAAATGCATGGGCGGCGAGATCCAGGGCCGGCTGTGGCCGCGTAACGAAGACGAGCGGGCGGCCGCGGTTGCCGCGGGCTACGACCTCGAACGCGTGCTCCTGACCGACGACCTCGTGCAGGGCGACAACTGCTTCTTCGCCGTCACCGGGATCACCGACGGCGAGGTGCTGAAGGGCGTGCACTACGACGCTCGCGGCGCGACGACCCAATCGCTCGTGATGCGCTCGAAGTCCGGCACTGTCCGGCTCGTCAACGCCCGCCACCGCCTCGACAAGCTCAAGAGCTACGCCGCCATCGAGTTCAGCTGACCGAAACCCAGCGCACCACGACACAAAACTGTGTCGCTCTGCACTGGATTTGCAGCTAGGTGGTGACGAGGAGGCCGCGGCGGCGGCGGATGGTGCGCTCGACGCCGGCGAAACACACCGCGTCGACGAAGATGCCGATCACCAGGATCACGATCATCGAGGCCATGAGCGCCGCCATGTCGTTGAGATCGCGCGACGTCTGCATGAGCACGCCGATGGACTGATGACCGCGGATGATCACCAGCAGCTCGCCGGCCATCAAACTGCGCCACGCGAACGCCCATCCCTGCTTCAGGCCGGCGACGACGTTGGGCAAGGCCGCAGGCAGGATCACATGGCGATACATGGCGAAGCGCTTCGCACCCAACACTCTTCCGGCGCGCACGAACAGCGGAGGGACCTGATCGATGCCGGCGATCAGTCCGTTCGCGATCGAGGGCGCGGCGCCGAGCACGACCACGAACAGGATCGCTTCCTCCGACTGCTTGAACACGATCAACGCGAACGGAAACCACACCACCGATGGCATCGTCTGCAGACCCGTGATGAACGAGCCGACCGCCGAGCGCAGGATCCGGCTGCGGGCCACGGCCAGCCCTACGGCCGCGCCGACCGCGAGCGCGACGGCGTAGCCGCGCGCCGCCCGTCCGAGCGTGAGCCAGACGGCCGGAAGCAACTTGCCGCTGGTCAGCTGGTCGCGAAGCTCGGCGAAGACGGTGGCCGGGCCCGGGATCACGTAGTCGGGCTTCCACCCAGACCACACGAGGAGCTGCCAGCCGGCGATGGCGATGGCGACTGCCGCGAGCTTCGGCCACGTGGCTCGCCACGCCCGGCGCCCACGACTCGCGGTCGTCGGGCCCGCCAGTTCCAGCGCATCGAGACCGGCGAGCTCGACTTGGAGTTGCTCGCGACCAGTTGTGTCAAGCATGCCGGCGGACCTCCTCACGCAACCGGTCGGTGATCGTCCGAGCGAGCGACGACACCTCTGGCGAATCGATGCGGCGCGGGCGTTCGATCTCGACCGGGAACTCGGCCACGACGCGACCGGGACGAGACGAGAGCAGCACGATGCGGTCAGCCAGACGCGCCGCCTCGCGGACGTTGTGGGTCACGAACAAGACCGTGAACGAACGGTCCGTCCACAACCGCTCGAGCTCGTCGTGCAGCAGGTCGCGCGTCATCGCGTCGAGCGCACCGAAGGGCTCATCCATCAGCATGACGTCGGCGTCCTGCGCGAACGCTCGCGCGAGGGCAACGCGTTGACGCATGCCGCCCGACAGCTCGTGCGGGCGCTTGTCGGCGACGCCGTCGAGATGGACCGACTTCAGCAGCGCTTCGGCTCGTTGCCGGCGGGCTCTGCGCCCGAGCTTCTCGCCCGGCCGCAGCCGCAGCGCGAGCTCGACGTTGCCGGACACCGTCAGCCACGGGAAGAGCGCCGACTCCTGGAACATCAAACCGGCACGCCCGTCGACCCTCACGGTCCCGGAGGTGGGCTCGTCGAGCCCGGCAACGAGGTTGAGCAACGTGGACTTGCCGCACCCCGACGCGCCCACCAGACACACGAACTCGCCGCCGCGAACCTCCAGCCCGAGGCGATCGAGCGCGAGCACGGCCTTGTCGCCCTGCCCGTATGCCTTCGACACCTCTCGCACGGACACAGCGGCCAACGGCTCGGGCGGGGCGGCGGGCACGGCCGAGGGGACTGCCGTGCCCGCCACCTCGAGAGCGTTCTCGTTCCCCATCAGAATCCCGTTACCGCAGGCTTCCCCGTCTTTTCGAGGAGACCGTTCAGGAGATCGAGGGCAGAGCTCCCGTCG
>JBEEFX010000215.1:0-5774 GCA_041166365.1 Acidimicrobiaceae bacterium
GTCACCGGCCAGCAGCTGCGCGCCATGGGCGACGTGGCAGAGAAGTACTCGCGCGGCTTCGGCCACATCACGACCCGTCAGAACATCCAGTTCCACTTCGTACAGCTCGAGACCGTTCCGGCCGTGCTGCGCGACCTGGCCTCCGTCGGCATGACGACGCGCGAAGCCTGCGGCGACACCGTACGCAACGTGATGGCCTGCCATCTCGCAGGCGCCTGCCCGTTCGAGGTGCTCGACGTGTCGCCATGGGCCGAGGCCGCGTTCCAACACTTCCTGCGCCACCCACTCGCGCAGCGGCTCCCGCGCAAGTTCAAGATCAACTTCTCCGGCTGCGACACCGATTGCGGCCAGGCCATGTTCAACGACGTCGGAGTCGTCGCCAGTGCACGCCGTACGGAGAACGGCGAGCTCGAGGGCGGTTTCCGCGTGTTCGTCGCCGGTGGTCTCGGCGCCAACCCCCATCCGGCACTCGCGCTCGAAGACTTCACGACGCGCGAAGAGCTGATGCCGACGCTCGAGGCGATCCTGCGGGTCTTCTCGAACCACGGCAACCGAGACAACAAGCTGCGAGCCCGCATGAAGTGGCTCGTCGACACGATGGGCTGGGACGAGCTACAGGCACGCATCCTGAAGGAGCGCCGTTTCCTGCTCGCATCGTCGTCCTGGCCCGGCGGCATTCCGGAAACGGTGCAGAAGGAAGGCGACGCGCCCGCCGGGCTGCACGCCACCATCGCGCCGACGCCGGTCGGCCAAGGCGTGCCCGTCAGCATTCGCGCCACCGCCGCATACGACCGCTGGCAGGAAGCCAACGTGATCCGCGGCAACGCCAAGGGCACCGTCTCGGCGATCGCCTACGCCAAGCTCGGCGACGTCACGTCTGATCAGTTCCGCGCACTGGCATCGATCCAGCGCGAACTCGGGCTCGACGTCCGCGTCACCAACCGTCAGAACTTTGCCTTCCGCGATCTCACGGAAGAGCAGCTTCCCCGCTTGTTCGACCGTCTCACGACCATCGGCATGGCCGAAGCCGGCGCCGAGCTCGCGCGCGACGTCGTCGCCTGCCCTGGTGCCGACACGTGCAACCTCGCCGTCACGCAGTCGCGTGGACTGGCCGACGCCATCGGCACCGCGCTCGAGGAAGCCGGACTGTCCGACGTCGGTGGCATCCGCACGAACATCTCCGGTTGCACCAACTCGTGCGGCCAGCACCACATCTCTGACATCGGCTTCTTCGGAGCGGAGCGGCGCGCGCACGGAAAGCCCGCGCCGGGCTATCAGATGCTGCTCGGCGGCTACGTCGGCCAGACGCAGGTCCACTTCGGTGAGAAGGCGCTGCGGCTTCCGGCCAAGAACGCCCCCGAGGCAACGGTCCGGGTGGTGCGTCGATTCGCTGAGGAGCGGGCGGCCGGCGAGGTCTTCCGCTCGTGGCTGGACCGCGTCGGCGGGGCGAAGGCCGTCGCCGCTGATCTGAAGGAGCTCGACGAGTTCCCGCTGCCGGAAGACGGCCCCGAGTACTACGTCGACTACGACGAGACCGGCCCGTACGTCGCCGAGACGGGTGAGTCGGAGTGCGCGACATGATCGCCCGAAGGGCGATCCATAGGCACAGTTCTGGCGGCGAAGCCGCAGAATCAGGCGACGTGCCGACGCAGGAGGCCGGAGCGTGATTCTGGAACCGAACCCGCTGGCGAGTCTGCCGCAGTACACCGACGAGGAGCTCGCGGAGCTCAACCGTGAGTTCGAGCGGCTCCCGGCGTCGAAGATCGTCCAGTGGGGCGTCGACAACTACGCACCGCACCTGTGCCTGAGCGCCTCGATGACCGATGCCGTGCTCGTCGATCTGGCCGTAAAGGTGTTCCCGGCCATCGAAGTCGTCTTCATCGACACCGGCTACCACTTCCCCGAGACGCTCGACACCGTCGAGACGGTGCGCCGGCGCTACGGCCTCAACCTGCGGATCATGACCGTCAAGCACCACGACGAGCAGCTGTGGAAGATCGATCCGGAGAACTGCTGCTCGGCCGTGAAGGTCGGCCAGCTGGACCGCGCCTTGATGGGCAAGGCGGCATGGATGAGCGGACTGCGCCGCGTCGAGGCCGCCGCCCGCCAGAGTGCGCCGATCATCGCTCGTGACCTCCGAGGCTTGGTCAAGATCAATCCGCTGGCGACGTGGACCGACCAGGACGTTGCCGGCTACATCGCCGATCACGACGTGCCCGTGAACCCGTTGACGCTCCAGGGCTATCCGTCGATCGGCTGTATGCCCTGCACACAGCCCGTCGCCAACGGCGACGACCCGCGAGCGGGTCGCTGGGCCGGCCTCGACAAGACGGAGTGCGGCCTCCACGACATGTAGGTAGGTTGGCGGTCGTGGCGAGAACGACCGTCGGCATCCCGACCAGGGTGCTGGTGCTCGGCATGGCCCACGAAGACGGAACCGTCCTGGCCGACGAGGTGCTGCCGGTGGCCGAGGCCTGCGGCCAGTCCCCCGATCAGGTGCGGTCGTGCCTGCGGCGCCTCGTCCAGGAGGGACTTTTCCGGCGGGAGGGCCGCGGGCGGACCGCGCGGTACCTCGCCACCGAGCAGGGCATGAAGGCGCTCGGCAGCAACATGGAACGGCACCGGCTCGCGTACGTGCAGGACCACGCCGGCCGGGGATGGGATCGCAAGTGGCGACTCGTCTCGTTCGCGATCCCGGAGTCGCGGCGATCAGCCCGTGATGCGTTCCGCGATCGCCTGCTCGCGCTCGGAGGCGCGGCGATCGCCAACGGGCTGTACGTGTCGCCCCATCGTTGGGAGAAGGACGTCGCCGGCGAAGCGGAGCGTCTCGGCGTCGACGACGTCGTCGCGCAGGCATCCACGGACGACCTCAACATCGGAGGCATCACGGACCCGCGCGAGCTCGTGAAACGGCTCTGGCCCATCGACGAGATCGCGGACCGCTACGAGCAGTTCGTCGACACGTATCGGGGCGTACCGGACGCGCTCGAGGCCATGCGCAAGCGCCGCGAGCGCTTGGCCGACGCGGTGTTCCTTCCGGGTGCGCTGTCGGTGACCGTGGAGTTCTCGGAGATCTTCGGCGACGATCCGCTGCTGCCGCCCGAGCTCCTCCCGCGGCCGTGGCCCGGGCGGGCAGCCCGCGAGCTGCTCGTGCGCAGTCGTCGCCTTGCGCTGCTGTTGCGCGAGCAACACAACCGGCCGGCGCTGTTCCGTTCGTTCGACGACCTCATCGAGTCCATCCCCTAAGGAGCCCGCCTCATGCGCTTCGGCATCTTCTACGAGCACCAGCTGCCTCGGCCGTGGGAGGCGGACAGCGAGCATCGGTTGCTCAAGGACGCGCTCGACCAAGTGGAGCTCGCCGACAGGCTCGGCATCGACTACGTGTGGGAGGTCGAGCACCACTTTCTCGAGGAGTATTCGCATTCGAGTGCGCCTGAGGTGTTCCTCGCGGCGTGCTCGCAGCGCACGAGTCGCATCCGCCTGGGTCACGGCATCGTGCAGCTCCCGCAGAACTTCAACCACACGGCGCGGGTCGCGGAGCGCATTGCGACGCTCGATCTCCTGTCTGATGGACGCGTCGACTTCGGCACGGGCGAGGCCAGCTCCGAGACGGAGCTGGGCGGCTTCCTCATCGACCGCGAGACGAAACGCGCCCAGTGGGAGGAAGGTCTCGACGCCGCGACGCGCATGCTGGTGGAGACGCCGTTCGCCGGGTACGACGGCGAGTTCTTGCACATGCCCCCGCGCAACGTCGTGCCGAAGCCGTTGCAGAAGCCGCATCCCCCGCTCTGGGTCGCGTGCAGCCGGCGCGAGACGATTCACCTCGCCGCCCAGAAGGGCATCGGCGCGCTGTCGTTCAGCTTCATCGAGCCGGAGGAGGCTCGGCAGTGGGCCGACGACTACTACGCGACGATCCAGTCCGAGCATTGTGTGCCCGGCGGGTTCTCGGTGAACCCGAACCTCGCGATCGTGTTGCCGATGATGTGTCACTCCGACGAGGAGACTGCCATCGAACGCGGTCTCGACGGTGGCCACTTCTTCGGCTACTCGCTCGGCCACTACTACGTGTTCGGGACGCACCGTCCCGGCGTCACCAACGTGTGGGACGAGTTCCAGCAGAACCGCTCGGCGATGGGCTTCGACCGTAACGTCGCGGCGCAGACCGGGCAGGTGCTCGGCGCCCAGCTCTTCGAGCAAGGGCTCGGCTCGTTGCGCGGTGCCATCGGAACACCCGACCAGATCCGCGACCTCGTGCGCGCCTACGAGGACTGCGGTGTCGACCAGATGATCTTCGTGAGCCAGTCGGGTCGCAATCGCCACGAGCACATCTGCGAATCCCTGGAGCTCTTCGCATCAGAGGTCATGCCGGAGTTCGCCGAGCGCGCGGACGAGCGTGAGAAGGCGAAGTTGGAGCGCTTGGCCCCGGCGATGGAGGCCGCTCTCGCCCGCCGCGAACCCGCACGTCCGACACCTGACTATGTGGTCGGCGGAGGCGCGACGGCCTCCGTGTGAGGAGCTGCGTGCTACGGGCCCGTGGCGGTGGTCGGCGGTCCCCCGCCGTTGCCACGGCCTTTGCCGTTTCCGGGCTTGGTCGTCGTCGTGACCTCGACCGGAGGAGTCGTCGTGGTCGTCGTCGTCGTGTCCTTCGTTTTGCCTGGCGGTGGCGCCTTGTCCAGCGGGCGGCCCGATGACGACGTGTCCGCACCCGGGTCGGCACCCGGTTCCGTGCTCGCGTCCACGACGGTCGTCGTGACTTGGATGGTGAGGGCCTCGCTGTCCGTCGAGAGCTGCGCGCCCGTGTCGACGACCTCGACCGTGTCGCGACTGACCTCCTGCGCCGCCACACCCGTCACCAACGGCGTGGCCACCACCACGCCGGTCGCCATCATGGCGGTCGCGCCCCATGTCGGTATCTGCGCGAGGAAGGGAAGCTGCGCCAACCATGCGATCGGGCCCGCGGTCCAACGGACCCGGCCGATCGGCACGCTGAGGAAGGCGCGGACCATTGCGGGATCGAAGTGCGTTCCCGCCGAGCGCGTGAGCTCCTCGCGGGCCGCCTTCACGGACATGGGCTTCTTGTAGGAGCGGGTGGCCGTCATGACCTCGTACGAGTCCGTGACCGCGACCACCCGGCCGGCGAGCGAGATGTGATGGCCGGACAGCCCTCGGGGGTAGCCCTTCCCGTCCCAGCGCTCGTGATGCTCGATGACCGCCTTCGCCCACGGGCCCAACCAGGCGCGGACCGGTTCGATGAGCCGGTCGCCGTCGGAAGGGTGCTGGCGAATGGCCGCCCACTCGTCAGGGTCCGGCGCGCCAGGCTTGTTCAGGATCTCGCCCGGGACGCGGATCTTGCCGATGTCGTGCAGCAATCCGGCCCAGCGGAGCTTGTCCGCATCATCGCGGGACAAGCCGAGCTGCTCCGCCATCAGGTCGGTGTACACGCGCACACGCTCGGAATGACCCCGAGAACGGCGATCGTGCGCGCTCAGCGCAGCGACGAGCCCGAGGAGCTCGTGCGCGGCGACGGCTTTCGGATCCTTCCGACCCCTGGCCGCCACGGACGCGGCCCACTTCTCGAGCTGCTTCGCGCTGCCGCTTCGAATCGCGACCCTGATCCTCGACGGCGGGGCCTCGGGGAAGGGCAGCGACAGCTTGAGCAGCACCGACAACGGCAGGAGGCGCCGAGCGAATCGATCGGTGACCACCAGAGCCGAGGTCGACACGATGAGCACGAACGCCCACCAGGTGACGAGCCCACTGTTGCTCGTCGGGAT
>JBEEFX010000216.1:0-20806 GCA_041166365.1 Acidimicrobiaceae bacterium
GTCGCGATCGCCAACGGCGCGCTCCGTGCAGGGTTCCTGCTGCTCGCGCTGACCGCGGTCCCTGACGTCCTCGACGGCGCGGTCGCCAAGGCTTCTGGCACGGCTTCGCCGCGCGGCGCGTTCTTCGATTCCGTGGCCGACCGCGTCACCGATGCCCTGCTCTTGGGCGGCGTCGCGTGGTACCTCGAGGATCGCCACGGCGGCCACATCGCCATGGTGCCGCTCGCGGTGCTGGCCGCGTCGATGCTGATCTCCTACGAACGCGCCAAGGCCGAGTCGCTCGGCTTCGATGCCCGCGGCGGGCTCATGGAGCGAGCCGAGCGCATCATCGCCCTGGGTCTCGGCCTGTTGTTCGAAGGGCTGCTGATCCCCGTGCTGTGGGTCATGCTCGCGTTGACCACGTTCACCGCCGTGCAACGGTTTCTCAAGGTCTGGGGCCAAGCCTCGCCCACCCGTGCACGCCAAACACCGGCATGGCGCTCCCGGCGTGTGACGCGTCCATCGAGCGAGCGCACGCGCATGCGGCGCGACCGCTGGGCCGCGGCGCGAGAAGCACGCCGCCGCAGCCGCTGACCCGTCACGGCAGGGCGACATCGTGAATCGGGCGCTCGCCCTGTTCAAGGCGGGCAGCGCGGTGGCCCGCGCCATGCCGCCAGTCCTCGCCGACGGCGCGGCTCGCGTTGCCGGCTTCGGCGCCGCCCACGTGTCACCGGATCGGCGTGCGCAGGTCGAGCGAAACCTGCGGCGCGTGTACGGACCGGAGTTCGGTGGGCTCCGGCTCCGCCGGGCCGTCGAGAAGACCTTCGAGTCGTACGCGCGTTACTGGGCCGAGTCGTTCCGTCTGCCCGGGACGAGTGCCGCGACGCTCGATGCGGGCATGCAACACGAAGGCATCGAGCATCTCGACCGCGCACTCGAGGCGGGGCGCGGGGCCCTCCTCGTGATCCCGCACCTCGGCGGATGGGAGTGGGCGGGCTTCTGGGAGGCGACCGTTCGCAATCATCCGATGACGGTCGTCGTCGAGCAGCTCGATCCTCCCGAGGTGTTCGACTGGTTCGTCGAGATGCGGCGCTCGTTCGGGATGCAGGTCGTCCCGCTCGGGCCCGCCGCCGCCGGCGCGATCATCAGGGCCCTCAAGGAGAACCACCTCATCTGTCTCCTGTGTGACCGCGACATCGGCGGCGGCGGTGTGGAGGTCGAGTTCTTCGGCGAGCGCACGCGCTTGCCGGCCGGACCGGCGACGCTCGCGCTGCGTACCGGCTCGCCGCTCATTCCCACCGCGGCCTACTTCCGCGGGCGCGGTCACCTCGGCGTGTGCCGGCCGCCGATACCGATCGAGCGGAAGGGGAAGCTCCGCGACGACGTCACGAGGATCACGCAGCTCGTCGCCTACGAGCTCGAGGAGTTGATTCGACGGGCCCCGGAGCAATGGCACCTGATGCAACCCAACTGGCCGAGCGACGACGAGGCGCTCGCCGGGCGGGCAGTACCGTGAGCGCCATGCGAGTAGGGCTGGTCTGCCCCTACAGCCTGACGACGCCCGGTGGTGTCCAGGGCCAGGTGCTCGGGTTGGCGCGTTCGCTGCGCACGCTCGGCCACGACGCGCGCGTGCTCGGCCCCTGCGATGGCCCCCCGCCTGACGCGGGCGTGACCCCTCTGGGCCGCTCGGTCCCGACGGCGGCCAACGGATCGGTCGCGCCGATCGCCCCGGACCCGTCGTGCCAGCTCCGCACGATCCGCGCTCTACGCGACGAGTCGTTCGACGTGCTCAATCTGCACGAGCCGCTGGTGCCCGGCCCGTGCATGACGTCGATCCTGTTCCGCAACGCACCGATCATCGGCACCTTCCACGCGGCCGGCGGCAGCGCGGCGTACCGCTATCTCAACCGCGGTGTCCGTTGGTTGGCATCGCGTCTCGATCACCGGTGCGCGGTGTCCGCCGACGCACGCCAGATGGCTCACGACGCGCTCGGCGGCGAGTACACGTTGCTCTTCAACGGCATCGAGGTCGACCGTTTCGCGAAGGCATCGCCGTGGCCCACCGACGGGCCGACGATCTTCTTCGTGGGCCGTCACGAGCCGCGCAAGGGCCTGACCGTGCTGCTCGAAGCGATGCGCTCGCTACCGGCCGACGCTCGCCTCTGGGTGGCGGGCGACGGCCCGGAGACCGCCGCGCTGCAAGCGTCCTACGGGAGCGACTCCCGGATCGAGTGGCTCGGCCGAATCGAGGACGAGGAGAAGGCGTCGCGGCTCCGCGGCGCGGACGTCTTCTGCGCGCCCTCGTTGCGCGGCGAGTCGTTCGGCGTCGTACTGCTCGAGGGCATGGCCGCCCAGACCCCGGTCGTGGCGAGCAACCTGCCCGGCTACCACAACGTCGCCCGCTCCGGCGCCGATGCCATCCTCGTGCCGCCGGGTGACCCCGCCGCGCTGGCCGAGGCGTTGGCCAAGGTGCTCGAGAACCCTTCGTGCGCCGAGCGTCTCGTCGCCTCCGGCCAGCAACGAGCCGAGGAGTTCTCGATGGACAATCTCGCCGCGCGGTACGTCGAGCTCTACCAGCGCGTCGCCTGAAAACGAACGAAGGGGCCCCGCTGGAGATCGGGCCCCTTCGTCCTTCGCCCCCGTTGTTCCAAGAGTGCTGCGACGTGTGGTGTGTCGAAAGCTGCGACGTGCTGCGTGTGATGCGTCTGTGCTGTGTCGCGGTGGCTGTGTCCACTTTGCGGCAATCTCGTCTCGGGCACCATGGCCCGCAAGGACCCTTTCCTCTAGCGAATAGTGACTAGTCCGCGGCCGATCCGGCCCTGGGGATGGCAGCCGGTACGATGCCCCCGTGCTCCCACTCATCATCATCTTGGTGATCGTCGCCCTGCTGGTTTTCCTCGTGATCGGCTCGTACAACGGTCTCGTCCGGCTGCGCAACCGGGTGGACAACGCCTGGGCGCAGATCGACGTCCAGCTGAAGCGGCGCTACGACCTGATCCCGAACCTCGTCGAGACGGTCAAGGGCTACGCCGCCCACGAGCGCCAGACCCTCGAAGCCGTGATCCAGGCGCGCAACATGGCGATGAGCGCACAGGGTCCGGCGCAGCAGGCGCAGGCCGAGAACATGATCAGCGGGGCGTTGAAGTCGCTGTTCGCGCTGTCGGAGGCCTATCCGGATCTGAAGGCGAATCAGAACTTCTTGAACCTGCAGGAGGAGCTGACCGGGACGGAAGGCCGCATCGCCTACGCACGGCAGTTCTACAACGACACCGTGCAGCGCTACAACACGAAGATCCAGACGTTCCCGTCGGTGGTGCTCGCCGGGATGCTCCATTTCACCCCGCGGGAGTACTTCGAAGTCGAAGACACAGCCCGCGACGCCGTGCGCGTCTCGTTCGACACCGCACCCGCAGTCGACACCACACCTGCAGCACCCAGCCAGCCGGCACCTCCTGTGCCGCCGCAGCCGCAGCCGTAACCCCGGATCGCTCGCTCTGTACGACCAGGTCTCCTCCAACAAGCGGCGGTCCGCGCTGCTCATCGCCGCATTCGTCGTGCTGGCGGTGCTCGTCGCGGTCGCGCTGAACTTCATCCTGCGCTTCGGCGTCATCGGTGTGGTCATCGCGTTCGTCATCGCCCTCGGGCTGTCCGCGGTGTCGTATTGGAAGTCCGACGCGGTCGCGCTGCGGATGAGCAGGGCTCGCCCCGCGGATCCCGTCGAGTTCGCTCGGCTGCACAACATCGTCGAAGGCCTGTGCATCGCCGCCGGTCTGCCGAAGCCGCGGGTGTTCATCGTGGACGACGACGCGCCGAACGCCTTTGCCACCGGACGCGACCCCAAGCATGCGGCCATCGCGGTCACGACCGGCTTGCTCGACAAGATGAACCGCGTCGAGCTCGAGGGCGTCCTCGCCCATGAGCTCAGCCACATCAAGAACTACGACATCCTCGTCTCCACGATCGCCGTGACCCTGGTCGGCTTCATCGCGATCATGTCCGACATCGGCATCCGCACGCTGTGGTGGGGCGGAGGCCGCAGCCGCGACGACAACCGCGACGGCGGCGGCGCGGGAGCCCTGCTGGCCATCGCCGGATTCGCGCTGCTGATCCTGGCGCCGCTGATCGCGCAACTGATGCAGTTCGCGGTGAGCAGGCGACGGGAGTCCCTGGCGGACATCTCCGGTGTCGAGCTCACGCGCTATCCACCAGGGCTGATCGCTGCGCTGGAAAAGCTGCGTGACGACCAGACGGTGGTCCACTCCCATTCTCGGGCGACGGCGCACCTCTGGATCGAGCAGCCGATGCCGACCTCGCCCGAGGAGGGCAAGTTGTCTCGACTCAACCGCCTGTTCGACACGCATCCGCCGCTCGACGAACGCATTGCCGCACTCCGGGAGCTTTGATCTGATGATTCGCCGCTCGTTGGTCGTCCTCGTCGCGCTCGGTCTGTTGGCCGGCTGTGGCGGCGGGAGCAAGAAGGCCGCAACCACGACGACCGCCACCAGCCTCGTCACGACGACGACGTTGCCGCCCCCGGTGTATCCGCTCACCGGCTTGCCGGCGACCGATCCCGCCGTGCTCAAACGGCCCGCGCTCGTCGTGAAGATCGACAACGCTGATGGCGGTGGCGGCAACATCGCTCGCCCGCAGATCGGCCTCAACCAAGCCGACGTGGTCTACGAGGAGATGGTGGAAGGCAGCGTCACGCGCCTCGCGGCGATCTTCCAGTCGACGGACTCTGACCCCGTCGGCCCGGTCCGCTCGGCCCGTACGACGGACATCGCCGTGTTCAGCCCGCTGCACAACCCGCTGTTCGCGTGGTCCGGTGCGAACGCCGACTTCGCTGCCATCATCCGCGAGTCGCCGCTCGTCGACGTCGGCTTCGACGCGCAACCGAGCCTCTACGGACGGCGTGACGTGCATGCCGCGCCGCACAACCTGTACTCGTCGACACCGGAGCTTTTCGCGCAGGCGCCGGCCGAGGCGGTCGCACCTCCGTCGCTGTTCGAGTTCCGCAAGTCGACCGATCCGATGCCGACCGGCGCACAGCCCGTCGCTTCGATCCATCTGGAGTTCGGCGGGGGCGCGGGCAGCGCGCCGGTGGACTGGCACTGGAACGGCCCGAAGGGCGCGTTCGACCGCGATCAGAAGGGCTCTCCGCACGTCGACGAGAACGACGTCCAGGTCGCGCCACAGAACGTGGTGGTCGAGATCGTCGACTACGCGAACACCGGATACGTGGATGTCAGTGGTGCCCCGGTGCCCGAGGCGCAGCTGGTCGGGTCCGGCGAGTGCTGGGTGCTCACCAACGGCGTACTGATCAAGGGCACCTGGACGAAGTTCGCCGCAGATGCCGTGACGACGTACACCGATGCCGCCGGCGCACCCATCAAGCTCACCGCAGGACGCACCTGGGTGGAGCTCGCTCCGAACGGCGGGGCGGCGATCACCGGCTGAGAACGGGCGCCGTTGGGCGTGCCCTGACCTTTTAGGATGGACGGATGGTGAGCCAGCCGCACGAGACCGGCACGTTTCGCGTCAAGCGAGGACTTGCGGAGATGCTGAAGGGCGGCGTGATCATGGACGTCGTCACGCCCGACCAAGCCAAGGTCGCCGAAGATGCCGGGGCGTCCGCCGTCATGGCCCTCGAGCGGGTCCCCGCGGACATCCGCCGCGACGGTGGCGTCGCCCGGATGAGCGATCCGGAGATGATCGAGGGCATCAAGGCCGCGGTGACGATCCCGCTGATGGCCAAGGCCCGCATCGGTCACTTCGCCGAGGCGCAGATCCTCGAGGCGCTCGGTGTCGACTACGTCGACGAATCCGAGGTGCTCACGCCGGCCGACGAGGCCCACCACATCGACAAGTGGCGCTTCACGGTGCCGTTCGTCTGCGGCGCCACCGACCTCGGGGAAGCGCTGCGCCGGATCAGCGAGGGTGCCGCACTCATCCGATCGAAGGGGGAGGCCGGCACGGGCAACATCGTCGAGGCCGTGCGCCATCTGCGGTCGATCCTCGGTGACATCCGCCGGATCACGCAGGCCGACTCGGCCGAGGTCTACGACTGGGCGAAGCAGTTGCGCGCCCCGGTCGGGCTGGTGCAGGAGCTGGCAGAGGCCGGTTCGCTGCCGGTGCCGTTGTTCTGCGCGGGCGGTATCGCGACGCCGGCCGACGCGTCGCTCGTCATGCAACTCGGGGCCGAAGCGGTCTTCGTCGGGTCGGGCATCTTCAAGGCCGACAACCCGCCGGCACGCGCCAAGGCGATCGTCGAGGCCACCACGCACTTCCAGGATCCGGAGATCCTCGCCAAGATCAGCCGAGGCCTCGGCGACGCGATGAAGGGCCTCGAGATCGAAGGCCTCGACGTGAGGCTCGCCGACCGCGGTTGGTAGGCGGTTACGACATCTCGTCGATGTGGTGGACGTGCCCGCTGTCGCGCGTGAACAGCACGTCGTTGTAGCCCTGACGGGGGCCCATCATCTCGAAGGTGAGCGGGGGCACGTACGACACGTACAGCGCCCGTCTGCCCTTTGCCCGCTTGCTCGAAGGCGGTGGCGCGGCGTGCAGGGTGTGGCCGAAGTGTGCCGTGACGTCGCCCGGCTCCGTGGTGATGGGCACGACGGGCAGCAGCTTGGCTTCGATCGGTGTCGGCAGCCGTGAGGTGCCGCGGTGCGAGCCGGCGATGATCTGGAGCTGACCGGACTGCTGCGTGGCGGGGTCGAGCTGGATGCCGATGTTGAGCATCGGGCACTTCACCGGATGACCACCCATCCCACAGTCACGATGCCACGGCAGGTCGGCGAGGCCCGACTCGGCGCCCGGCACCTTGATCACGACTCCGTTGCCGTCGAGACGATCGGAGCACACGCGCAGCTCGGGCCCGCCGAGCGCACCGATGCGCTGGAGCCGGGGATCGTCGTCGAGCTCGGCGACGCGGGGGCAATCGTCGTTCAGGTAGTTGACGCGGTTGCACACGTCCTTGCCTTCGACGGTCGTCCACCACGAACGGTTGTCGTCGGGCCGTGCGAGCGCGATGGCGGCGTCGACCTGATCGGAGAGCTCGGCGATCTCCTCCGGGGAGAACACGCCCCGCAGGTGGATGTAGCCCGCTCGCGCGATGAAGTCGCGCATGTCGTCGTCGCTGTCGTCGAGCGTGAACGTGCGCTTGAGGTCGAGCGGCTTGCCGCCGCGACCGAGTACCGGGAGCGGATCGGCGAGCTCGTAGATCGGCTGCCCGTCGTAGGCGGCGCGCAGCGCCGGCTCCCACCGCGCGAGGTGCCCGAAGCTGCCGAGGGGGATCTTCACCCGGTCCGCATAGAAGAGCGCGAAGCACGAGCGCAGCTCCCAGACGAATTCGCACCAGTCGTCGTAGCTCAACTCGATGATCGTGCGAGCGGTTGCATGACCCGGCGTGATGGACACGCCGTCGTCGGTCACGGAGTAGGTGTAGGCCCGGCCGTCGTCGAGGCGGAACGCCAGCGGGCGCACCCCTTCCAGGTCGACACGTGCGAGGGCGCCGTTTCCGGCGGTCAAGCGGGCGGGCAGGTCGACGAGGTGGAACTCGTCGAAGTCGATTGGACCAAATCGTTCACTCATCGTCACCCTCGAGGATCGCGCAGATCGGCCGCGCGACGAAATCGTCCCATACAAGCGCGGTGGACGTTCGCTCTACACTCACGACCCGATGCGTTCGAGGCCCCCAGGTGAAGGTCGGCGTGTTGGCGCTCCAGGGCGCTTTCGTCGCTCATGGCCGGGTCTTGCGCGCCCTTGGCGCTGAGCCTCGCCAGATCCGCGGCCTCGAAGACCTCGAACACGTCGACGCGCTCGTACTCCCGGGCGGCGAGTCGACCACCATGGGCTTCTTGCTGGTCTCGTCGTTCCTGCAACAGCCGATTCGCGACCGGATCAACGAGGGCATGCCGGTGTTCGGGACCTGCGCGGGTCTCATCCTCCTGGCCGAAGGTGTGCAGGACGGACGCCCCGACCAAGCGGGCTTCGGGGTGCTCGATGTCGATGTCCGCCGCAACGCGTTCGGCCGCCAAGTCGACAGCTTCGAGGCCGACCTCGACGTCACTGGCCTCGACGCGCCGTTCCACGGCGTGTTCATCCGTGCGCCGGTCGTGGAGCGCGCCGGTGATGCCGTCGAGGTGCTCGCACAGGTCGATCGCAAGCCCGTTCTCGTCCGGCAGGGCCGGCTACTCGCGGCGGCGTTCCACCCGGAGCTGTCCGACGACGACCGCATCCATCGCATGTTTCTCGAGGAGGTCTGAGTGTCCGGCCATTCGAAGTGGGCGACGATCAAGCACCAGAAGGGCGCGAAGGACAAGGCGCGCGGGAAGCTCTTCGCGAAGCTGATCCGGCAGGTCGAGGTGGCGGTACGCCAGGGTGGGCCCGATCCGGAGGCGAACCCGACGCTGCGCACGATGTTCCAAAAGGCCCGCGACGCCTCCGTCCCGATGGACACCATCGATCGCGCCATCAAGCGCGGCAGCGGTGAGCTCGAAGGCGTCATCTACGAGCAGATCACGTACGAGGGGTACGCGCCGGGAGGCATCGCGGTGCTCGTGGAGGTGCTCACCGACAATCGGAACCGCACGGGCGCCGACGTCCGCAGCATCTTCAGCCGCAACGGCGGATCGATCGCCGAGCCCGGGGCGGTGGCCTGGCAGTTCGACCGGAAGGGTCAGGTCCTCGTCGATCGCAAGGTCGAGGAGGACGATCTCATGCTCGTCGCGCTCGACGCGGGAGCCGACGACTTGTCCGACGACGGCGAGCTGTGGCGAGTGATGTGCCCGCCGGCGGAGTTGCACAAGGTGCGCACCGCGATCGAAGAGGCGGGGATGGCGGTCGACTCGTCGGACCTCACGATGGTCCCGCAGGCGACCATCGCGCTCGACAGCGCGGAAGCAGCGAAGAAGGTGTTGCGACTGATCGACAGCCTCGACGAGCACGACGACGTGCAGAACGTGCACGCGAACTTCGACATCCCTGACGAGATCCTCGAGTCGGTCGAGGCCTGATGCCGCCGAAGGTCGGTGATCCCGCTCCCGATTTCGAGCTACCGGGTACCGGGGACCGTACGTACTCGCTGACGGAATGCCGAGGGCAGCCCGTCGTGCTCGTCTTCTACCCAGGGGACTCGACGCCGGTGTGCACGCGGCAGCTCAATGCGTACACGAAGGACATCGCCAAGTTCGCAGAGGTCGGCGCGCAGGTGCTGGCGATCAGCCCGCAGTCGGTTGCGAGCCACGAGCGGTTCTCCGACGAGCAGGGTGGGTTCGGGTTTCCGCTGCTCGCCGACGAGGACAAGGCCGTGGGGACCGCCTACGGCGTCATCGGGCCGGTCGGGTTCTATCGGCGCTCGGTGTTCGTGATCGACGGCGACGGCGTCATCCGCTACGCCCACCGAGCCGTCGGCGGGACGACGTTCCGCCCGACGAGCGAGCTCGTGGAGGCCGTCCGCGCCGCGGCCTCCTGACGGATGGTCAGGCTTCGTCGGCGACGCCGAGGAGCCGCGCGCGGGTGACGGCGCGCATACCGCGGGACAGACCGATGAAGGCGGCGACCCACGCGACGCCGCCGATGATCCACGAGACGCCCGCCGCGCCGAACAGCGCACCGGTCGACTGCGAGTACGCGACCATGATCAGCGGCAAGCTGACGAGCCCGGAGGCCTGCTGCGCCGCGGCGGTCGACTTCACGCGGGCCGAGAGTCGCAGCACGAGCGACAGCGTCAGCGCGAGGAACGGTGGGACGACCCACAGCATGAGCACCCACCACTGCGGCGTCGGGAAGAACCACCCGCCGACCTCGGGGCCGACGATCGTGTTCACGATCAGTGCGTAGCAACCGAAGCCGACGATCGTCGTGAAGTAACCGGGCACGAGGCTGGCGATGAGCTTGCCGAGATAGATCTCGCGCACGCCGGCGGGGGAGTGCGCCAGGAACTCGCCGGTGCCGCGCTCGCGCTCACCCACGATCGTGGCCGCGCCCACTGCCGTCGAGATCGTCAATGGCACGACGACCGCGACCGGCGCGAACAGGTAGACGGCCATCGCGTAGGCCGCCCTGGCTTGCCCGGTCGAACCGCGGATGGCCTGCTGCGCCTGTTGCGGCAGCACCGACAGCGTCGTCGACAACTGCTTGACGATGTTGACGTCGCTCACACGTGTGATGACGAGGAGCAGGATCGTCGGAACGACGAAGAAGAAGATGGCTCCGAGGGCCAGCATGGGGATCCAGAAGTCGCGTGCCTGGATCAGTTGCTTGAGATCGGTGCGGGCCACGCACCAGACGCGGGGCCAGTCCAGCCCGCGGCGGCGAGCCGGGACAGCGGTGGAGACGGTTGCGGCGGTCATGATGCGGCGAACGGATCTTGGAAGCGGCGGCCAAGACGGTTGCCCGACGACAAGCGCTTCGCCTCGAGCGGCGTCTGGTCGCGGGGCACGACTCCGGGACGCGAGCGACCGCGCACCGCGAAGTACAGGTCCTCGAGCGTCGGCGTGTGCGGTTCGACCCGCGTGAGGCGGACACCTTCACGAGCAAGCGCGAGAACGAGATCCGGCACGCGAGCCATGTCGTCGAGCTGCACCGTGGCCGGTTCGCCCTCGTTGCGCTCGTAGGCGAGCACGCCCTCGGCAGTGCGCAGATGGTCGAGCACCCATGCGTCCTCGGCGTCGACGCGAACCACCGCGCCTGGCCAGAAGCGAGCGGTCAGCTCCTCAGGCGTTCCGGAGATCAATGCGTGGCCGTCCTCGAGCACGACCACCTGATCGGCGAGACCCTCGGCTTCGAGCAGGAGGTGGGTGCACATCACGACGGTTGCCCCTGACGCGGTCATCTCCCGGATCAACTCGAGGACCGCGTACGACGACTCGGGATCGAGACCGGACGTCGGCTCGTCGAACAGCAACAGATCGGGGCCGTGCAGCACGGAGCGGGCGAGCGCGAGGCGCGTCTTCATGCCGGTCGAGTAGCCGCCGGCTTGTTGGTCGAGGGCGTGGTCGATGCCGAACCGCGCGGCGGACTCACGGATGATGCCGGCCGCCTTGCTCCCGCGTCCGAGCCCGTAGAGCTCCGCGGAGTACGCAAGGTTGTCGAATCCGGACAGCCGGTCGTAGAGGGAGGGCTTGGCCGACACGACTCCGCAGCGGCGGCGCACGTCCTCGCCGTCGACGTTGGGATCCTGGCCGAACACCCGCACGGTGCCGGCGTCGGGGTTGAGCGCGCCGGTGATCATGCGGATAGCCGTGGTCTTGCCCGCGCCGTTCGGTCCGAGCAGCACCGTGATCTCGGCGGCCGGCACGGTCAGATCGAGGTCACTGAGCGCCGGGTTGTCCCCGAACGACCGCGTGACCCCGGACATCTGCACGGTGGGGGCCGCGACCACGGGCGAGACCGTAGGGGGACGCGCGTCGAGAGCTGGCTCGGTGATCGCCATGACGTCACTATCGGCCGCGATGACGGCGCCCTGAAGCCCTGCGAAGATGTCCGCGTGGTACGAGCGAACGTTCCGTGGATGGCCGCGAACCTGCTCCTCGCCGCGCTCCCGTTCGTGCTCGCCCTGGCGCTCTTCGCCCCCCATCGCCAGAAGACGGCGGGCTGGTGGGTCGGCGTTGTCGCCTTCGTGGCCTTCCTGCCGAACGCGCCGTACGTCCTGACGGACGTGATCCACCTCGCCACGCAGTCCCGCGCGGCCACGACCGACGCCCAGGTGCTCGCCCTGGTGCTGCAGTACGCGGTGCTCATGGCGACCGGGCTGGCGTTCTACGGCGGTTGTCTCGCGGTGCTGCGCCGGCGGCTGCTCGTCGACGGGCTCGCGCACTGGCGTTGGCCCGCGGAGATCGGGCTGCACGCCGTGTGCTCGATCGGCATCTTTCTCGGCCGGTTCCTGCGCCTGAACAGCTGGGATCTCGTCGTGCGCCCGGGGTCGGTCTTCCAGTACGTAGGCGTACCTCGCGCCGCCACGATCGTGATCATCGCGTTCACGTTCTGCGTGCTCCTGACGACCACCGTGGCGCTGCGCGTGCCGCTCGCCATCCACGACCTGCGCCGGGCCAGCCGCTAACGTCGTACGCGTGTTCGTGCTGGGCATCGACCCGGGGTTGTCGCGCTGCGGCTACGGCGCGCTCGAAGAACGACCCGGAGGCGGCGCCAGGCCGATGGCCGTCGGCGTGCTGACCACGCCACCGTCGTCGGCGCTGCCCGAACGTCTGGCCGAGCTCCAACGCGAGCTGCGCGCCCTGATCGCCGAGACCCGGCCCGACGTCGTCGTGGTCGAGCGCGTCTTCTTCCAGGTGAACGTCCGCACGGCCATGTCGGTCGGGCAGGCGAGCGGCCTGGCGATGGCCGAGGCCATCAACGCCGGCTGCGAGGTCGCGCAATACGGTCCCAACGAGGTGAAGCAGGCCGTCGCCGGGTGGGGTGGCGCCAGCAAGGACGAGATGGAGCGCATGGTGCAGATGTTGTTGGGCATCGAGAGGCCTCTCCGGCCGGTCGACGCCGCCGATGCGGTGGCGCTCGCGTTGTGCCACCTTGCCCACGCGCCACGCCTGCGCCGGGTCGAGGCCGCGGTGAGTGGCCTGCCGAAGGCCGGCGGGCGATGATCGGCTCGCTGCGTGGGCGGCTCATCGACCGCGCCGCCGACGAGGTGCTCGTCGAGGCGGCCGGTGTGGGCTACCGCGTCACCGTGACGCCGGCGACGGTCGTCGCCATCGGCGACATCGGCGATGAGGTGTTCTTCTACGTGCACCACCACGTGCGCGAGGACGCGCAGACGCTCTACGGGTTCCCGACCCGCGACGAACGTGGCTGCTTCGAGGCCCTCATCGGCGCGCACGGTGTCGGTCCCGCGCTCGCGCTGGCCATCCTGTCGGTGCACTCACCCGACTCCTTGCGCCGCACCCTCGCCGACGACGATCTGGATTCGTTGTGCCTGGTGCCGGGCGTCGGCAAGAAGACCGCGGTGCGGCTGCTCGTGGAGCTGAAGTCGCGCCTCGCCGTTCCCGACATCGACCTCGCAGCCATCGGCGTCTCCCCATCGTCCACATCGCCGCCGAGCGTGCGCGCCGACGTGCGCGAGGCGCTCGCCGGTCTCGGCTACAGCCCCGAAGAGATTCGCGACGCGCTCGCCGACATCCCCGACGAGGGCGATCCGGCGATCGTCCTGAAGCACGCGCTGCAGCGCGTGTACGCGAGGCGATAGCGCATGCGCGAAGAGCTGCTGAGCCCCGAGCCGATCGAGGAGGAGGCCGAGGTCGCGGCGGAAGCCGGTCTGCGGCCTCGGCGCCTCGCGGAGTTCGTCGGCCAGAGCGAGCTCAAGGAGCACCTCGCGATCATCCTCGAGGCGGCTTCGCGTCGTGGGCAGGCCGCCGACCACCTGTTGTTCGCCGGCCCGCCCGGCCTCGGCAAGACGACGCTGGCGCACATCGTCGCTGCGGAGCTCGGCGTGCGGTTGCAGATCACGTCCGGGCCGGCCATCGAGCGCGCCGGCGATCTCGCGGCCGTGCTGACCAACCTCGACGAGGGCGACGTGCTGTTCATCGACGAGATCCATCGCTTGGCCCGCGCCGTCGAAGAGGTGCTGTACCCGGCGATGGAAGACTTCCAACTCGACATCGTGTTGGGCAAAGGTCCCGCCGCACGTTCGATCCGGCTCGATCTGCCGCGCTTCACGCTCGTCGGAGCGACGACGCGAACGGGGCTCATCACCGGACCGCTGCGCGATCGGTTCGGGCTCGTGGCCCGACTCGAGTACTACGAGCCGGCCGATCTCGAATCGATCGTCGTGCGGGCGGCCGGCATCCTCGGCGTGCAGGCCGACGTCGACGGCGCGCGGGAGATCGCACGCCGGGCCCGCGGCACACCGCGTATCGCCAACCGGCTGCTGAGGCGCACGCGGGACTTCGCCGAGGTGCGCGGCAACGGTGTGGTCGACGGCGCAACCGCCCACGAAGGCCTGTCGGTGTTCGGTGTCGACGAGATCGGCCTCGACAAGGTCGATCGCGCCGTCCTGTCCGCCCTGTGCCAGCGCTTCGGGGGCGGTCCCGTCGGCCTGAAGACCCTGGCGATCGCCGTCGGCGAGCCCGAGGAGACGGTCGAAGACGTGTACGAGCCCTTCCTGATCCAGCAGGGGCTGCTCATGCGCACCCACCGTGGACGGGTGGCGACCCCGGCCGCGTGGCTGCATCTCGGCCTCCCTGCCCCGGAGGCGTCGCCGAATCTGTTTGGCTAGGTCGGTGGAGATCGCCTTCAACTCGTCCGACGGCCCGTCGCTCGGCGTCGAGGTCGAGCTCGAAGTGGTCGACGCGTCGACCCGCGAGCTCGCGAGTGTCGCGACGGAGCTGCTCACCGAGCTGACCGGCGGCTCCGGCGAGCACCCGAAGGCGAAGCACGAGCTCTTCGAGTGCACCATCGAGATCATCACCGGGATCTGCACCACGGTGGACGAGGCTCGCCGCGATCTCGAAGGGACGTTGGCCGAGGTCGACGCGCTGGCCGTCAAGCGCAATCTCGCACTGCTGTGCTCGGGTACGCACCCGTTCTCGTCGTGGCGCGACCAGAAGATCAGTCCGAACCCTCGCTACGCGCGCTTGATCGAGGAGATGGCCTGGATGGCGGAGCGGCTGCAGATCTTCGGCGTGCACTTCCACGTCGGCGTGCGGTCCGCGGAGAAGGCGATCGCCATCTCGAACGCGCTCGCGTTCTACATCCCGCACTTCCTCGCCACGTCGGCATCGAGCCCGTACTGGGACGGTCGCGACACCGGTCTGGCGTCGTGTCGCAGCAAGGTGTTCGAAGGGCTGCCGACCGCCGGGTTGCCCGAGCCGATCGAGTCGTGGGACGACTTCGAGGCGTTCATGGAGACCCTGGTGACGGCCGAGGCGATCTCGACGATCCGCGAGGTCTGGTGGGACATCCGCCCGCATCCCGACTTCGGCACGGTCGAGCTTCGAATGTGCGATGGCCTGCCGACGATGACCGAGGTCGCCGGGTTGGCCGCGCTCGCCCAGTCGCTGGTCGACTGGCTCGATTCGTTGATGGATCGCGGCTACCGGCTGCCGGTCGCGCGGGAGTGGATCGTCCGGCAGAACAAGTGGTGGGCGGCGCGTTACGGCCTGAACGCCGATCTCATCCTCGACGCGCACGGCACACGTCGCCCGATGCGCGAGGCCGTAGGCGATCTGATCGAGGAGCTCACCCCGACGGCGCGCCGCCTGGGCTGTCACGAGGAGCTCGGATCGTTGCGGCGGACCTTGGAGTCAGGCTCGAGTGCGTCCCGTCAGCGGCGGGTCGTCGCGGACGGCGGGTCGCTGGTCGACGTCGTCGACCTGCTCGTGGGGGAGATGGCGACCGGCGAGGTGCGCTAGCGGTCTGCGCTCAGAGCCGACCCAGGCAGGCGGCGAGCTCGAGCGGCGGAACGACGACGCACCCGTTGTTCGGCGTCGTCACCGGGGGCTTCGCGTTCGCTTGCGCTCCCGCGCCGAGGCCGAGCAGGACGAGCAGCAACATGGCCACGACAGCGAGTCGAGCGCGGAGCCTCACGGATTGCCTCCTGGAAGGTGGTTGGTCAGGTCGTCCACGATCTGCCCCGGGTTGAGGCCGGCCTGCACGACATCGAGGTCGAGTTGCACGGGCTGCTGCTCGTTCGTGTCTCGCGCGGCCTGCGTCGCTTCCTTGCCCGAGTACACCGACAGTGGGCCGGCACTCGCCACGGCCGGTGCCTCGGGTGTGGGCGCTCCGGCGCGGTCCACGGGTGGCTGCGACGGCGTCGACCCGTCAGCGGAGACGAGCGGGACGTTCACGGGTGCGGTCTTCGGCGAGGTCGCGGACGCGATGGCGGCCGGTGGCCGGGACAATGTCGGCACACTCGGCGCGGGGCCGAACGGGTTGAGAACCAGACCGAGCGCGGCAACACCCGCGGCGGCCGAGCCCGCGATCGGTACGAGTTGGTTGGCCGTGCGCCCCGAGACCCTGGCCCGCAGACGGGCGACGCGGAACAGGATCCATCCGATGACTGGGGTGCCGGCGAGCCGGCCGCCGCCGGACACCGCGAGGAACTCGCGCTTGAGCGCCTTGCGCGCTCGATGCAGCAGGGCTTCGACGGTCGTGAGGGGCACGTCGAGGTGGTCGGCGATCTCGTTGTAGCTCCAGCCCCGCTGCTCGCGCAGGTCGAGCACCTCGCGGTGGCGGGGCGCGAGGTGCTGGATGGCTTGGGTGAGATGGTCGCGGTCGACCGCGGCGAACAGCGCGTCGTGGTCGGGCTCGACCGCGCCGAGATCGATCTCGTTGGAGGGCTCGACGCGGGAGGTGCGGCGGTGGTGGTCGATGCACAGGCGCTGGGCGATGACCGTCATCCAGGGGTAGAAGCGGCGCTCGCCCGCGAACCGGGGCATGGCGCGCAGCGCCTTGAGGAACGCCTCTTGGGCCAGTTCCTCTGAGGCGTGGGTGTCGCCGACCCTGCGCTGGCAGTACAGGCGGAGACGGGGGTAGTAGCGCCGATAGAGCTCGTCGAAGGCCGATTCGTCGCCGTGCTGGTAACGAAGGACGAGCGACCGGTCACGATCGAGGTCGACTGTCCCCGGATCCTGGATTTCCTCGGCCCGCACGGCCACGACGAACATCCCTCCCCTGGCCGCCTGCCCTTGGTCGGTCCGGACCTGCGTAAGGTTCGGCACCGTCTCCTGCCGTTCCTTCCTGTTCCTGCCCTCATGGATGTCTCCGAGCTCGACTATCCGTTGCCCGAGGAGGCGATCGCGCAGGAGCCCGCGGCGCGCCGCGAGGACGCCAGGCTCCTCGTCGACCGCGGCCCGGGTCGGCCCGCGGACCATCGCCGGGTGGCGGACCTGCCGCATCTCCTGCGGCGCGGTGACCTCCTGGTGGTCAACGACAGCCGCGTGCTGCCCGCTCGCCTGCACGTGCGCAAGCCGAGCGGAGGCGCCGTCGAGGTGCTGCTGCTGGAACGAGACGGGGACGGGACCTGGGAGGCGCTCGTACGGCCGAGCCGCCGCGTGAGCCCCGGTCTCGTGCTCACCGGACCGAATGGGGTGGTCGTCGAGGTGCTCGCCGGCCGCGGCGACGGACGGTGGCAGGTCGGCCTCTCGGGCGACATCGAAGGCGGAGGTGAGCTGCCGTTGCCTCCCTACATCCACGTGCCGCTCCGGGAAGCGGAGCGCTACCAGACCGTGTACTCGCGGCGGCCGGTCTCGGCGGCGGCGCCCACCGCAGGCCTCCACCTGACCCATGACGTCCTCGACCGCTGTCGCGGGAACGGCATCGGTGTCGCGACGATCGAGCTGGCCATCGGGCTCGACACCTTCCGTCCCGTGACCTCCGAGCGGCTCGAGGACCACGTGATGCACTCCGAGGCCTATGACGTGCCGGCGGCGACGCTCGACGCGTGCGCCGCGGCCGAGCGCGTGGTCGCTGTCGGCACGACGGTCGTGCGGGCGCTCGAATCCGCGGCGGCGACGCAGACGCCCGCGGGTCGCACCGCGTTGTTCATCACACCCGGGTTCGAGTTCCAGGTCGTCGACGTGCTGCTGACCAACTTCCATCTGCCGCGCACGACGCTGCTGGCGATGATCGGTGCGTTCGTCGGCCCCCGCTGGCGCGATCTGTATGACGTCGCCCTGCATGAGGGCTACCGCTTCCTCTCCTTCGGCGACGCCATGCTCGTCGAACGCGCATGATCTCTCTCACCCTCGAGGCGCACGACGGCGCGGCGCGCGCCGGCCGCGCCGTCACCGCGTCCGGCCGATCGTTCGCGACGCCGGCCTTCATGCCCGTGGGCACGCGCGGCGTGGTGCGCATGCTCGACAGTGAAGACTTGGCGCGCATCGGTGCCGAGATCGTCCTGGCCAACACGTATCACCTCATGCTGCGGCCCGGAGAGGACACGGTCGCCGCTCTCGGCGGGCTGCACCGATTCACGGGATGGGCGGGGCCGATGCTCACCGACTCGGGCGGGTTCCAGGTCTTCTCGTTGCCGGCCGGGACCGTGAAGGTCGACGACGAGGGGGTGACGTTTCGCTCCACCTATGACGGCGGCGCGCACCGGTTGACGCCGGAGCGCGCCGTCGAGGTGCAGGCACTGTTGGGGGCGGACGTGCAGATGGTCCTCGACGTCTGTCCGCCGCTGCCGTCGCCGCCGGGCGTCCTGCGTGAAGCGGTGGACCGCACCAGCGCGTGGGCGGCGCGCGCCAAGGCCGCATCGCGCGGTGAGGGCCAGGCGTTGTTCGGCATCGTGCAGGGAGGCATCGACGAGGCACTGCGCGTGGAGAGCGCGCAGCGCACGGTCGAGCTCGGCTTCGACGGCTACGGGATCGGCGGCCTGTCGGTCGGGGAGACGCGCGCCGAGATGGGTCCCGCGCTGGCGGCCGCCATCAGCGTGCTCCCGGCCGATCGAATCCGCTATCTCATGGGAGTCGGCGATCCGGCGCGGCTCGTCGACGCAGTCGCGATGGGGGTCGACCTGTTCGACTGCGTCCTGCCGACGCGACACGGCCGGCACGGCACGGTCCTCACCGACGCCGGGCGGTTCAACCTCAGCAACGCGCGGTTCCGCACCGACCCCGGCCCGCTCGACGACACGTGTCCGTGCGCGGTGTGCCAGCACTGGTCACGGGCGTACCTCCGACACCTCCTCTCTGTGCAGGAGCCGACCGGAGCCCGCCTCGTGACGCTGCACAACCTCGAGTGGCTGCTGCGGTTCGTGGCCGGGATGCGGACGGCGATCGTCGAAGGACGGTTCGGCGCGTTCCGGGCCTCGACCCTCGCGATCTGGTCCTAGCGGAGGGCTCGGCTACGGTGAACGCCGCCATATCCCCCGGACCCAGGTAGACGCCGCCATGGGGTTGATCTTCCTCCCCCTGATGTTCCTCGTCCTCTGGGCGATCGTGATCCTTCCGCAGCAACGGCGGATGCGCGCCCACCAGGCGCTCGTGTCCTTGTTGGAGGAGGGCGACGAGGTGATGACCACTTCCGGGATCCTGGGCACGATCACCGCGATCGACGACGAGGTGCTGCACCTCGAAGTCGCCCCCGGCATCCGGCTGCGGATCGTGCGGGCCGCGATCGCCCGTCGCATGAACGAGCCGGAGCCAGAACCGCAGCCCGAGATCGAGCCGGTCGGCGGCCAGGTCGACGAGGTCGACGCGGTCGACGCGGTCGGGAACGTCGGTGAGCCCGAGGGTGCGCTGGCCGAGGGAGAGTCATCGGGTACTGACGGCTGATGCGGCGTTCGGGAGCGATGCCGCTCGTCATCATGCTCGTGCTCGCCATCGGCTCGTTGGCGTACACGGTCACGCTCGGAGCGCGCTCACCGCAGCTGGGTCTCGACCTGCAAGGCGGCACGTCCGTCGTGCTCGGGGTGAAGGCCGGGCAGACCGCGACCAGCAGCCAGCTCGACCAGGCCATCTCGATCATCCGCCGCCGGGTGGACGGCCTGGGCGTCGCCGAACCCGAGATCACGCGCCAGGGCAACTTCATCGTGGTGTCGCTTCCCGGCGTGAAGGACTCGCAGCGCGCCATCGAGCTCGTGGGCCGCACGGCGAAGCTCCAGTTCCGGCCGACGTGCGCCAACCTGCCGACGCACCTGCCTGACTCCACCTACACGCAATCGCTCGACCCGGCGTTCGGGGGCCTGTGCGTGAAGCCGACCGACACCGGCCCGACCGCAAGCACGACGCCATCCAGCACATCGGTGCCGGAATCGACCATCGCGACCACTCCGACGACCACAACCTCCGGCCAGTCGGGCCTCGGTGCCCGCCCCGCCGGTCATCTCGCGGTGAGTCAGACGCCGACGAGCGACACGACCCCGACCAGCGACACCACGGCGACGAGCGCGCCGGCATCGACCGACACGACCGTCCCCGGCGCGACCACGACGAGCGCGCCCGCGAACCCGCTCGCGTGCGGTACCGCCGGCGACCAGGCCAGCGTCACGCCCGACGGCGAACCGATCATCGCGACCGACGACCGGGACAAGAACGGCGAGGTCGACGCCTGCGCGGTGCTCGGTCCCGTCGCACTGAGCGGCGATGCCGTGTCGAGCGCACGAGCGGCCATTCCCCAGGGATCCTGGGTCGTGGAGCTGGAGCTCAAGGGTTCGGGCCTCGACGGGTTCAACCAGCTGTCCGGGCACTGCTTCGCCAAGGACACGACCTGTCCCGCGGGCACCACCGCGATCGTGCTCGACGGCAACGTGGAATCGAACCCCGCGCCGCAGACCGCCACGTTCACCAGCACCGCCATCGAGATCTCCGGCAAGTTCACGCAGAAGCAGGCCGAGGATCTTGCGCTCGTCCTGAACTATGGCGCCTTGCCGATCCAGCTCCAGCAGGAACGCGTCGAGACCGTCTCCGCGACACTCGGTCACGACTCGTTGCGCGCCGGTCTCATCGCCGGTCTCGTCGGCATCAGCGCGGTCGCGATCTACATGATCCTGTACTACCGGGCACTCGGCGTCGTCGTGATCGTCGGCCTCGGCGTGTGGTCCGCCTTGAACTACTCGATCATCACCGCGCTCTCGAGCTCGTCCGGTCTCGCGCTCAGCCTGTCCGGCGTCACCGGCATCGTCGTCTCCGTCGGCGTCACGACGGACTCGTACATCGTGTACTTCGAGCGCATCAAGGACGAGGTGAAGACCGGCAAGACGGTTCGGTCCGCCGTCGATCACGCGTTCAAGCGCGCGTGGCGCACGATCGTGGCTGCTGACCTCGCGTCGTTCATCGGCGCCGCGCTGCTCTTCTGGCTGACGGTCGGCGCCGTTCGCGGCTTCGCCTTCTTCCTGGGGCTGTCGACGCTGCTCGACCTCCTCACGGCC
>JBEEFX010000217.1:0-19462 GCA_041166365.1 Acidimicrobiaceae bacterium
CTCGTCACCGGAGGTCCGAGCCCGACCCCTTCGAGCTCGATGATCCTCAGCCGGAGCGCGTGATGACGGCCACCGTCCCCTACCTGCCGCTCGAGGTCGCACAGGTCGTCGTCGACGAGTCGAACGAAGGGTTCTGGCAGGCGTGTCGCGAGCACTCGCTCACGGTGCAGAGATGTGTTGACTGCGGCCGGTTCCAGCACCCGCCCCGTCCTGTCTGTGGCGCATGCCAGTCGTTCGACCTCGAATGGGCGCCCGTCAGCGGTGACGGAGCGGTGTACTCGTACACGATCGTGCATCACGGACTCGGAGCGTTGCGCGACAACGTGCCCTTCAACATCGTCGTGGTCGAACTGGACGAGTCGGGCACCCGGTTCGTCAGCAACCTCGTCGACACGCCGCCAACGGACGTCGCCATCGGCGAGCGGGTGAGCGTCTGGTGGGACGACGCTTCCGCGGACGTCAGCGTTCCGCGCTTCCGTCGGACCACTCAAGCTCGATCGACATAGAGGGAGCGATATGGACTACATGGCCTGCTCAGCGGACTCGCATGTGCTGGAGCCGCAAGATCTCTGGAAGGACCTTCCTGAGCGGTTACGGGCGCGCGGTCCGCGTACCGAGGTCAAGGACAACCGAGAGTTGGTGTTCTTCGACGACCAGTTCATCAAGCGGGACCCGCTCGACTTCACCGCGGCGATCCGTCCTCCGGGCGCGAACGATCCGACGGCCCGGATCGAGGATCTGGAACGAGAGGGCATCTGGGGCGAGGTGCTGTACCCGTCGATGGGATTGTGGATCTACCTCACGGCTGACGCGGAGTTGGCGATGGCTTGCGCGCGGATCTACAACGACTGGATCCTCGACAGGTTCGTGAAGGTGTCTCCGCGATTCGTCGGCGTCGCGCTCCTACCGCTGGCCGATGTCGGCGACGCGGTGGCCGAGCTCGACCGCGCGGCGGGCCTCGGTTTCCGTGCGGTGTGCCTGCCCTGCACCCCGCCGGGCGGCCTTCGCTACAACGACCCCGCGCTCGATCCGCTGTGGTCCGCCTTGGCGGAGTCGGACGTCCGCGCGTGTTTCCACGTGGGTACCGGCGACAGCCCGATCGTCGAGCGCGCTGCAGGCGCGGCCGTCATCAACTACGTCGAGACCTTCTACCCGCCGCAGCGTGCCGTGTCGTATCTGATCGCCGGTGGGGTGCTCGAGCGCTTCCCGACGTTGCACACGGTCTTCGTGGAAGGAGGGGCTTCGTGGCTCCCGGCGCTCATGGAGCGAATGGACGAAGGCTTCAAGCAGCATGCGATGTTCGTGAACCCGAAGCTGTCGATGCTCCCGAGCGAGTACGTCGTCCGACAGGTGCACGCCACGTTTCAACACGACCGCGCCTTGCTCTCCACCCTCGACATCACCGGCCCGGGCGCGGTGATGTGGGGGAGTGACTACCCGCACCTCGAAGGCACGTGGCCGAAGAGTCGGGAGGTGCTCGACGAGATCTTCGCGGGAACGCCGGACGATGTCCGGCGGGCGGTAACCCACGACAACGTCGCCAACCTCTTCAAGATCCCCGAGCCCGTCTGAGTCGCCTTCTGATCATTGTTCCAGCCGATTCGACCGCGCGCCGAGAAGAGCCAGGGCGGGCACATCGGTCAAGGTGCGAAGCAGGTCGTTGAGATGCGTGCAGGTCTCCACGCCGAGGAAGCTGGTGCGGATCTGGTCGCGCAGGCCTTGCACCTGCTGGCCCACGAGCCGCTGCGCGCTCAGGGCCGCGGACGGGCATTCCATCCACGGCAACACATGCGGCCGGGCGCTGATCGCGCGCACCACGAACCCGTCGGGGTCGACGGATGCGCTGACCGCGTATTCGTGCACGACGGTTTCGAGCCCGGCGTCATCGACGTGTGAGTCTCGAAGCATCGCGTCGACGTGGAGGAGCGCGCCCAGCGTGACGTCGAGACGACGGCGCCGGCGCATCCCACCGCGGGAGAGCGGTGCCATTCGGTGCCAGCCGATCGGATCGTCGACGTCCTCGATGTCGGGCGCCACCGGTCCGGTGGCCGGTGGTACCTGGCCCCGTGACGTGAGCTCGATCATGATCGTGCCGCCGGTGCGCCAGCCGGAGCAGATGTCCGCCTTCTGCTGGGGAACAGCAACGCCCTTCTGCTTGTAGCCGGCGTTCTGTAGCGCGAAGCCCGAGACCAACGTCGCCACCGGCACATCGTCCAGCAGTTGGTACAGCAGCGTGGTTGCCTCGCGCTGATCGGGTAGTGCGCGGTCGACGGCGGACCGAAAGCCGCTCGCCGCGGCGATGTTCACCAGCGCGGCGGCGCCCGGGTGATGAGGCCACAGCTCGAGTTCTTGGACGCGACGGCCATTGTGGAAGTCGACCGTCGCGGTCAGTGAGGCCTCTCCGAGCACCATCGCTGCCCCGGTGGTGCCGGTTGACAGGTCTCGCGCTGCGCCCCGCAGCTGTACCGGACCTTCGACCCCCGACGGACGGAGCATGTCGATGGAGGTCGTACGGCGGACCGATTGCCGGCGACGGCGCACGGTGGTGGTGCTCGGATCGTGGGTGCCGTGCCGCGGGTCGAGCTCCATCCGACTAGTAGTGTAATCTAAGATATCTATTCGGGGGACGGAGGGAGCATGCGGGTCATCGTCGCTGAGGGCCTCGGTTACCCGGAAGGTCCAGTGTTCCTGCCCGACGCGCGTGTGCTCGTCACCGACATCCGTGGCGGGGTCGTGCTCGCTGTGGGCGCCGACGGCCGCGTTGCTCGCCATGCGGATACGGGTGGTGGTCCGAACGGGTTGGCCCGTGGACCGGGGGGCGTCGTCTACTGCGCCAACAACGGCGGTCTGAACTGGGTCGAAGGTCGCGCGACCGGCCCGTCGCCGGACTATGCGAGCGGGTCGGTGCAATCCATCTCACCGTCGGGCGAGGTCACGGTCCTTCACGTCGAGTCCGAGGCCGGTCAGTTGGTTGCGCCGAACGACATCGCGTGCGACAGCGCTGGCGGGGTCTGGTTCACGGACTCCGGCCGCGGTCTTGATGGGGCGACCGACGCCTTCGTGCTCTACATCGATCCAGATCTGCAGCGTGTCACTGTGGCCGCGGACGGCTATCGGTTCTCGAACGGGTTGGCGTTCTTCGAGGGCGAGTCAGAACTCATCGTCGCGGAGTCAGGTACGGGCGAGCTGTGGGTGCACCCCGTTCTCGGTCCGGGCAAGCTCGGAGAACGCCGACTGTTCGCGACGATGCCACGGCCGCATCGGCCGGACGGGATCTGCATCGACGTGGAGGGCAACGTCGTGGTCGCGGGAGCTCTGGGGCGGGGCGTCATCGTGTACGACGACGCGGGCAATCAGCTCGAGCGGTTCGAGTTCGAGCACCGACTCGTCACCAACGTCGCGTTTGGTGGGCTCGATCAGTCGACGTTGTACGTCACCGAATCCGGCCTCGGCCGCCTATGGGCCATCCCCTGGCCTCGTGCGGGTCTTACGCTGCCCTTTCTCGAAAGCGGAGAGGTGCGGGAGTGACGGACGGGCGCAGCACCGATGTGAAACGAATGCTCAAGCGCGGCACCGCGGTCCAAGCGACCGCCGATGTGCTCCGCGAAGAGATCCTCAACCAACTGCCGGACGGCGATGGCGGCGAGTGGTTGCTCGGTTCGGAGGATGAGGTCCTCGAGCGGCTCGGTGTCAGCCGGCCGACGCTCCGTCAGGCCGTACGCCTGCTCGAAGCCGAGCAGCTGTTGGTGGTCCGGCGCGGTCATGGAGGGGGCATCTGGGCGCAGGCGCCGTCGTCTGAAGGTGTGATCCACTCGGTGTCGGTGTTCCTGCGCAGCCGTGGGGCGAATGTGCTCGACCTCATGGACGCCGTTGCGCTCGTCGCTCCTCGATGCATGGCGCTCGCCGCGGAGAACCCAGACGTCGACGCGCGTTCTCAGTTGGTCGAGCTCGCCGAGGAGCTCAACGAAGCAGCAGGCAGTACCTCGGGCGCCCGCCGGTTTGCCGTCCTCCGGTTGGAGTACTTCAACCAGGTCGCCGCGCTCGCGTCGAACCCGCTCATCAACCTCTACTTCAGCGTCGCCAACGATCTCATCGCCACCACCCGCCGGCCGATGTACCTGCAGGAGGACGAGCGGAGAAAGGCGGCGCGGTTCTACACGCGGGCGGCCGACGCGATCGTTCGCGGCGATGCCGGCCGTGCTGAGCGTCTGGCTCGGACGTTCTTCACCGAGCTGGTCGAATGGCTGACGAACGAAGCCACGCACCGCGACGACGACTGGTTGCTGATCAGCTAGGGGTTACCGGGGAGACAGGGAGCGAGCCGTCGGCTGCGCGTCAGCCGTCCAAGCCCAGGTGGTGCAGCATGTCGCGCCGGCGCGCTTCGTCGTCGCAGGATCGCCACTTCGCCAACGCCTCCGCGGCGACGACGTCGCAGGCGACGCGAGCGGCGTCGGAAGTGTCGAACAGCGCATCGACGATGCCGCGGGCGGCGTCGGCGGTCGACGTGACTTGCGGCATGGCCTGGCGGATCTGTTCGTAGTTGCGCTCCGCCACCTCGCGATAGGCCTCGTGCTCGACCGCCTCGGGCGGCCGAGCGATGATCGACGTCGCCCACAGGTCGGTCTCGACCGGGCCGAGCGGAACGTCGATCACGCGGATGCCGTGCGGAGCCAGCTCGATGCTGAGGCTTTCGGTCATCGTTGCCAGCGCGGCCTTGCTGGCGCGGTAGGCGGCGAAGAAAGGCCACGGCTGGAAGATCGCCATCGACGTGATGTTGCAGATCACGCCGCCGCCGGTGGCGCGCAACTTCGGAATCGCGCGGCGGGTCATCTCGACCGCCCCGAAGACGTTGGTCTCGAAGGTCTCGCGCCACTCGGAGAGATCCGTGTCCTCGACCGAGAGGTACTGCTTGCGGATCCCGGCGTTGTTCACGAGCATCGTCAACCCGTCGGGCATCTCGAAGTCCCCGGGCTGCGTGACATCGAGGCGCTGCACCCGCAACGGCAAGTCGCGTGCCGCCGACTCCCGTAGCAGCGGGGCCCCGTGCGCCGGATCGCGCATGGTGGCCACCACCTCGGTCCCGCGACCGGCGAGCTCGAGCGCGATCGCCCGTCCGAGCCCGCGGCTCGCTCCGGTGACGACGGCGCACCCGTCCGGGACTAGCCCGCCCGCCATATTCTCACTATTGTCATCAGAGATAGCTTACCGAGGAGGAGCATGGCAGGTCGCATGTCGGGCAAGGTCGCCGTCGTGACCGGCGCGGCCCGCGGGCAGGGCGAGGCCGAGGCCCGCTTGTTCGTCGCCGAGGGAGCGCAGGTGATCCTCACCGACGTGCTCGACGAACGAGGCCACGAGGTGGCCGAGTCCATCGGTTCCTCGGCCCGGTTCGTGCATCACGACGTCACCAGCGAGCAAGACTGGGATCGTGTCGTCGCGGCGGCGGTGATGGGCTTCGGGCGTCTCGACGTGCTCGTCAACAACGCCGGAGTGTCGCGGATCCGGTCGATCCAGACCGAGACGATCGAGGACTTCGAGCGCGTCATGACCGTCAATGCTGGCGGCGTGTTCCTCGGCATTCGCTCGGCGATCGCGCCGATGCGTGCCGCAGGCGGCGGGTCGATCGTCAACATCGCCTCGGTGGCTGCGCTGGTCGGCATAAGTGAGCGCATCGCCTACACGGCGTCGAAATTTGCGGTACGCGGCATGACGAGGACAGCGGCCATCGAGCTTGCGCCCTATCGAATCCGCGTCAACGCGGTGCACCCCGGGCCGATCGCGACGGAGATGCTCGGTGGGGGGGAAGAACAGGTTGGTCGCAAGTTGCCGATCGGCCGCGTGGGAACCACCGACGACGTCGCGCAGTTCGTCCTGTACCTAGCGTCGGACGAATCGTCGTTCGTCACCGGCAGCGAGATGGCGGTTGATGGCGCCATGACCTGTGGCAAGTCCCCGGAGGAGTTCGGGCGCTGACGGCGGCACCTCTCCGAGGAGAGCCGGTCGCCGAACTCGTCACCTCGGCCCTCGTGCGGTCACCGCCCAGCTAGCGGCCGCCGCTGACGTCGACGGTGGCACCGACGACGAAGGATGCGTCGTCCGAACACAGCCACGCGATCGTCTTGGCCACCTCGACGGGCTGGCCGACCCTGCCCAGCGGCGTCGCGCGCGCTCGCCTGGCGACGCGCTCGCGGTCGCCGGTCAGGAGGTGGATGTCGGTCTCGACGGCGCCTGGTCGCACGGCATTGACGCGTATGCCCTCGCCGGCCACCTCTTGCGCGAGCCCCCATGTCATCGAGTCCAGAGCACCCTTGGTCGCGGCGTAGTCCACGTGCTCCCCGGGCGCGCCATGGCGCGCTCCGATGGACGAAACGTTGACGATGCAGCCGCCCGCGCCTCCGTGCCGTGTCGACATGCGGCCGATCGCCTGGCGGGCGCAGAGGAAGGGCCCCACGATGTTGACGGCGAACAAGCGGGTCAGCGCTGCGCCCTCGCAGTCCTCGACTCGGTTCGGGGGAAGCACCATCGCCGCGTTGTTGACGAGCGCGCCGAGCGGACCCAGTCGGTCCGCGGTGGCGAAGAGTGCGATGACGTCGGTTTCGGACGCGACGTCGGCCTGCACGGCCATGGCCCTGCGGCCCAGGATCTCGCACGACGCGATCACATTGCGTACCGCGGCTTCGTCCTGCAGGTAGGCGACGCAGATGTCCCACCCCTGGGCCGCCATCTCCTTCGCCACCGCCGCACCGATGCCGCGGCCGCCGCCGGTGATCACAGCGACCGCGTCGCGACCGGTCGGAGCTGCAGTCAGCGGGCGAGCTTTTCGATCAGGTGTGGGAGCCCGATTTCCTCGAGGATCTCGGCGGAGTTCTCTCCGAGATCCGGAGGCTGCGCCAGCTCTGACCCCTTGGCCCGATGACGCTCCGCGATCTCCTCGTACGACGCGTCCGCGGAAACGTCTGACAGCACGGAGACCGGCGTCGTCGGAATCGTCGCCGCGCGGTCTTTGTAGTCGTAGGTCAACATCGCACCGTTCACGTGTGCGTGTTCCGACGACATCGCTTGACGCCAGTCGAGGACGAGTGCGGCAGGCACGTCGGCCGCGGCGAGGAGGTCGTTCCACTCCGCTGCCGTGCGCTTCGCCATCCGCTCGCGAATGGCTTCGAGCTCGCCTTCGTACCCGGCACCGAAGTCGGTCCCACCGGACCAGTCACCGCGCTCGCGGATCTCCTCAGGCAGCTCGAGCACGTCGCAGAACCGGTGCCAGAAGTGCTCCTCCATCGGGCACACCAGGATCGGCTCGCCGTCGCTGCCCTTGTACATGCAGTACCGGGGCCCGTACTCGCGATAGATCGACCACTGCTCGCCGACGTTCGCGAATGTGGACAGGTCGCGCCACATCCAGCTCAACGCTGCTTCCCAGATCGACACGTGCACGAACTGCGGCCCCATGCCCTGGTCGCGCCGGTGCAGACCGGCCATGACGCCGAGGGCCGCTTGGATCCCGGCGAGCGTCGTGCCGATCGAGCGGTAGCTCGCGGGGGGATACGGCTCGCCGTCCTCCCACTCGACCGGCACGGTGCCGGCGAGCACGTCCATGTTCAGACCGTGCGCCGGGTAGTCGGCGTACGGCCCTTCGAGTCCGTAGCCGGTGATCATGCAGTACACGGTGTTGGCGTTGTGCTCGAGGATGGTGGCGTAGTCGATGCCGCGCTTGCGAGCGGCCGACGGGCGATTGCCGACGATCACGACATCAGCCCATCGCGCCACGGCACCGACGACCTCCGGCCACTCCTCGGAGCGGGTGTCCACGGTGAGGCTGCGGGTGCCGATGTTCAAGTAGAGGTGGTTGATCGAGTCGCCCGCGGTCGTGAGCGGCGGCAGCGTGCGGTTGCCGTCGCCGAACCTCGGACCCTCGACCTTGATCACGTCCGCGCCCAGCTGGACCAGCTGCCGGCTGGCGACCGGACCGGAGTAGTGGGTCGAGAAGTCGGCGACCTTCGGGGTCTTGGCGGGCATGGGGGCCTCCGATCGGACCGCCCGTGCGCCGGGCCGGTTCCTGATCATTATTCCACTTGATTGCGGTCCGTGCCCAGCGTCGCGATCACCGCGCCGCAGGGCGCCCGGGGATGGTGGCCATCACTGAGGCGGTGAAGCCTCCGTCGACGCAGATGTTCTGACCCGTGATGTAGGACGCGTCGGGGCTCAGGAGCATCGCGATGGCACCGGCCAGCTCCGACGGGTCGGCGACGCGACGCAGCGGGACGCGCTCGGCTCGTTCGGCGGCCAGGACTGGATCAGCGTAGACATTCGCGGCGTTGCGGGTGCGCACCATGCCGGGGGCGACGCAGTTCACGCGAATCCCGTCCGGCCCCCACTCTTGAGCCATCTGCTGGCAGATCATCACCAGTGCGGCCTTCGAGGCCGCATACGGCCCGTAGTTCGCGTGGGGATACATGCCCGCGATCGAAGAGACGGCGACGATGGCGCCGGTCGACTCCGCGAGCGCCGCGTGCGCGGCACGGCCGAGAAGCCATGTTGCTCTCGCGTTCACCGCGAACACGCTGTCCCAGTGTTCGATCTGCAGATCGAGGAGGGGAGCCTGGTGGCGCATGGCGGCGTTCGATACGAGCGCGTCGAGACCTCCGCAGAACTCGAGCGCTTGCGCCACGAGACGACCTGGGACCGAGGGGTCCGCAAGGTCTCCGGTCAAGGCGACGGCACTCGCGCCCATCTCGTTCAGCTCGGCGACGAGCTCATCGAGATCGGGCCGGGTTCCCGTCGCCGTTGCGGCGATCCGTACTCGCTCGCCGCGCGCCAAGCCGTCCTGCGCCAATTTGCGGCACGTCGCGCCTCCGATGCCGTGGCTCGCGCCGGTCACGAGTGCGCGCATGAGGGCGCCTAACGCCGTTCGAACGTCACGCCGGCGGCTTCTCGATCCCACGTGGTGGCGGTCACGCCGTCGTCGCGAAGCTGGTACTTGTACACGCGTCCGAACGGGCTCCGGGGCAGCTCTTCGCGGAACTCGATGTAGCGCGGCAGTGCGAAGTAGGGAAGCCGATCCACCGACCATTCGAACAGGGCGGCGGGGTCGAGATCCTGTCCGCGCGTCACGACCGCCGTGACCTTGAGGTCGTCCTCTGTGAGGTCTGACGGGAGCCCGTGCACCGCGACGTCCTCGATCAACGGATGCTTCAAGAAGGTCGCTTCGACCTCGAGGCTCGAGATGTTCTCGCCGCGGCGGCGCAGGTAGTCCTTCTTGCGGTCGAGGAAGTAGAAGAAGCCGTCCTCGTCGAACCGTCCGATATCGCCCGTGTAGAACCACCCGTCTCGGGTGGCCGCGGCCGTCGCCTCGGGTCGCTTCCAGTAACCGGAGAACATGACGCCTTCACGCGTCGGCCGGCAGATGATCTCACCGGGAGCGTCGACCGGGACCTCGACGCCGTCGTCGTCGAGGAGCATGACGTCGAAGTGCTCGTTGCGCCGGCCTGACGAACCGGGCTTGGGCGTCTCGTCGTGGCGCAACGACGTGAGAGGGCAGGCTTCGGTGAGCCCGTAGCCGTGGAAGCCCGCCAGTTCGATGCCAAACCGTTCGCGCCACGTCGCGACGAGGTCGGGAGGGAACGGTACGCCCACCAGCGCGCGGATCTGACCCTTGCACCGCTCGCTCTCGGGGGTGTCGGGCATCCGCGCGATGAGCGCGATCATCGAGCCGAGGATGTGGACGACTGTCGCGCCGGTCCGCTCCACCGCGGGCCAGAACCCGCTGACCGAGAATCGCGGCAGGATCGCGGCCGTGCCCCCGAGGAGCAGGCTCGACACCACGGTGCACCCGAGCAGGTTGAGGTGAAAGGCGGGGAGCGGATTGAGGCTGATGTCCTCGCGTTGCCGGCCCGCCATCATGTTCGTCATGCGGGCGAAGTGCGCCATGTACGCGTTGGAGATCATGCAGCACTTCGACGGGCCGGTGGTGCCTCCTGTGACGATGAGACAGGTGAGATCGAGTGGATCGACATCGGCGCCGAGCGGATCGTCGGTGCCGTCCAGGCGCCACGGGTCGAGGCCACCCCCCTCGAAACCGCCCAGGTCGACCGCACCGTCGCCTCGGTAGAGCACGCGTTCGATCTGCCCGAGGTCGTCGCGGACTCGCACCAGACGTTCGACGTAGTCGGGCTCGGTGAGGAGCACCTTCACGTCGGCCTCGTTCAGGACGTGGCCCAAGAAGTCGCCCTTCAGCGCGGTGTTCACGCCGACCCACAGCGCGCCGATGGCGTTCGTGGCGAGCCATCCGAAGATGGCGTCGGCGTTGTTGTCGAGCATGCCGCCGACCGTGTCGCCGGGGCGCACTCCGGCTTCACGGAGCCCCCGTGCCAGCCGCGCGACGTGTTCACGGGACTCCGCGTAGGTGTACCGCTGCTCCTCGAAGTCGAGGAATGGTTGGTCGGGATCGCGCTCGACGCACTCACGGAAGAGACCGAGGACGGTGTCGTCGACGGCCGTCGCGTCGTCGCGGCTCACACCACGCCCCGCTCCGCGAGTTGCTGCTGCTCGGCGGGGCTGTAGCCGAGCTCGGACAGCAGCTCCGCGGTGTGCTGACCGTGCTGTGGCGCATGGTGCGCGACCTCGTAGGGCTGATCGGCGATCACGGCGGGGCTGCCCACGTAGGAGAACGGGCCGGCAACGGGGTGCTCCGCCTCGTGGAAGATCTGCCGTGATCGCAACTGCGCGTCGTGCGGGAGATCAGTCGGTCGGTCGTAGACGGGACCGATCGGCAGCCGCCACTTCGCGCTCAGCGCGAGCCACTCGTCGAGCGAGCGCGAGCGGAAGATCTCCATGACGGTCTTGCGCAAGGGCACGTCGCCGCTGGCCCACTCGACGGCTTCGGTGGTGTTGACCGCGAGATCCGGACGCTCGACCGCCTCGCAGAAACGGGTCCAGAACTTCGGTTCGATCGCGCAGAACAAGATGAACTTACCGTCCGCGGTCTCGTAGTACTGGTACCGCACCGACGCTTCGGGCCCGGTCGCGGTGACGTTGCCCTCGGGAAGGCCCATCCGGTCCGTGATGCGGGCGTCGTTGAGGTCGTAGGTGACTGTCGGGAACGCGTTGGCGATCGCGGCCTCTGCGGCCGAGATGTCGATCACACAGCCCTCGCCGGTGCGCTCTCGGCGTACAAGTGCGGCGGCCACGTGGAACGCGCATTGCAGCGCGCCGCCACTGACCGACGAGCCACCGGCGCGCGCCATCGCCGGCGCGAAGGCGAACTCCACCTCCTTGTGCCGCGGATAGCCGTCAGGGCCGACTTCCATCGGCGTCATCGCGGCAAGGGACTCCTGCATGAACCCGTGCGTCGGGATCTCGCCGTACGGGCCGCTCGCCCCGAACCCCGAGTGTTGGCAGTACACGATGCCGGGCCGGCGGCCCCGTTGCGCGTCGTACCCGATCCCGAGGCGATCGGCGACGCCGGCGGTGTAGCCGTCGACGAAGACGTCTGCGGTGTCGAGCAGACGCCAGAAGACGTCCTTGCCTTCGTCGGACCTCAGATCGATCGTGAGGCTGCGCTTCTGGCGGTTCACCTGCAGATGTGCCGGGCTGTGGTGCGGCACGATCTGTCCCATCATGTCGCGCAGGTAGTCCCCTCGTACCGGGTCCTCGACTTTGATGACGTCGGCTCCGACGTCACCGAGCAACGCTCCGGCGAGGCCGCCGTTCAAGAGCACCGCCCATTCGACGACGCGGATGCCTTGCAGCAACTGACGCATTGCTCTCCTAGAGGTTGAACACGCGTCGGGCGTTCAGCTCGACGATCCGGTGCACCTCATCGTCCGGCACACCCTTCATCTGCTGGGCGACGTTCGCGCGCGAGTTGGGCCAGGTCGTGTCCGAGTGCGGATAGTCGCACTCCCACATGATCTGGTCGACGCCGATGGAGTGGCGCAGCGCGACGCCGGCCTCGTCTTCGATGAAGCAGCCGAACATGTGGCGCCGGAACAGCTCCGACGGCGCGTTGTCCTGATCGATGTCCTGGTAATGCTTGTGGTTCGACCACATGTGGTCGGTGCGCTCGAGGATGTACGGCATCCAGCCGATGCCGCCCTCGGACAGCGCGACTCGAAGCCGGGGGTGCTTGTTGAACACGGGGGAGAGCAGCAGATCGACGGCGCACTGCATCGCGTTGACCCCGAGGAGCGCCAGCCACATGAGTGGCGGCCCGTCGTCGTGGGGGCTCGGGAGCACACCTGACGTCCCGAAGTGCATCGCGAGGACGAGGTCGTGATGTTGTGCGGCAGCGAAGACCGGCTCCCAGTGCGAACGGTGGTACGAGGGCAGGCCGAGGGGCACCGGGTTCTCGGGCAGCGCAACGGCGCGTGCTCCCTTGGCCGCGACTCGCGTCAGCTCCTCCACCATGAGTGCCACATCCCACAGGGGGAGGATCGCGAGAGGGATCAGGCGGTCCGGCGCCGTCGCGCACCACTCGTCGATTACGAAGTCGTTGTAGGCGCGCACACAGGCCAACGCGAGCTGCTTGTCCTCGCTGTCGGTCAGGAACAGGGTGCCTGCGAAGCGGGGGAAGTTCGGGAAGCAGAGCGAGCCCCAGACTCCGTCGGTGTCCATGTCCTTGATCCGCTCGACGGGGTCCCAGCAGCCGCGACGCATGTCGTCGAAGCGCATCGGATCGCCGTTCCACTTCTCCTTGGGTTTGCCGACGACGGCGTTCAGCCCGATGTTCGGGTAAGGCCGGTCCTCGTACACCCAGATCTGGTCGCCGGCTTCGATGCCCCGCGCCGAAAAGGTCGCGGCGGCGCTCTTGCCCACCGCGCTGAGCGAATCCGCCTTGGCCGTCGCCTCGACGACCTTCGGCCCCCGCGCTCTGAAGCGCTCCGGCAGGTAGTGCTGCCAGACGTGGGGCGGCTCGATCAGGTGGTCGTCGACCGAGACGAGCTTCATGTGATCCTGCAGCGGCATTTTGGTCCCCCTCTCCGCGCTGACAAACCTTAGTATTGATAATCAGAGATATGCCAGTGATCGATGCACACGCCCACTTCTGGCGCCGGCCGGCCACGCCGCGCGACGCCGGGGGCCCGGTTCCCGACGATCAAGAGATCTCGGTCGACGGCCTCGTCGCGCTGGCGACCAGCGCCGGTGTGGACCACATCGTGCACATCACCCGCGGCGTGATGGGCTACGACAACCGGTTCTCGATCGCGGAGGCCGCCCGGCACCCCGACACCGTGCGAGTGCTGTGCCGGTTCGATCCACGACCCGCTGACATCCCCGGACGTCTCGATGCGCTCCTGGCCGAGCCCGGGGTCGTCGGCCTTCGCGTCTACGACCCGCCACCCGACGACGTCTGGCTCACCGACGGCACGCTCGAACCCGTCTTCGCCGCCTGCGAGGAACGCGACGTTCCCATCGGTGTCTACGCGCCAGGACGGGCCGCGGTGCTCCGTGAGATCGCCCGGCGGCACCCGGGCCTCACGCTCATCGCCGACCACCTCGCCCTGAGCGTGCTGCACTCCGTTGCGCCCGCCGCGCGCGTCGACGGCTGGGCGGATGTGCTCGCCCTCGAAGCCCAAGCGAACGTCGTGCTCAAGGTGTCCGGTCTCCCGGAGGTGACGCAGGAGGCCTTCCCATTCCCCCGCGCCCAGTCGCTGCTGCACGAGGTGTACGACACCTTCGGCGCTTCACGCTTGATGTGGGGCTCGAACTTCCCCCCGATCGGGCGCGTGTGCACCTACGCAGCCGCGCTCGACTTGGTGCGGTCGGCCTGCGACTTCATCCCCGAGGCCGATCGGGCCGAGATCTTGGGTGGGACCGCCGCGCGCGTGTTCGGGGGCCGCTGGTCCGGCTGAGGAGCGATTGCAGACGCTCGCGTTTCATGATTACCATGCACAGAGATTTCACCGAGGGGGAATCGAGTGCACCCAGCCGAGTCCGGCGCATGAGTGTCGAACGCCCGAACCTGATCGGCGTGGACGTGGGCGGCACGTTCACCGACATCGTGGTGCGCGATGAACGCACCCGCACCATGACGGTGGCCAAAGTGCCGTCGACCCCGGCCGACCAGTCCGAAGGACTCATGGCGGGAGTCGACGAGCTCGCCGTGGGACCGGCGACCGTGTCGCTGCTGATCCACGGGACGACGGTGGCCACCAATGCCGTCATCGAACGCAAGGGAGCGCGCTGCCTGCTCGTCACCACGAGGGGCTTCGGGGACGTGTTGGAGCTGGGCCGGCGCGACCGCCTGAGCGTCTTCGGCCTTCGCGGCACAGGGAACCCGCTGATTCCCCGCGACCGCCGTATCGAGGTCGACGAGCGCATGCGCCCCGACGGACGGGTCGAGGTGCCCCTCGATGCCGATGCTCTCATCGCCGCGGTCGAGCCCCACATGGACGGCATCGAAGCTGTGGTCGTCGCCTTCTTGCACTCGTACGCGAACCCCGCGCACGAGGACCGAGCCGTCGAGGTCCTCAACCAACGCTGGCCCGACCACTATGTCATCGCCTCGGCCAGGAGCCTTCCGACGGTCGGGGAGTTCGAACGCACGTCCACCGCAGTCGTCCACGCCTACGTCCAGCCGATGATGGCCCGCTACCTGGGCTCGCTGGCCGATCGCGTGGAGCGGGCCGGGTACGTCCGCGCGCCCGCAGTCGTCCAGTGCAACGGCGGCGCCATGTCCCTGCGGCACGCCACCGAGCGTCCGGCCAACACCGTGCGATCGGGTCCAGCGGCGGGGGTGATCGCCGGCACGATGATCGCGACGGCCGCCGGTTTTCCGAACGCCATCACCGGTGACATGGGTGGGACGAGCTTCGACGTGGCGCTCGTGGTCGACGGTCGGCCCGCGTTGAGCGACGAGATCACCGTGGACTTTCGGGTCCCGCTGCGCGTACCGACCATCGACGTCGAGACGATCGGCGCTGGAGGCGGAAGCCTTGCGAGCATCGACGCCGCCGGCATCCTGCAGGTCGGTCCGCAGAGCGCCGGGGCAGTTCCGGGACCGGCGTGCTACGGCCGAGGAGGAACCCGGCCGACGGTGACCGACGCAGACGTCGTGCTCGGCCGGATCAGCGCCCGCCGCCCGATCGGAGGCGGCCACCTCGAGCTCGACCCCGAGCTCAGCGCGCGCGCCATCGACGAGCACGTGGCGTCGCCCCTCGGCATCTCCGTCGAGGACGCGGCCGAGGCGATCGTGCACGTGATCGACAGCCGGATGGCCGGGCAGGTGCGGATGATGTCCGTCGGACGGGGCCACGACCCACGGGAGTTCGTGCTCGTCGGGTTCGGCGGCGCCGGTCCATTGCACACCGACGCCATCATCCGCGAGGTCGGCATCCCCCGAGCGATCGTTCCGCCACTGCCTGGTGTCACGTCGGCGATCGGTTGCCTCGATGCGGACGTCATGTACGACTTCCTGCACAGCTTCCGTCAGCGTCTCGACGAGATCGACATGGTCGAGGCCAACAAGATCGTGTCCGAGTTCCTCGCCGAGGGGCGCCGACTCATCGAGACCGGCGGCGTGCCGGTGGTCGGTACGTCGGTGGTCGTGGAAGGGGAGATGCAGTTGGAGGGGCAACGGCACACCATCCGGGTCGCGCTCGAGGAGCAACTCGAGTCCAGCGCGATGGAGCAAGCGTTCCGCGAGCAGTACCGCCAGAGGTACGGCACGGGCCTCGACGCTCCGGCCTTTCTCACCGATCTCCACTGCCGTGTCGTCGGGCACCGTCCGACCGACGTCGGCTCGAACACCGTGCCGACGGCGATGTCGTGGGACGCCGCCGTCATCGGCGCCCGCCCCGCATACTTCTCCGGCCAGTGGCAGGACGCGGCGATCCTCGAGCGCGACCTGCTCACTCCCGGCATGACCGGCCACGGACCGGCGATCGTCCAGCAGGACGACACCACGACGGTCATCCATCCCGGTACGGCAGTCCGTGTCGACGGCCTGCGAAACCTCATCCTCGAGGTGACGGCATGACGCTCGCGGTCGATCCCACCACCCTCGCGGTCGTGCGCGGCTACATGGACGAAGTCGTCGACGAGATGGATCTCGTCCAGGTCAAGGCGGCCTTCAGCTCGATCGTGGCCGAGGGCAACGACCGCGCCAACGGACTGTTCCGCGTCGAGAGCGGCGACACCGTGGCGCAGGGTCGCGAGGGCTCGCCGATCTTCGTCGCCGCCATGCAGTACGCCGTGAAGGCCGTCGTCGATTGGCTGCAGAAGATCGACCGCCCTTGGGAACCCGGCGATGCGTACCTCCTGAACGACCCGTTCCTTGGAGGTACACACCTGAACGACGCCAAGCTCGTTGCACCGTTCTTCTGGGAAGGCGAGCCGCTCCTGCTGCTGGCCAACACCGGCCACTGGACCGACGTCGGCGCGGCCCAGGCCGGCGCGTTCTCTCCGACCTGCCGCGCGATCTTCGAGGAGGGCATCCGGCTTCCGGTCATGCGCTTCGCGCGCGGCGGCGAGATCGACCCGGAAGTGCTCGAGCTCATCCGCGCCAACAACCGCTTGCCCGACATGCAAGAAGGCGACCTGCGCAGCCAACTCAACGCCCTCGAGGTCGGTCGTCGCCGGCTGGAGCGGCTGTTCGACCGCTACGGCGCCGAACTCGTGATGGCGTGCGTTTCGGAGCTGGACCTTCGCTCGGAGCGGTTGATGGAGGACCGCATCGCCGCGATACCCGACGGTACCTACACGGCTTCGGACCATCTCGACGACGACGGCATCAGCGAGCGTCCGATCCACCTGCAGGTCGCGATCACCGTCGAGGGTCGCGGGATGACGATCGACTTCGAGGGCACCGACCCCCTGTGCGAAGGGCCGATGAATCTGGCCCTGCCCACGACCGTGAGCGCCTGCTACACGTCGCTCAAGCACACCTTCCCCGACATTCCGATCAACGCCGGCTGCTTCCGCCCCGTGACGTTGCGCGTGCCGTCCGGTTCGGTGCTGGCCGCCGAGCCACCGCACGCCGTCGGCGGCTACTCCGATGTCGCCGGTCACGTCATCGCGCTGATCTCCCTCGCGTTGGTGCAGGCGGTGCCCGAGGTCGCGGGGGCTGCGGCCTTCCAGACCGGCGGGGTCTCCGTCACGAGCGGGCAGGTGGACGGCCATCCGTTCGTGGCCACGTTCCCGTACGGCGGCGGCTACGGCGCGACCTACGGCAGTGATGGCCTGATCGGCGGCACGAACATCATCGGCATGGCCCGCTTCCCTTCCATCGAGATGACCGAGCACGAATTCCCCATCTTGTGGGACCGCTTCGGCATTCGGGAGAACTCGGGGGGCGCCGGCCGCTGGCGAGGTGGTTGCGGCACGGAGTACACGTTCACGGTCGAGACCGACGTCATGCTCTCGATCCTCGGTGAGCAGGCCACGTCGCCGCCACAAGGCGTCCTGGGCGGCGAGCCCGGCGCGTTGAACGACGTGTCCTACACCGTCGATGGCGTGTGGCAGCGTCCCGCGCACGGGGCGAAGGTTCCCGCCGTCGCCCTTCACGCCGGTGACAAGGTGCGCCGCTGCTCGCCCGGTGGCGGAGGCTTCGGTCCACCTGAAGAGCGGGATCCCGCGCTCGTCGAGCGCGACCTCGCACTGGGCTACGTATCGCCTTCGGGCGCCGACTGATTGGAGCTTGTGATGGATGAAGTCGAGCAGCAACAGCTCGAGGTGCTCTGGCCAGGCGGCCATTCGACGATCGGACGGGTCGACATCGGCACCGGTGTCGAGGACTTGGCCGGCAAGACGATCGCCTTCGTCTCCGACTACGCGTTTCGGGCGGAGGAGATGTTCGCTCTGATCGAGGCGGAGCTCGCGAGCCGCCACCACGGGATGCGGTTCGTGCCGGCGTCCACGTTCGGCGACGTCCACGGCCACAATGAGCCCGAGGTCATCGCGGCCATGCCCGGCAAGCTGCGGGCCGAGAAGGTCGATGCAGTGGTCGTCGGGGTCGGCGCCTGAGGGAGCTGTACGCCCGCCGTGTTGCGGGCATGCGCAACTGCTGAACAGACGGGTGTCCCGTCGATCGCAATCGTCTCCACCGGTTTCGTCCATCAAGCCAATGGCGCCGCGAAGGCGCTCGGCATCGAGGGCGTCGCCATCGTCGAGTATCCAGGCTTGATCCCGATGGATTCCGACGACGAGTTCACCGTCAAGATGCACGACGTCGTCGTGCCGGGTGTGCTCGCCGGGTTCACGCGGGTGATCGATCGTGACGACGCGCGCGAGGAGCCGGCGTTCGGCGAGATCGCCTTCCGTGGAACCTTCGATGAGGTGCTCGACCACTTCCACTCACAGCAGTGGACCGACGGTCTGCCCGTGGTGCCCCCGACCCGCGCCCGCGTCGACCGGTTCCTTGCTGAGTGCGACCGCGACCCCGCGGAGGTCATCGCCGTCCTGGCACCCGAGCAGCGGGAAGCCACGGTGGAGAGCGTCGCGATCAACGCGGTGATGGCCGGCTGCCGACCCGAGTACATGCCACTCGCGCTGGCCGCGGTCGAAGCCATCGCCGACCCGGGCTTCCGGCTGCAAGACGCCGGTTCCACACCGAGTTGGGAACCCCTCGCGATCGTCAGCGGCGCGATCACGAAGCGCTTTGGTTTCAACAGCGAGGGCGGCGCCATGCGCCTGAACGTGCAGCCCAACAGCTCCGTGGGCCGTTTCGTGCGGCTGTTCATCCGCAACGTCTCGCGGTTCGTGCCGCCGCCGGGTACGACCGACAAGGCAAGCATCGGTTACTCGTTCAACGCGGCAATGGCCGAGAACGAAGACGCCACCACCGCGCTCGGATGGGACCCGTTCCGCGTCGACCAGGGTTTCGCCCTCACCGACGATGTCGTGACCGTGCAGAGCGTGGTCGCCATCAGCCCGCCGGTGTACTGCGGCGGCGACGCCGCCTCCGCGATCGAACCCCTCACCTACTTCATGACCACCACCTGCGGGCCGTGGGCGTACACGGGAGTGCGCTTCGCGCGCTGGCATCCGGTGATCCTGATGAGCCCGTCGGTGGCCACCACCTTCGTCCGCGACGGCTGGTCGAAGGCCGACATCGCACAACACCTGTACGAGCACTGCCTGCTGCCCGCTGGACTGATGGAGCACTACGCGTTCCACGCGGCCGGTCAGGACCAACCATTCGCCGAGCTGGTCGAGCTGGGCGCGGCTCCCGCGCTCTACGCCGAGTCCGACGATCCCGAGCGGCTCGTGCCCGTGCTGCGCGCGGCCGAATGGGTTCGAATCGTCGTCGGCGGCGACACCAACCGGAACCAGTGCCGCATCTACATCAACAACCACGAGCAGGGCGCGCCGGTGTCGCGCGTGGTGGTGCCGAAGAGCTCAGGTCGTCGCTGAGTCCACGGCGGACACGTTCGCCGGAGCGTGCGCGTACCAGATCGGCAACACGACGGTCACCGCCAGAGCACCGAGGCCCAGCGCGAACCGAGGGCCGGCGTGCTCGCCGACCCAG
>JBEEFX010000218.1:0-8581 GCA_041166365.1 Acidimicrobiaceae bacterium
CCAGCAGGAACGTCGGTGTGCCGTTCGATCGCAGCAACACGAAGTCCTCGATGGCGTCGTTGTCGAAGCTGATCTCCCCCCGGATGAGATCGGAGAACGATGTCGCACCTTCTTCGGGGGCACGGAAGCGCAGCGCGCGTCCCGGTCCTGGGCCGAGCCCGCGATCGCGACAGAAGCCGTCGTAGCCGGGCTTGCCGCCGGCGGCCTTGTTGCGCGTCTGCACCTGTTCGGCGGTGCATTCGCAGTAATAGGCGCGGCCGGAGGCGACGAGCCTCTCGGCCGCCGCGGCATACAACACACTCCGGTCGGACTGGTGCACCGGCTCGCCGTCCCAATCCAGGCCCAGCCACTGCAGCATCTCGAGGATGTTGTCGATCAGCTCCGGGCGATTGCGCTCGGTGTCCGTGTCCTCGATGCGCAGCAGGAACTCGCCACCCTGTTGGCGCGCGAACATCCAGTTGGCCAGTGCCGTGCTCCCGCCGCCGACGTGCAGATAGCCCGTCGGCGACGGTGCGAACCGAACGCGAATCACTTCGAGGCGTGTTCGAGCACCGCAACATCGAGCAGCGCCTGCCAGTTGGCGGCGTGCTCGTCGGCGATCGCGGTGTGCAGCGTGCGCAGCACCTCGTCGCGGACCGCGGCGACGATCCGATGACGCTCGGTGTAGTGCAGCGGTAGCGCGACCTCGTCGAACGCCTTCTTGCGTAGCTCGACCAGCTCGGCGGGCGCCTTCTCGTCGAGAAAGCCCCAGACCGTGTAGGCCGCGGTGAGGTCGTAGATCACGGGCGCCCGCCCGAGCAACGACGCCCGCTTCAACGCGACGCCGACGCAGCCGGCGATGACGTCGTCGACGTGCTCGCCCGGCTCGAGATGCAACCGGTCGGCCAATCGCTTGGCCAGCAGCAAGGCATACCCCTGATCCGGCCCTGGGTGGCCGAACCGATCTCCGTGCGGATTCTCACCGTGCAGGTCGCCGGGGCGGGTCGCCAACCATGATCCGGGACGCCGGGGCGGGGACTCGTACGTGCGCACGTCGTCCATCGGCTTGACGGGGACGTACTCCGGTGCGGCCATGGAGGAACCCTAGGCGGAGGCCTTCATGAGTCCATAAAGGATCGAGTCGAACAACGCTTGCCAGCTCGCCTCGATGATGTTCTCGCTCACGCCGATGGTCGACCACGAGTCCTCGCCGTTCGTCGAGTCGAGCAGCACGCGGGTGACCGCGCCTGTGCCCTTCTGCGTGTCGAGGACGCGCACCTTGTAGTCCGTGAGGTGCAGGTGCTGGAGCTCGGGATAACGATCTCCGATGGCCGTGCGCAGCGCGGTGTCGAGTGCGTTGACCGGGCCATTGCCCTCACCGGTGGCGATGATGCGCTCGTCACCGACCCAGAGCTTGATCGTGGCCTCGGTGGTGAAGTCACCCGACGCCGTGTGGTCGATCTGCACGCGGAACGACTCCAGCCGGAAGAACGGCTGCTCCCACCCGCCGGCGCCGCGCATGAGCAACTCGAGGGAACCGTCTGCCGCTTCGAAGTGGTAGCCCTTGTGCTCGAGCTCCTTCAGCTGGCCGACGACGTAGTTGAGCGCCGGGCCGTCGAGCTCGAGGCCCAGCTCCTTCGCCTTCATCTCGAGGGTCGACTTGCCGGCGAGCTCCGACACCACGAACCGCGTGCCGTTGCCGACCGAGTTGGGGTCGACGTGCTCGTACGCGTCGGGGCGGCGAGCGATGGCCGACACGTGGAGGCCCGCCTTGTGCGCGAACGCCGACGAGCCGATGTAGGGCGCCTGCGGGTCGGGGGTGACGTTGACGAGCTCGGCGATGTGATGCGACACCGCGGTGAGCCGCTCCATGCGGCCCTCGGGGAGCGTCGTGATCCCCATCTTCAACGTGAGATCGGCGATCACCGTGGTGAGGTTGCAGTTTCCGGTGCGCTCGCCGTAGCCGTTGATCGTGCCCTGCACCTGCGTGGCCCCGCCGAGGACGCCGGCCAGGCCGTTGGCCACCCCACAGCCGGTGTCGTCGTGCGCGTGGATGCCGACGGCGACGTCGTCACGGAAGTGGGTCGTGACCTCGCGCACGATGCGCTGGACCTCGTGCGGGAGCGAGCCGCCGTTCGTGTCGCACAGCACGAGGCAGTTGCAGCCCTTCTCGGCGGCGGCCTCGAGCACGCGCAGCGCGAACTCGGGGTTGCGCTTGTAGCCGTCGAAGAAGTGCTCGGCGTCGTAGAACACCTTCAGGCCGTGCCCATGGAGGAACTCGACCGAGTCGGCCACCATCGCCACGCCCTCGTCGAGCGTCGTTCGCAGCGCTTCGAGCACGTGGTAGTCCCACGCCTTGCCGACGATGCACACCGTCGATGTGTTGGCCTTCACCAGATTGCGCAGCGTGTCGTCGTCGTCGACCTTGCCCTTGATCCGGCGAGTCGACCCGAACGCCACCATCGTGGAGCTCTTGAGGTCGAGCTCGGTCTGGGCGCGCTGGAAGAACTCGTCGTCCTTCGGGTTGGCGCCGGGGTAGCCACCCTCGATGTAGTGCACACCGAGATGGTCGAGCTGCTCGGCGATGCGCAGCTTGTCGTCAACGGTGAGGGAGATGCCTTCGAGCTGCGAACCGTCCCGCAGCGTCGTGTCGAAGATCTCGACGGATTCCGGAAGCGCTACGTCATTCGGCGACATGCTCGACCCATTCCTTGTAACGATCGACTTCTCCGCGGACGGCCCGCGCGTACTCCTGCGCGATCACCGTGGTCATCGGCCCAGGGCACGGAATCACGCGGTCGTCGACGGAGTTCACCGCGCTGACCTCGGCCGCGGTGCCGCACACGAACATCTCTTCCGCGATGTAGAGGTCGCTGCGCGTCAGCTCGCCGATACGAACCTCGTAGCCGTGGTCGTGGGCGATGGCCATCACGGAGCTCTGGGTGATGCCCTCCAACGCGCCCGAGGCGAGTGGCGGCGTGATGAGCGTGCCGTGCCGAGCGACGAAGATGTTCTCGCCGGTGCATTCGGAGACGAGACCCTGGTTGTTGAGCATGATGGCTTCGTCGTAGCCCGCCTTCAGCGCCTCGACCTTGGCCAGCGACGAGTTCACGTAGTTGCCGACGGTCTTGGATGCCGGCGGCATCGTGTTGTGGTCGTGCCGGGTCCACGAACTGATCTTCATTCGGACGCCCTTGGTGGCGGCGTCGTCGCCGAGGTACGCCCCCCATGGCCAGCAGGCGATGGCCACGTCGACGGAGCACGGCAGCGTGTTGAGACCCATCTCGCCATAGCCGAAATAGGCGATCGGGCGGATGTAGCAACCGGGCAAACCGGTGGAGCGCACGGTGAGCTTCACCGCGTCGACCAGCTCGTCGACCGAGTACGGGATGTCCATCATCAGGATGCGCGCCGAGTTGTGCAGGCGCTCGATGTGGTCCGTGAGCCGGAACACCGCGGCGCCGCGCGACGTCTCGTAGGCGCGGATGCCTTCGAACACACCCATGCCGTAGTGCAACGTGTGGGTGAGCACGTGCACCTTGGCGTCGTCCCACGGGATGAGCTCGCCGTTCATCCAGATCTTCTCGGTGGGGGTGATGGGCATGTCGTCTCCTAGACGCGGGCGGCGATCGAGTCGCCGATCTCCGAAGTGGTGTTGGCGACCGTCGACTGATCGGCGCAGGCCTTGCGGACGCGGGCGGCGGCGTCGGCCTCGCCCAGGAAGTCGAGCATCATCGCCGCGCTGAGGATCGCGGCGATCGGGTTGGCTTTGCCCGTGCCGGCGATGTCGGGGGCCGAACCGTGGACCGGCTCGAACATCGACGGACCGGTGCGGTCCGGGTTGAGGTTGCCGGAGGCCGCGAACCCGATGCCCCCGGACACCGCGCCTCCGAGATCGGTGAGGATGTCGCCGAAGAGATTGTCGGTGACGATCACGTCGTACTGCTGAGGTGACTGCACGAAGTAGATGCACGCCGCGTCGACATGGTGGTAGCCCGTCTGCACGTCGGGATACTCCGCGGCGACACTGTCGAAGGCGCGCTGCCAGAGGTCGCCGGCGAACGTGAGCACGTTGGTCTTGTGCACGAGCGTGAGGTGCTTGCGTTGACGGCTCCGGGCCAGCTCGAATGCGTACCGCACGCAGCGTTCGACGCCGAAGCGGGTGTTGACCGACCCTTGCGTCGCGATCTCGTGGGCGGTGCCCTTCCGGAGGAAGCCGCCCTCGCCGGCGTAGGTGCCCTCCGTGTTCTCACGGATCACGATGAAGTCGATGTCGTTCTCCGGGAACACGAACGGACGTTGGTTGACGTACAGATCGAGGTCGAAGCGCATCTTGAGCAGGAGACCCCGCTCGATCATCCCGGGCGGGACTCCGGGAGTGCCCACCGCGCCAAGCAACAGGGCGTCGAGGCCTCGCCACTCCGCCACGGTCTCATCGTCGAGCACCGTGCCGTCCTTCAGGTAGCGGGCCCCTCCGAGGTCGTAGTCGACCGTGTCGAGCGTGACACCGCAGGCGCGCACGACCTTCAGCGCCTCGGCGACGACCTCGGGGCCGATGCCGTCACCACCGATGACTCCGATCTTGTGGGCCACTGTTCTCCTCATCACGCCTTCGGGGCGAAAGTCTCCCAGAAAACGAGAAATCGCCCGCCGAAGCGGACGGTGAAGGCGCACGCGGTAGGTCGCGTGCGCTACGGAATGATGATGATGGCGGTCGTGAGTTGGCCTCGCATCACTCACAAGTGTGACCAGGTCGGCCGGGGGCGTCAACCCACCGCTCATCCCGACCCTTCGGTGGCAGGCGGCTACGCCGCCGTCGATACGATCTGCAGATGGCCGAGACGCACCATCTCTCGCGTACCGCCTTCGAGCGGCTCCAGCTGGAGCACAAGCAGCTCACCACGTTCGGTCGGGTCGAGATCGCCCGCAAGATCGAAACGGCGCGTGAGCTCGGCGACCTCTCCGAGAACGGCGACTACCACGCGGCCAAAGAGGAGCAAGGCAAGATGGAGGGCCGCATCCGGCACCTCGAAGCGCTCATCAAGAATGCAGAGATCGTCGAGGTCGGCGACAGCGACTTCGTCGTGACCGGCTCGATCGTCGGGATCAAGTACGAAGGCGACGACGACACCGAGCGCTACCTCATCGGGTCGATCGAGGAGCGGCACGACGATTTCGAAGTCATCTCTCCGGGCTCGCCACTCGGCCGAGCATTGCTCGGCCACAAGGTCGGCGACATCGTCGACTTCGAAGCGCCGGCGCGAGTTTTGAAAGTCGAGATCGTTAGCATCGAGACATGAGCGAGAGCGCGAGCACGTTGGCCGCGCCGCCGTCTTTCGTTCCTGCCGGACGCTTCATCGATCTCCCTGGGCGCGGCACGACGTTCATCCGAGAGGCCTCCGGTCCCCCGGGCGCACCGACCGTCGTGTTGCTCCACGGGCTCTCGGCCACCGGCGGCTTGAACTGGCTGTGGTGCTTCCAGCCGCTGTCGGAGCGGTACCGCGTGATCGCCATCGACCACCGCGGGCACGGGCACGGCATGCGCAGTCGCCGCTTCCGCCTCGCCGATTGCGCCGACGACGTTGCCGCGCTGGCCGAGGTGCTCGGCATCGAGCGCCTGACGGCGGCGGGCTACTCGATGGGAGGGCCCATCGCGCAGCTCCTGTGGCACCGGCATCGCTCGCTGGTCGACGGTCTCGTGCTGTGCGCGACGGCGCGCAACTTTCGCAGCCAACGTTCACAGGTCGCGTTCTCGTTGCTGCCGTTCATCACGGCCGGATTGCGCACGACTCCTGGCATTGCGCGTCGCGCGGTGATCTCCCGCATCCTCGAGCAGCGCATGGCCGGCATTCCCGAGCGCGAATGGGTGATGGACGAGTTGCAGAACGTCGACCCCGTGGCGATCGCCGAAGCCGCCGGAGCCATCGGCCGGTTCTCATCGCACGAATGGATCGGTGAAGTCGACGTGCCGACTGCCGTCATCGTGACCGAGCAGGACCGCCTCGTTCCGCCCCACCGCCAGCGCCGGCTCGCCGAGTCGATCCCGGGGGCGCGCATCATCTCCGTGCAGGGCGATCATGGCGTCTGCGTGGCCAACCCCCGCGCCTTCGTCCCCGCGCTCAGGAATGCGTGCGACACGGTGACCCGCCGGTACGAGCGGCACTAGCCGGCCCGGACGCCGGCAGCTTCCTCGACCATCTGCGCCGCCCGACAGACCTGTTCGCCGTACCGCTGCCCTGGGCGGCGCGTCGTGCGCTCGATCGGACCCGAGACGCTGATCGCGGCGATCACGTTGTCGTGCCGGTCGCGGATGGGTGCGCTCACCGAAGCGACGCCGGCTTCGCGCTCCTCCACGCTCGCCGCCCAACCGCGCGGCGCATCGTCGCCGCGCAGGATCTTGCCGGCCGATCCGACATCGAGCGGCAACGACGCTCCGACCGCGACGATCGTGCGCAGTCCGTGCGGTGACTCGAACGACTCGACGCACACGCGTTGGTTGCCGTCGCGGAGGTAGAGCTGCACGCTCTCGCCTGTCGTGTCGCGCAACCACACGAGCGCCGACCGCGACAGCTCGGCGAGCGGGGTGCCGTCGAGGGCGGCGCGACCGAGTGTGGCGAAACGGAATCCGAGCGCGAAGCGGCCGTCACTGTCGCGCCGCACGAAGTCGTGGTGCTCGAGCGCTACGGCGAGCCGGTGCGCGGTCGCTCGGGGCAGGCCGGTCGCGGCCACGAGCTCGGCGAGCGTCCTCGGACCGCTCACCAAGCAGTCGATGACCTCGACCGCCTTGTCGAGCACGCCGACCCCGCCTACACTTCGTTCCACTTGACGAGACTACCGTCTCACTATGTGGGAGCGCAACGATGCCGCCGCAGACGCTCAGCGAAAAGGTGTGGGACCGCCACCTCGTGCGATCCGCGGAGGGCGAGCCAGACCTCCTGTACATCGATCTGCATCTCGTGCACGAGGTCACGTCACCGCAAGCATTCGACGGTCTGCGCATCGCCGGCCGGGGCGTGCGGCGCCCCGAGCTCACGATCTGCACCGAGGACCACAACGTTCCGACCGAGAACATCGATCAGCCCATCGCCGACCCGATCAGCGCGAAGCAACTCGACACGCTGCGCGCCAACGCGGCGGAGTTCGGTCTCGTCAATTATCCGATGGGCGATCCCGGTCAAGGCATCGTGCACGTCATCGGCCCCGAGCAGGGCCGCACGCAACCGGGCATGACGATCGTGTGCGGCGACAGCCACACGTCGACCCACGGCGCGTTCGGTGCGCTCGCGTTCGGCATCGGTACGAGCGAGGTCGAGCACGTCCTCGCCACGCAGACGCTCCCGCAGCAACGCGCCAAGACGCTCGCGATCACGGTCGACGGCGAGTTGCCCGCCGGCTCGACGGCCAAGGACGTCATCCTCGCCATCCTCGGGCGCATCGGCACCGGTGGCGGCATCGGCTACATCGCCGAGTACCGCGGCTCGGCGATCCGCGCCCTGTCGATGGAAGGGCGCATGACGGTGTGCAACATGTCGATCGAGGCCGGCGCCAAGGCCGGGATGATCGCGCCCGACGACACCACGTTCGAGTACGTGAAAGGACGGCCGCACGCACCGGCCGGCGCCGCGTGGGACGAAGCCGTTGCGGACTGGCGATCGCTCGTGACGGACGACGACGCCGTGTTCGACAAGGAGGTCGTGCTCGACGCCGCGGCGATCCTGCCGCACGTGTCGTGGGGCACGAACCCCGGCCAGGTCGTGCCGATCACGGACCGCGTTCCGACCCCCGACGCGTTTGCGGATCCGGCGGGGCGCGAGGCCGCCGAGCGGGCGCTCGAGTACATGGGCCTGACGGCCGGCACGCCGATGCGCGACATCGCGGTCGACACCGTGTTCATCGGGTCGTGCACGAACAGCCGCATCGAAGACCTGCGTGCGGTTGCCGAAGTGGCGCGGGGTCGGCATGTGGCGTCCGGCGTGCGCACGTTGATCGTCCCGGGCTCGTGGCAGGTGAAGCTCCAGGCCGAGGAGGAGGGCTTGCACGAGGTCTTCACGACCGCCGGGTTCGACTGGCGCGACCCCGGCTGCTCGATGTGCCTCGCGATGAACCCCGACACGCTCTCGCCGGGCGAGCGGTGCGCGTCCACGTCGAACCGCAACTTCGAAGGGCGCCAAGGTCGTGGCGGGCGTACCCATCTGGTCTCCCCCGCGGTCGCCGCCGCCACGGCGATCCTCGGCCATTTCGCGACGCCGGAGGATCTGACCTGATGGAAGCCGTTCGCATCGTGCAAGGCACGGCGGTGCCGCTCGACCGAAGTGATGTCGACACCGACCAGATCATCCCGAGCGACTGGTTGAAGCGGGTCGAGCGCACAGGCTTCGAGAAGGGGTTGTTCGGCGAATGGCGCGACGACCCGAAGTTCGTCATGAACGACGAGCGTTTCGCCGGCGCATCGATTCTGATCGCCGGGCCCAACTTCGGAACCGGGTCGTCGCGGGAGCATGCCGTCTGGGCCATCCAACAGGCCGGGTTCAAGGCGGTGATCTCACCGCGGTTCGGCGACATCTTCCGCAACAACTCGGCCAAGAACGGGTTGGTGCCGGTG
>JBEEFX010000219.1:0-4500 GCA_041166365.1 Acidimicrobiaceae bacterium
TGCGCGACCTCGTGCACGCAGACCCAGAGCCGCAGATCATCCTCGGGCAGGCTCCACTCGCGACCGAACTCATCGAGGTTGTACAGCACGATCATCAACTCGTCGCCCGACGGTCGCGGGATCGGGAGGTCGTATTGGCCGAACGATCGCCGGGCGAGGTGACCGAGCATCGATCCGGCGGTCATGCCGAGCATCACCGGGCTGAAGGCCTGCATGATGCCGCCGAGCATCTTGGCCATCGGATCGTCGGTGTCGTCGGTGTCGTCCGGGTCGGGCATCCCGGCCGCCATCCCTCCGCTGAGCGAACCGGCGAGGGCTTCGAGGAGTCCGCGGTGGGACGCGAGGGTCTGCTGGATCCACTGGCTGCGGTTGACCGGCACGACCGTGACGCCCCGGCCGGTCGGCGAGGTCGTGAGACCCGACGCGTTCGCGACCTGGAGGTCGGCGACCCGCGCCAGCTGTTCGAGCTTGATGCGGTCGAGCGGGTCGATGTTCGGCTCGGACACGCCGTCGGTGGCGATCGAGGCCGCCAGCTGCCGAGCCGCGTCCCAGCTGACCGGGCCCTGCTGTTGCAGCATCCGCGCCAGATCGCCGAACAGGGGAATGTTGCGGAAGGGGTCGTCGTCCGGCCCGAGTGGACCTCGATCGCTCACGTTGGCATGGTAGGGCGATGTCGACCGTGGTCCTCAGCGGCGCCGCCGATCCTCTCGGCCGCCGCGTGGCCGCTGCCCTGGGCGGGCTGCCGGGCGTGGCGCGGATCATCGCCCTCGACGAACACGACCTCCACACCCCCGATCTCAAGGTGCGGTTCGAGGGCGCTGACGCCGTCGTCCACCTCAGCGGCAGCGTCGAGGAGACCCGCGCCGTGCTGGACGCGGCGGGAGCGGTGGGGGTCACGCACGTCGTCCTGATGTCGAGCGCGACCGCGTACGGCGCATGGGCCAACAACCCCGTGCCGCTCACCGAGGACGCGCCATTGCGCCCGAACCCCGGTCTCGACTTCGCGATTCGCGCCGCTGAGCGCGAACGGCTCGCGTCCGACTGGAAGTTCGAGCATCCCGGCGCGACGGTCGCGGTGCTCCGTCCCGCCGTTCCGCTCGCGGAGGACACCAGCGGTTGGCTGGCGCGCGGTCTGCGGGAGACGTCGGCCGTCCGCGCCGCCGGACCGGATGACCCGCCGGGACAGTACGTCCATCTCGACGACCTGACCGCGGCCATCGTGTTGGCGCTGAGCGCTCGGCTGGACGGCCCGTTCAACGTCAGCCCTGACGGATGGATCTCCGGCGAGCAGCTCCGCGCGCTCGCGGGTGTACCGGGGGTGCGCATACCGGAGCGCGCCGCGCGCCGCGTGGCCTGGCTGCGGTGGCGGCTCGATCCCGCGAGCGCGCCGCCGGGTTTGTTGCCGTACACGATGCATTCGTGGGTGGTCGCCAACGACCGCATCAAGGCCGCAGGCTGGCGACCGGCGTTCAGCAACGAAGAGGCGTACGTCGCCGGTCATCGCGCGGCACCTTGGGCGACGGTGAGCCCGCAGCGCCGTCAGGAGCTCGCACTCGGTGGGCTCGGCGCACTCGTGCTCGGGCTGGTCGCCGGTGTCATCGCGCTCGTTCGACGACGAGCGGTCAGCCGTGGCTCTTCTCGCCGAGGGTGATCACCATCGTCTGCGGTCCTGATCTACGCATGATCTCGAGCGTGATCGAGTCGCCGGGATGATGTCCGCGTAGCGCAACGACGAACGCCGACATCGACGTGACCTTCGCGCCGTCGAGCGAGGTGATCACATCGTCGGACTGCAGACCCGCGGTCGCGGCCGGGCTGTCGTCCGCGACCTTGGTGACCTTGGCCCCGCCCGTGACACCCATGTCCTTGGCGTTCGCCGCGTCGACATCCGCACCCTCGACGCCGAGCCACGAGTGACGTGCGGAGCCGGTGGCGATGATGTCGTCGGCTACGGCCCGCACGATGTCGACCGGGATGGCGAAGCCGAGCGCGTTGGCCGCCGCGTCGGACGATGTCGAGATCGCGGTGGTCATGCCGATGACCGACCCGGAACCGTCGCACAGGGCGCCGCCGGAGGACCCCGCGGCGGTGGGAGCGTCGGTCTCGATCATGTCGTGCAGCTCGACACCATCGGAGCTGCTGACGCGCCGGCCGAGCGCGCTGATCACGCCGACGGTGACCGACGGCCCGCCCGCCGGCCCGAGGGGCGACCCGATCGCGATCGCCGGCTCTCCGGACTCCAGCTCGGTCGCCGACCCGAGGACCGCGACGGGCAGGTCGTCGCGATCGATCTTCAGGATCGCGATGTCGGTCGTCGTGTCCGCGCCGACGACCCGGCCGGTGACCTCGGTGCCGTCTGCGAGCACGACGAGCAGGCCGGCAAGGTGAGCGACGACGTGTGCGTTGGTCGCGAGGTACCCGTCAGTGCGTACGAGGATGGCCGACGCGACCGTCTTGCCCTTCTCGGCGGCACTCTCGATGCGGGCGATGGCCGGCGCCACCGACTTGGCGATGGCGATCACTCCTTGCCCCGACGCGCCCGCCAGGTTGAGCTCGGCGACCGGTCGCACAGCGACCCGCTCCACGACCGGCTTCTCGACGACCTCGGTCGACAGGCGGCCGGCGACGGCCACCACGCCGAGCGATAGCGCTGATCCGATCAGCCCGGCGACGACCGCAACCGCCCACAGGCGCGTGCCGGAGGCATCCGTCGCGGCCGACGAGGCCGCGAACGAGGGGTCGGCGGACGCCCCGAGCTCGGACGGATGGCGCCACAGACGGTCGTCGGGCGGCAGGGGCGCGCCACCGACGGGAGCGTCGTCGTCCTCGCCGTCGTCGAAGGGCACGAAGACCAACGATAGTGACGGGTCTTCGTCGGGGGACCGCGGCCCCTAACCTGTGTTCCCTATGCAACCGCCGACATCGGGGGATGTCTGGTTGGGGCTGTCGGGCGATTCGTTGCCCGTCGCGCCTGCAACCGATTGGGTCGTACGACCGGACTGTGGCGCTGTCGTCGTGTTCAGCGGCACGGCCCGCGACCACGCGCCCGGTCGCCCAGGTGTCGAGATCCTCGAGTACGAGGCCTACGAGGAGCAGGTCGAGCCGCGCCTGCGCGCGATCGCCGAGGAAGCTCGCATCCGCTGGCCGGCGCTCGGCCGTATCGCGTTGATCCATCGTGTCGGTGTCGTGCCCGTCGGAGAGTCCGCCGTGGTGGTCGCCGTGTCGGCGCCGCATCGTGAGGAAGCGTTCGTCGCCGCCCGGTACTGCATCGACGCGGTGAAGGCCTCGGTGCCGATCTGGAAGCACGAGACCTGGTCGGGAGGCGAAGCCTGGGGCAGCGATGCGCAGGAGCTCGTCGACGCGAACGAGTTGCGCCAGCCATGAGCATTCTCTTGTTCCTGCTCGTGCCCCTGATCGTGATCGTCATCAGCTCGTTCGCGCTCGTCCTGCGTCAGCGCAAGCCGCAGGGGATGCGGTCGAGCATCGAGGGCTTTCAACAGCAGATGAAGGCACTGTCACCGGAAGACAGCGCCGAGCCGAAGACCTGATGGCCCGCGACCTCGCGATCGACCTCGGCACCGCGAACACGCTGGTGTACGAGCGAGGGCGCGGCATCGTGCTCAACGAGCCCTCGGTCATCGCGCTGAACAGCCGCACGGGCGACGTGCTGGCGATGGGTCACGAGGCCTGGCAGATGATCGGCCGCACGCCCGGCTACATCCAGGCGGTGCGGCCGCTGCGCGGCGGCGCCATCACCGACTTCGACATCACCGAGCGGATGATCCGCATCATCCTCACGAGAGCGGGCATCTCCCGCTTCAACCGTCCTCGAGTGCTCATCTGCGTGCCGAGCGCCATCACGTCCGTGGAGAAGCGGGCGGTGAAGGAGGCGGCGCGGCGGGCCGGCGCGACCGACGCCTACCTCATCGACCAGCCGATGGCGGCGGCGATCGGCGCAGGCCTTCCCATCGGCGAGCCCCTCGGCAACATGATCGTGGACGTCGGCGGCGGCACGAGCGAGACGGCGGTGATCTCCCTCGGCGGCACCGTCGCCCTGCAGGCGATCCGCGTCGGCAGCTTCGACATGGACACGGCCATCCAGACGTTCGTCCGGCGCGAGTACGGGATCGCCATCGGCGAGCGCACGGCCGAGGAGATCAAGGTCGCCATCGGTTCGGCGCACGCGACGGTCGACGAGGTGAAGGCCGAGGTCCGTGGCCGCGACCTGATGACCGGGCTCCCGAAGACGGTCGTGCTCAGCCCCGAAGAGGTGCGCGACGCCCTGGAGGAGAACGTCAGCGCCATCGTCGACTCGGTCATCCAGTGCCTCGGCATGGCCCCGCCGGAGCTCGCGCAGGATCTGATCATGCAGGGCATCCACCTCGTCGGTGGCGGCGGGATGCTCCGCGGCCTCGACCAACGCCTCCGCGAGGAGACGGACCTCCCGGTGCACCTCGTCGACGAGCCGCTGGAGTGCGTCGTGCTGGGCGCGGGCCGCTG
>JBEEFX010000220.1:0-19098 GCA_041166365.1 Acidimicrobiaceae bacterium
GGCCGGTGGGACGCCAGAACGGAGGAGGGGGGAGGAGGGGGGGGTTACTCGGCGGCGTCGGCGAGGGCTTCGGACAGGGCGGGGTGGACGAGGAGGGACTCGACGATGTCGGTCACGCGCAGTCCGGCGGTGACCGCGAGGGCGATCACGGAGATCAGCTCGGCGGCATGGCGGCCGACGATGGACCCGCCGAGCACCACGCCGGTCGCCGGGTCGCTGACGATCTTCACGAACCCGCGCGGGTCGTTGTTGATCAACGCCTTGGCCGACGCCGAGAACGGCACCTTCGTCGTGCGCACCTTGCGGCCGGCGGCGAACGCGTCGGCTTCGGCCAACCCGACGTCGGCGATCTCGGGCTCCGTGAAGATGGCCGACGCGGCCTTGTCGTAGTCGAGATGCCGATGCTCGCGGGTGTGCAGCCCCATTACGTGCTCGGCGATCTTGCGGCCTTGCATCGCGGCCACCGACGACAACGGCAGCTTCCCCGACACGTCGCCAGCGGCGTAGATGTGCGGCACGTTGGACTGACAGTGATGGTTGATCGGGATGTAGCCCGACCCGTCGACCTCCACACCGGCCGCGTCGAGCCCGAGGCCCTCGGAGTTGGGGATGGAACCCACAGCGAGCAACGCGTGCGATCCGGCGGCGTGCCGGCCGTCGTCGCACTGCACGACGACGCCGCTGTCATCCGGTTGCTGGATCTCGACCGCCCGCGCTCCTTTGAGCAGCCGCACACCCCGGCGCAGGAACTCGTCCTCGAGCGCCGCGGCCACCTCCGCGTCCTTCGAGGGCAGCACCTGCTGCCGGCTCACCACGAGCGTGACCTCTGACCCGAACGACGAGAACATGTGCACGAACTCGACACCGGTGACCCCCGAACCGATCACGACGAGATGTGACGGGAGCTCCGGCGGCGGATACGCGTCACGCGTCGTGAGCACGCGCTGGTGGTCGACGGTGGCCCAGTCGGGAACGCGCGGACGCGAGCCGGTCGAGATCAGAACCGCGTCGGCTTCGAGCGACTCGACACCGTCGGCGGTCTCCAACACGACCTCGTGATCGCTCGCCAACCGGCCCGTGCCGTGCACCATGCGCACGCCTTGACTGGCGAGCAGCTCGACGATGCCGTGCTGCAACTTCTCGGTGATCTCGCCGATGCGGTGTTTCACGAGATCGAGGTCGATGTGCGACGCGGACTCCGTGAGACCCATGCCGGCGATGCGCTGGTTGAACGACATCGCACCGCCGGTGGCGATCATCGCCTTGGACGGGATGCAGTCCCACAGGTGAGCGGCGCCACCCACGACATCACGCTCGACGATGACGACTTCGGCGCCCAGGCGGGCGGCGTGCGTCGCCGCCGTGTTCCCTGCCGGTCCACCGCCGATGATCACGAAGCGCAACGCCATGGCGCTCAAGGCTAACGGCGGGGTCGGTAGCCTCGATCCCTTGGGCCAGTGGCTGGCGCGCCGACCACTGCGCACCGCGATGCTCTCCGGCGCGGCCGTGCTGGTCATCGGCGCGCTGGTCGGTGGCCACAACCCGTTCGACGCACACAACTGGGCCACCTTCGACTCCGGCCTGTACCGCGAGATCAGCGAGAGGGGTTACTGGCTGAAGCAGTGCGACGGCGTGGCGAATCGCAGCGCCTCGGACTGGTGCGGCAATGCGGCCTGGGCCCCCGCACTGCCCGTGCTCATGCACAGCGGTCGCTGGATCGGGATCGCCTGGTCCAAACGGGCGTCGTCGTGTCGTGGGTGTGCTGGTCGGTGAGCCTCCTGCTGCTGCTCCGGACGATGCCGGAGCGGTTGTCACCGATGCGCCGGACGCTGGTCCTGACCGCCGCGGCCCTCTTTCCCGGCTTGCCGTGGGCCCTCGGCGTCTACCCGGTCTCGATGGGCGTGCTGGGTGCCGTCCTCGCCGGGTTCGCGCTCGCCCGCGGCCGCCCCTGGCTCGCGGGGGCGTTCGCCATCGGCATGTTGGCCGCCCACTCCGCCGGCCTCGCGATGACCGCCGGCGTCATCTGCGCCGCGCTCACGTTGCCCGGTGAGGCACGAGAGCGGCTCCAACGGACCGTTCGTCTCGCGCTGCTCCCCATCGCGTATCTGATCGCGCAGGCCGCGTACTTCCAGGTGAGCCTCGGCCACTGGAACGCAAACCTGCTCACGCAGACCTCGTACGGCAACAAGCTGACATCGCCGCTCACGACCGTGGCCACGCGCCTTGGTTCCCTTGGCTTCTCGATCGCCGCGATCCGAGCGCGCACGATCTGGCCCCCGCTCCAAGAGCTGGCGCTGCTGGCCGTGCTGCTGCTCGCGGCCGCAGGGCTGCCGCGTCTCTGGGGGAAGGTCGATGTCGATCTCGCGGCCCGGACGAGCTTCGTGCTCGCCGTGGGCGGGATCGTCACCTATGTCGGTGTCAGCCTCACGGGCCCGTACGTGTCCGGATGGCGTACGGCCGCGTTCTCCATGCCGGCGACGGCCGGACTGGCGCACCTTCCGAGGCAGACCTTGACCGTGGCGGTGGCCGTCCTCGCGGTCATCGGGATCGGGATGACCGCCGCGTTCATCAGCTTCCGGTTGCCGTAGAGAGGCGCGACGGTGCGACCCGCTCGTGCGAATCGCTACGACCCGACGCCCCTCCACGCGCCGTTGACGACGCCGTAGGCCAGCCACACGTCGGTCGCGCCGGCGGACGCCTTCGCATCCGCCAAGCGCTGCGCGTGGTTGCCGCTGCCCGGCACCGCGAACACCGAACCAGGATGCTCGCGCTGGCACGTCTTGAAGCCATCGCGCATCCGGCCGGACCGAGCCGTGACGGACCATTCACCCGTCGCGCGGTTGACGCACGCGAACCGCAGCCTGCCCTTGTCGCACGCGCCCGCGTGGAAGCGGTCGTCGCTACCCGAGAACGCGCACGCACCTGCACGGGAGGACGACGGCTCGTTCGGAGCCCAGCTCCACACCATCGCCTCGAGGCGCGGGTCGGATGGGTCGACTTGGTCGAGCCCGAAAAGATTGACACCGCAGCGCACCATGTCGCGGATCTCGGCCACGGTCAGGCGATGTCCGGGATCGCCGCCGGCAACCGCGGCGGAAACGAACGTCGAGTCCTCGTAGAAGCGAACGAGCTTCGTGCCGTAGTCGCCGATCTTCACCGACGGTGACGTGCACGCCGGATAGCCGGCGAACTCCGGGTTGCCCTCCTCGGAGCGCACGGAGTCGTCGAACACCGTCGAGTTCCACGCGCCAGACCCGCATCCGCTCATGATCACGACCTGCTTGCCGGCGGCGAGCACGTCGGCGCGCCGCAGCGACATCGGCAGCAGCGGGCACTCCTCGCCAGCGGCGGGCTTGTAGATGCGGTCGCCGAGCGTGTCGTCGATCATCTGCGTCGCGGTGTCGAACCCCGCGGGATCGTCGAGATGGTCCTCGAGGTAGAGGAGGACGACATCGCCGGGGTGCTGATCGACCCACGTCCGCACCGGCGCGAGCTCGTCGTCGAGCAGGCGCTCGAAGGTGCAACCGGCGTTCTTCTCCGACGTCGGCCGGGCGTGGCACACGACGGGCGCATACGCGCCGTTGGCCCACGGGCTCGGGTTCCAGTGCACGTCGACCTCGATGCCGCGCACGCCGAGGCGAAGCTGGTCGACGAGGGACACGTGCTGGTTGCTGTCGTTGTTGGACAACGACAGCGGCGTGTTCGCGGCCGTGTTGAAGGAGTTGTGCGTACCGACCCACATCGCGTCCCACAACGGCAGCGCGTCGCCGAGCCGATGCTGGAGCTCGAGCGCGGATCCCAGCCAGCTCGACTCTTGGGCGGCAACCGCCTGCTCGGTCTGGGCTTGCTGCGTCTGCGCATCGACGGCCGTCGTCGTCTTGTCGACGTAGACGCAGACCAGCCCGCCAGGATCGGGCGTCTGGCCTGGCGGACACGGCGGATCGCCCGATTCGGCGTGGGCGGTCACCGACAGCGCCCCGAGCATCCCCACCATCACGACAACCGCCAGCCTGCGCATCCGGGGTGGTTCGCCGCTGACGCCCGTCTGTCCTTCGTATTCGGACATGACGGGCACCTACGCTGGAGCCCGTGGGCAACCTCGATGACTGGCGCGATCTGGCCGCCAAGGAGCTGAAGGGCAAGGACCCAGACGCGCTGGTGTGGGAGACGCCCGAAGGCATCCCGGTGAAGCCGCTCTACACCTCCGCCGACGTGGAGGGCATCGACTTCGTCGACTCGCTGCCCGGCGAGCCGCCGTTCGTGCGGGGTGTGCGGGCCACGATGTACGCCAACCGGCCCTGGACGATCCGTCAGTACGCCGGCTTCTCCACCGCCGAGGCGTCCAACGCGTTCTACCGGCGCAACCTCGCGGCCGGTCAGATGGGCCTGTCGGTGGCGTTCGACCTCGCCACCCACCGCGGGTACGACAGCGACCACCCACGCGTCGTCGGCGACGTCGGCAAGGCGGGCGTCGCCATCGACTCCGTCGAGGACATGAAGATCCTCTTCGACGGCATCCCCCTCGACAAGATGTCGGTGTCGATGACGATGAACGGCGCAGTGTTGCCCGTGCTCGCATCGTTCGTCGTCGCCGGCGAGGAGCAGGGCGTCGAGCAGTCGAAGCTCAGCGGCACCATCCAGAACGACATCCTCAAAGAGTTCATGGTGCGCAACACCTACATCTACCCGCCCGAGCCGAGCATGCGGATCGTGGCCGACATCGTCGAGCACACCGCGCAGCACATGCCGCGTTTCAACTCGATCTCGATCTCCGGGTACCACATGCAAGAGGCGGGGGCGACGGCCGACCAAGAGCTCGCGTTCACCATCGCCGACGGCCTCGAGTACGTCCGCTACGCGCTCGGCCGCGGCCTCGACATCGATGCCTTCGCCGGGCGGCTCAGCTTCTTCTTCGGCATCGGCATGAACTTCTTCATGGAGGTCGCCAAGCTGAGGGCCGCGCGCTTGCTGTGGCACCGTGTGGTCTCGCAGTTCGATCCGAAGGACCCGAGCTCGCTGATGCTGCGCACGCACTGCCAAACGTCAGGCGTGTCGCTCACCGAGCAAGACCCGTACAACAACGTGGTCCGCACCGCGTACGAGGCGATGGCGGCGGTGCTCGGCGGCACGCAGAGCCTCCACACCAACTCGTTCGACGAAGCCCTCGGGCTTCCCACCGACACCTCGGCGCGCATCGCCCGCAACACGCAGCTGATCCTCGCCGAGGAGACGGGCGTGCCGCACGTCGTCGACCCGCTCGCCGGGTCGTACTACGTCGAGGCGCTCACCCATGATCTCGCCGAGAAGTCTTGGGCACTGATGGAGGAGGTCGAGTCGCTCGGCGGGATGACGAAGGCCGTCGCGTCCGGCATGCCGAAGCTGAGGATCGAAGAGTCGGCCGCCCGTCGACAGGCACGCGTCGATCGGGCCGAGGATGCGATCGTCGGTGTCAACAAGTACAGGCCGGAGCACCCCGATCACGTCGACGTTCTCGACATCGACAACACGATGGTGCGCCAGCAGCAGATCGCCCGCCTCGAATCGATCCGAGCGTCACGCGACGCTGACGCCTGCCGAGCCGCGCTCGACGCGCTCGAAGCCGGCGCCCGCGGCAACGGCAACCTGCTGGCGCTGTGCATCGACGCCGCCCGAGCACGCGCGACGGTCGGCGAGATGAGCGACGCGATGGAGCGGGTCTTCGGCCGGCACAAGGCCGAGGTGCGCTCGATATCAGGTGTGTACGGCGCGGCCTACGAGGACGACGAGGACTTCGTTGCCGTGCGCAACGCCGTCACGGAGTTCGCCACGGCCGAAGGTCGCCAGCCGCGCATCCTCGTCGCCAAGATGGGCCAGGACGGCCACGACCGCGGTGCGAAGGTCGTGGGCACGGCGTTCGCCGACCTCGGCTTCGACGTGGACTTCGGCCCACTGTTCGAGACGCCGGCAGAAGTCGCGAAGGCGGCCGTCGAGAACGATGTTCACGTCGTCGGGGTGTCGTCGCAGGCGGCCGGTCACAAGACGCTCGTGCCACAACTGCTCGAGGAGCTGAAGGCCGCGGGGGCCGGCGACATCGTCGTCGTCGTCGGCGGCGTGATCCCGCCGCAGGACTACGACTTCCTCTACGAGCACGGTGTCGCTGCCGTGTTCGGGCCGGGGAGCAACATCCCCGCCGCGGCCAGGCGCGTCCTGGACCTCCTCGAGCGCAAATAGGCACCAACCTCAATCTTCGAGGCGAAACGGCCGATGGCTACCCGGATGACGCGCTTTCGCACTCTGGCCGCCGTACTCCTCACCGCGGGTTGGCTTGCCGGCCTCGTGACCGTGGGACCAGTGAGCACCGCGGCGGCCGCTTGCGCGTCGCCGACCAAGTCGATCGGCGGCGCCTTCGTCGGTGAGGACGGCCGGCGCCTCTCCGGGCTCGTCGGCGTCGGCCTCTTCGACAGTGCCGGACGGCAGATCAACGCCAGCGGCTGCCTCTCCGGCCCCGGCGACCCGCCCGGATACACGTTCAACGCCCCCGTGAACTACAACGGCTGCTGCCAGCCCCTCATCCCTGATCCTCAAGGAGCGGAGCCCGGGGACACCCGCTTCGCGAACACGTGGCGCATCGACGGTCTCCCGTCGAACGCGGCGACGGTGTGGGCCGAGGCGTATCCCGTCGACTACTCGTTCTACGGCGGGGCGATGCGCCGGCTCGTTCCCGTAAACCTCAGCGTCGACATCCGCCTGCCACAGGGTTGCGGAACCGGCGGCAACAACGGCTCGATCACCGGGCGGGCGATGCGCAACGGCGCACCTGTGCCCGTGAAGAACATGGTCGCGTTCTCGCGAGCGGATGAAGGCACGGGACAGATCCTCGGCTTCATCGCTCTCGGCCAAGGCGCGACGAGCGACGGAGCGTTCAACGTCCCGCAGCTCGAGCCGCAGCGGTACGCGCTGAGCTTCGAGCTCCAGGACGGGTCGCAGTACTGGTTCGAGAACGACTACGGGAGCGGGCTTCCCGTCGGGCCGTGCCAGACGGTCAATCAGCTCTTCGACCTCCAACCGAACGGCCACGCGGTGCCGATCGATCCGACCTTGAGTGGACCGGGAGCCGTCTTCGTGAGCGGCGCGAACGCGCTGGCCTATCGAGGCCCCGAAGGTTCGGCGTGGTACCGCAAGGGCTCGACGGTGACGCCGCTCGGCGGTCAGGTGATCGGCGCACCGGACCTCGCGACGTGGGGGAGCGGGCGAGTCGATCTCGTCGCTCGAGGCACCGACAACGCGGTGTGGCTGCGGACGTTCAACGGATCCGCCTGGGGCAACTGGATCAACCTCGGCGGGGTCGTCATCGACGCGCCGACGATCGTCTCGTGGGGCACCAACCGCCTCGACGTCTTCGCCACCGGAACCGACCATCAGCTGTACCACGCGTGGTCGACCAACGGGACGAACTGGGTGGGTTGGGAACCGCTCGGCGGCATCCTGACCTCCGGCCCGGACGCGTCGTCCTGGGGGCCCAATCGCCTCGACGTGGTCGTCCGCGGGATCGACGGCCAGGTGTGGCACCGCTTCTTCAACGGTCAGTGGATCGCGTGGGACCCGCTGGGCGGCCAGATCCGTGGCGGGCCGGCATCGGCCTCGCCACAGACGGACCGCTACGACGTCGTGGTCCGAGGCACCGACGACCACGTCTACATCCGTTCGTGGAACGGGGCGCAATGGTCCGGATGGGTGCCCGATGGCGGCACGACGCAGGCCGACCCGGACGCGTTCGGGCTCGCCGGCAAGACGACGGCGTTCGTCCTGGGCACGGACAACAACTTCTGGGCGAGCACCCGACTGACGCCGAGTGCCCAATTCCAGGGGTGGGTCCCGGCCTGACACGGCGCTGAGTCGCCGGTCGCGGCCGAGTCGCGACTATGAACAGGAGCGTGACGGCCGAGCCCGACCCTGACACGACCGCGCTCGCCGCACAGGTCCGTGCCGGCGAACGCCGTGCGCTCGCACAGGCGATCACCCTCGTCGAGTCGACGCGGCCCGATCATCGAGCGAGGACGGCGCAGCTGCTCGACGAGTTGCTCCCCTCCACCGGCAATGCCGCACGCATCGGCGTCAGCGGCGCTCCGGGGGTCGGCAAGAGCCTGTTCATCGAGTCGCTCGGCCTGCACCTCACGAGCCTCGGGCACCGGGTTGCCGTGCTCGCCGTGGACCCGTCGAGCATCCGCTCGGGAGGATCGATCCTCGGCGACAAGACACGAATGGAGTCGCTCGCTCGCGACCCGAACGCGTACATCAGGCCTTCGCCCTCCGGCGGCACGCTCGGGGGCGTGGCGCGTCGAACGCGTGAAGCGATGCTCGTCGCGGAGGCCGCCGGTTTCGACGTCGTGATCGTGGAAACCGTGGGCGTCGGGCAGAGCGAAACCGACGTGGATCAGATGGTCGACGTGTTCGTGCTGCTCGTGTCACCGGGCGGGGGCGACGAGCTGCAAGGGATCAAGCGCGGTGTCATGGAGCTGGTCGACGTGCTCGTCGTGACGAAGGCGGACGGCGAGTTGCGCAACGCGGCCCACCAGGCCGCGGGCGACTACCGACACGCGCTCCACATGATCCGACCGAAACACAAGGGCATCGAGCCGGACGTCGTCGTGACGTCGGCGTTGCAGGGCGACGGCATCGATCAGGTCTGGACGCTCATCACGGCTCACGCGAAGACGCTGCGCGACTCCGGCGCACTCACCTCGCTCCGTGCTGAGCAAGCCAAGGCGTGGCTGTGGAACGAGATCCGGGAGGGGTTGCTCGATCGCCTCAAGGCCAACGAGCGCGTGCAGGAGCTGTTGCCCACCGTCGAGCCCGCAGTCGCCGAGGGACGATTGTCGCCTACGTCGGCGGCGCAGCGGTTGTTGAACGAAAGCGACGTCTGAGCCGCGCCGGCGCGCCGGCGGCGATCGCGACACACACCAGGAGCGCAAGCGCCAGCAGGATGAGGCCGGAGCGCAGCCCGGGAGCGCGGTAGCTCCATGCGACGACGTGGTGTCCGGGGGCGAGTGCCACAGCGGTGAAGAAGCCGTCGACCCGTACGACGGGCGCGTCACGGCCGTCGACCGTGACGGACCAGCCTTCGTCCCAGTGCTCGTCGGTGACGAGCAGCGAGGGCACGCGGACATCGGATTCGGCGCGCATCTCCCCCGCGTGCGGGCGATCGAGTACGACCGGTTGCCGCTCACACGTGCCTGCGCACGAGAGTGCGGGCTGATTCGCGTCGACCAGTGCGACGGATGCTTCCCGGTCGCCGAGCGCGCCGATCTGGACGCCCGACGCGGTGCTCGCGTCGAGCGGTTGCGTGCTCGTGTAGAGGTGGGCCTCGGCCTGATAGGCCGGGTTCTCGTACAGCTCGAAGGGCCCGTCGACGACTACCGGGCCCTTCCATGCGGGCACCAGGGTCTGCGGCGCCGCAACGACGTCGCGGTCGACGAAGACGAATCGCACCCCGAAACGCGCCCACATCTGCGGATCGAGCGGTGCCTTCAGCTGGCCGCCGAGCACGTCGTTCGTGTTCGCTTCGTCCCCCTCGAGCGCCCGGACCGCGTCCGTCCACTCCTTGGTGACCTGCACGCCGCCGTCATACCCGTCGATCGATCGAACACCGACGAGCACGTTCGCGTTGGTGCGCAACCCGTCGACGAGGTACTGCGGATCGCTCGACACGCCGATGGTGATGGCCATGATGCGGCCACCGGTGTCACGCGCGTAGTTTGCCGCCGCACTCGACGCCTGTGCGGTGCCGGCCGGCTGTTCCACCACCCGCAGGAAGTTCGTCGGCACCACGCTGCCGACCTCGACGAGGACGAGAGCGGCCGCGAGCCCGGCACCCAGCAGCCCCGACCAGCGTTGGCGCAGCCGCACGAGCGCGAGCGTCGCGAAGCAGCCAACGGACAGCGCCGCCCATACGACCATCGTCTTCGCCTCCGGCAACTCGAACGGACCGACGGCGATCGCCACGACGATGAGCGCCGCGGTGCCGATGCTGGCCGTCGCGACCCGAGTGGAGATGCGAGCCGAACGCAGATGGTCGATGGCGAACGCCGCGAGCAGCGCCGCGCAGAGCACCACGAGATCGCGCCACCGGGCCGGCACCCGGGGGCCGTCGAAGCCGGGCACGATTCGGAATGCGGTTCGGAACACCACGGTTCGAGGACCGAGCGCGAGCACCAGCGCGCCGGCCCCGACCGCGACGAGCGCGGCGGCGGTCCAGCGAACCGCGCGTCGCTGCAACAAGGTGGCGAACGCGCCGATGAGGGCGAGCGCCGACGCCGCCGCGCCGATCGAGGTGACGCTCTCGAAGGTGCTCGACGGGAACGCGGGGTTGGGTGCGAACACATCTCCGAGCACGGCCTGGACCACCCGGCGGGCCGGCAACACGTAATCGCGCGCGGACACCGACTGGAGCGTTTGGTGCACATGGGCCGCGTGCGAGGCGAACAGCGCGGCCGGCAGCAGATGGGGCGCGGCCAGGAACAGACCGAGCACGCCCGCCCCGATCACGAGCGGCAGCCGATCCACGGCGTGCGCGTCGAGTGAACGGACGACCGCCCACACCGCGACGAACGGGGCGTACATGTACAGGCCTTGTGGGTGGCCGCCCAAGACCATGGTGGCGATGACCGCGGCCAGGAATGGCACGGACCACCGCGTGGAGCGCGGGGACCGCACGACCCAGTCGACACCGATGAGCACCCACGGCAACCACGCGAGCGCGGTGAACTGCTCGAACTGAAGGCTCCGCGACATGACCATGCCGGAGCCGATGACCGCGATCGCGGCAACGAACCCGGCCGGGCCGCGGAGCTGGAGACGACACCGGACGAGCACGACCATCCCGACCGACAGCAGCAACAGGTGGAGCAGCGTCATGACGCCGCCGGCTCGGATCGGGTCGAGGAACAGCAGCGGAAAGCGCAGCGGGTAGAACGCAGCCACCTGTGGGTTGGCCAGGTGAGGGATGCCGCCGAAGATGCTGTCGTTCCACTGCGGGATGCGCAGGTGGCGCCAGGACTCGGCGGTGAACGCCGTGTTCGGTCCGGTGTAGGTGATGGTGTCGAAGCCGATCACCATGCGACTGCGTTGGAGCAACGGGAACCCGACGTACAGCGTGAACGCGACCGCCGCGAGCATCTCGGCGACAGGCTTGGCGAGGAAGCGCCGCACGCTGCTCAGGAGCGCCGCACCTCCCGTGCCGTGGACCGGCGGAGCGGCGAGCTCATCGACGCCGGAGCCACAACGCACCGCCCGGGGCGCGGCCCATCTGCGGCAACCGCTGTTCGATCAACTCGGACTCGAAGATCCCGAACCAATCGTTGAAGAACAGCACCTCGAACTCGTGGTTGAACTGGAGGAAGGACCGGAGGACGTACAACTCGGTCCACGCCCGACCCTCGCGCACCCAGGACTCCGGATATTCGAACGGCCAGAACACGTCGTGGATGTGGACGAGCACGCCGGACTTCACCTTGGGCAGCACGTGGCCGAACAGGTGGTTCACGTCGCTCCCGACTTTGGCGACATGGGTCGAGTCGATGAAGAGGATGTCGCCGGCCTCCAACGTCTCGAAGACCTCGTCGGCCACGTCCTGCACAGGCTCCGCGATCACGCGCACCTTGCCCGCTCGTTCGCCGAGAAGGCGGTACAGCAGCTCCGGATACGGCTCGATGAACGTCAGATCCACGGACTCGCCGAGAAAGTGCTCGTTCGTGTCGAGCGTCATGCACGACGAGAACCCTGAGCCGATCTCGATCAGTCGTTGCGGCCGGAAGTGGCGCAGGATGCCGTGCAGCACCATCGCGTCCCCGATGCAGTACGCGAAGTTCGCCTCGCCGCTGAAGTACCGCCAGTGACCGTCGGCGTCCTCCGGAAACGGCCAGCCGACCGCCAGGTCCGCGACCGTGTTGAACAGCTGCCGCTGGCTCGCCTCGTTGAGATCGATGCCGGGCAACGAGCGCATCTCGCGAGCAAAGATCTGTTCGGCACGACGGTCGACGTCCGAGAGCAACGGGATCGGCGAGTAGAAGTGGCCGGGCGGCGCGAACCGCAGGTACGGCGCGACGTCCGGCGAGGGCTCGTCACCCTCCGGAGCGACATCAGGCTCGTTCGCCTCGCTCTTTGCTTCGACCGCTTGGCGCTGTCCGGCAACGGCGCGGACGACGCGCGAGATGAAAGCTCGTGGAGTCCGAGCCACCGATCAGGCGTCCGCAGGCTCGAGCGGCCGGCGGGCGACGCAAAGGATCGATTGACCCAACGGGATCTTGCGGCCGGACTCGATGCGTCGCACCATCGGCACGAAGACACGGTCGTACAGTCGCACCGACCACGGCGCGGTGGGCTGGAGTCGCAGCTTCTTCGCCATGAGCCACCACGCCAACGCTCCGGGAGCATTCACATAGTTGGCGTCGACGACCTCGAGACCGGCGCGGAGCATCGCACCGATCATCGGGCCGCGGTGATAGCGCCGGTAGTGACCGATCTTCTGATCGAAGTCGGAGTACAGGCCTTCGAACGCCGGCGCGTACACGAGCAGGTGACCGCCCGGGCGCAGGTGATCGCGGAAGGTCGCGAGCGCGGCGGCATCGTCTTCGATGTGCTCGAGGACGTTGATGACGACGATCGTGTCGAACAACCGACCCTCGGCGGCAACTTCGAAATCACCGTGCACCACCTCGACGTTGTCGTCGGACGCGAAACGGGTGTGCAGGAGATCGACGCAGCGCCCGGACGGGTCGCACGCGATGACGTGTCCGGTCTCCGCCAGCTTCGGCGTCAGCGTGCCGTGGCCGGCACCGACCTCACAGATGTCACCGTGCAGATACGGGCGCATCTGATCGATGACCCAGTCGGCGTAGTTGGTGGCATCGTTCAGGTTGTCCAGCGTGGCGACGAGCTCGGCATCGGCCTCGGCAAAGTGGGCGGGTCGATCGCGGTGCACATCCATCCGCTTCACCAGCGGCTTCGAATAGCGCACGATGCAGTACAGCGCCCGGACACCGTCCCTCCAGCCGATCTTCTTGCCCTCGGCGTACGTCCGACCCTGATAGGTGATGCCGACCTCGTACACGCGCCAGCCCCCGGCCGAGAGTCGCGCGGTGATCTCCGGCTCGAACCCGAACCGATCCTCTTCGATGTCGATGGACTGGATCACTTCACGACGAAAGACCTTGTAACAGGTCTCCATGTCCGTGAGGTTCAGGTTCGTCGTCATGTTCGACAAGGTCGTCAGGACGCGGTTACCGACCGAGTGCCAGTAGTACAGAACGCGATGGGGCTGGCTGTTGTGAAACCTCGAGCCGAACACGACGTCCGCCCGACCTTCCAGCAAAGGCGGCATGAGCACCGAGAAGTCGCGAGGGTCGTATTCCAGGTCCGCGTCCTGCACGACCACGTACGGCTGCGTCGCGGCGGCAAAGCCCCGGCGCAACGCGGCGCCCTTCCCTTGATTCACCGGCTGACGAAGCAACCGCACACGCGGATCGTCATTCGATTCGACGATCTTGGCCGAGGTGTCGGTGGAGCCGTCGTCGACGACGATGACCTCGCCCGTCCAGGGTGAGTCGAGCACCAGCTGCAACGAGTCGGCGATCGTGGCCTGCTCGTTGTAGCAGGGCATGATGACGGAAAGACATCGCTCTGCCGGCATGAAGGCGTGACTCTAGCGTCGGCCTCTTCTGGCGACGAGTTGCCCCTCGACTCCAGGCGAGCCGTGATTCGCCGCCCCGTCAGCCGTCGTCAGCCGTCCGACGGGGCGGCGTAGAGCACACACACCGGCTCCACGTCGCGCCGCGGGACCAGCGAGGACGCCACCGCCGCGTCCAGGTCTGCGGGCGCAAGCGGCGGACCGTAGGAGAAGCCAACGCACACCGGCAGCGACCCGGCGCGCACCGCCGCGATGAGGTCACGTTCGCCGTCGACGCCAAAGGCGCCACGCAGAGGGAAGTCGTACCGGGTCGGATTCCGGATGCCGCCGAAGAGGTAGATGCGGGAGGCGTCCGGACTGAGCACGAAGACCTCACCATTCGTCACCCCTCGCAACGTGGACATGGCGTCGCGCTCCCCCGCTCGGAGCGGCACCCCGACCCCGCGTGCGTGCGGCAGGCCGCGCTCGCCGATGCCTGCTTGCGATCCCGCATTCACTGCGAGAACCGGGAGGACGACCAGGCCGAGCGTCGCAACGGCGTACCGAACGGCCGACCACGGAACTCGCGGACGCAACCCCGCGGCGCACGCGCCGATCGCGAGGATCGAGCCGACGGAGCCCGCGATCACGTGCGTCCCGTCGGCCCGCGGAAAGGCGTTCGCCGTGATGGCAACGGCTGCGATCATCGCAAGGCTCGCGGTCACCCTCCCCCGGCGGTCGCCGAGCACGAACGCCGCAGCCACGACGGCGACGGCGACGACAGGGATCACGAACGCGAATCCCTGCACGATGAACGGCCATCGCCCGACGTCGAGAACGTGCGAGAAGTCGCGGCCGAACTGGTTCACGCCGTCCGACCACGGGATCCCTGACACCTCGACGTACTCGCCCTGGGCCAGCACCGTCTGATCGACGAACTGGCCGAGTCCGCCCGTGACGACGACGGGAGCCATGACCGCCGCGCCGATGGACACACCGACGAGGGCGCCGCGTCGCAGCAGGCGCAGGCATTCACCGAGCGCTGGGCGGCGCGTCAGCACGGCGACGATGGGCATCGGGGCGACGTACAACCCGAGGGTCTGCTTCGAGCAGACGGTGAGCGCGACGAGTGCAGCAGCGACGACGAACTCCCGGCGCACGTCGTCATCGGTGTTCGCCTGCACGATCGCGACCGCTCGATCGAACGTCCATGCGGCGAATGCGATGGCAAGGGCGGTGTAGTGCGCCGGCGGCCAGCCGAGACCGGACCCGAGCCCGAGCAACGCCGCGACCACAGCGAAGCGGCCGAGACGCCCGAGACCGAGCCTGCCCGTGACCGACCAGCCGGCGCCCGCGGTGGCGACGGCATAGACCGCGGCCACCGCGCGGAGCACGAGCAGCTGCGCTCCGAAGAGCCACGAGCACACCACGCCGATCCACAGCGACAGCGGCGTCGCGATGTAGAAGACATCGCGGTACGGCACCGCACCTTCGTGCGCGATCCGTTGTGTCACTCGCGCGAACCACGCCTCGTCCCACGTGACCGAGGGCACGCACGTGTGCAGGGCGAAAATCAGGGCCCAGGCACCGATCCAGGGCCAGATCCGCCGTCCTGCCGAGACCGTGCTCGCCAGCAGCGTGGATGATCTGGGCAAGGGCGGGACACTACCGTCGCCTTCAGCAGGCGCCGGGAGGCGACTCGTTTTCGGCGAGGCCCGTCGGGTAGGATTTCTCTTCGGCTCGCGCTCGCCCCGTCCTGTGGAATGCGGCCTCATCAGCGGAGCCGACGACGACCTTGACCAACATCGAGACCGCTGAAACCGCTTCGAGCGACTCCTTCCTTGGCCGGCTCCTCCCGACCTGGGAGTTGCTGCACAACCTCACGGTCAGAGAGCTCAAGATCCGCTACAAGCGATCAGCGATCGGCTTCCTGTGGACGCTCCTGAATCCGCTGCTCATGATGGCGGTCTTCACGGTGGTGTTCACGACTGCCTTCAAGGCTCCCATCAAGGACTTTCCGCTCTTCTTCCTCTGCGGCTACCTGCCGTGGGCGTTCTTCCAGGCGTCGGCGCAAGTGTCCACCGGCGTCATCGTCGGCAACGCCTCGCTGATCAAGAAGGTCTGGTTCCCGCGCATCGTGCTGCCGCTGTCCGTCGTGCTCAGCCAGCTGGTGCACCTGTTGCTCGCGCTGCTGGTCTTGATGGTCGCCCTCGGCCTCGACGGGTACAACTTCCTGCCGTACGCGCCGGCGTTGCTCGCGGGCCTCGTACTCCTCACACTGTTCACGGCCGGCATGTCGATGGCGTTCGCCGCGGCGAACACGATGTACCGCGACATCCAGGAGTTCTCGAACGTGTTGTTCCTGCTGTGGTTCTACATGACTCCGGTGGTGTACGCGCTCACGCTCCTGCCGAAGAAGTATCAGCTCGCGCTTCACGCGAACCCGATGTACTACTTCATCAGCATGATTCGTAGTCCGTTGTACGAGCTGCGCTATCCGTCGCTCGGCGTCGTCATCGGCTCTCTGCTCTGGACCGCCGTCGCGCTGATCGGTGGCACGTGGCTGTTCCAGCGTCTGTCCGTGCGCTTCGCCAAGGAGATTTGATGGCGCTTGCTCCGGGCGCTGTACGCGTCAACGACGTGTGGGAGAGCTTTCGCACCTACACGGACAACCCCACCGGGCTGAAGGATCGCCTGGTCGGGCGACGCAAGCGCGTTGCCGACGAGTTCTGGGCGCTGCGCGAGGTGACCTTCAGCCTCGAGCCCGGCGAGTCGCTTGCGCTGGTCGGTGCGAACGGTTCGGGCAAGTCGACGCTGCTCAAGTGCTTGGCGGGCATTCTCACGCCGACGCGGGGCACGGTCGAGCACGGCGGTCGCCTCGCCGCGATGCTGGAGGTGGGCGCCGGCTTCCATCCAGATCTCACCGGGCGAGAGAACGTGTTCCTCAACGCTTCGATCCTCGGATACTCGAAGCGTCACGTCGAGCGCGTGTTCGACGACATCGTGGACTTCGCCGAACTGGGCGACTTCATCAGTGCCCCGATCCGCACGTACTCGACGGGCATGTATCTCCGACTCGGCTTCGCGGTGTCGATCCATCTCGAGCCCGACCTGTTGTTGATCGACGAGGTGCTCGCCGTGGGCGACGCGCGGTTCGTCGCCCGTTGCATCGAGCGCATTCACACCATGAGGCGTCAGGGCGTGACGATCATCATCGTCACCCACGATCTCTCGACGGCGACGACGCTGTGCACGGAGGCCGTGTACCTCGAGAAGGGCGTCGTCAAGGAATTCGGCGCGGCGCACGAGGCGATCGATCGCTATCGCGCCGACTCCTCGGCGGGCATCCCGGCGATCCAAGGGTGGCAGGGCCAGCCGATCTACGGCACCGGCGAGGTCAAGGTCACCGACATCCAACTCGACGCGGGAGACCGCGCCTCCGTACCGACGGGATCGCCGCTCACCGTGTCCTACGTGGCGGAGGCGCAGGTCGACGTCGACAACCCGGTCTACGGCGTCATCGTGCGCTCGTCGGACGGCACGTACGTGTACGACACCAACACGTTGTGGCGCAAGCAGAGCACTGGTCCACTCCCCGCCGGCTCCCGGCACAACGTGCGCTTTGATCTGACCGCGAACCTCTTGCCCGGCACGTATGTCATCACGGTCTCGGCGGCGCGGACCGATGGTCGGGTGCAGTACGACTGGCACACCGATGCGCTGTCGTTCAGCGTGACCGGGTCCTCGATCGCGTACGGTCTCGCCGACCTGAAGGGAAGCATCGAGGTCGAACCGGCACGCGTCGCCGACGAGCGTGCGGTCGGCTCCTGAGGTGCCGAGTGCCAGTGGCCGCGTCTCGCGGATCCGCGTCGTGGTGCTGAACTTCAACGGCGGCCAGTACGTACTCGATGCCATCGCTGCACTCGAGAAGACCGAGTGGCCACGCGAGCGTCTCGAGTTGGTCGTCATCGACAACGCATCCAGTGATGGAAGCGATGGGGAGATCGAACGCCGCTTTCCCGGGGTGCGCCTGATTCGATCCCCGCGCAACACGGGCTTTCCGGCGAACAACCTCGCGATGCGTGATCTGGAGGAGGTGGACTACGTCGCGCTGGTCAACAACGACGCGTTCGTCACGCCCGGGTGGCTGGCGCCGCTCGTTCAGACCTTGGAGGCCGACCCGTCCCTCGGAGCCGCGTGCCCGAAGATCCTCTTCGCGCCGACGTTCGCCGATCTCGTCGTGGAGTCGCCCACCTTCGTCCCGCCGGGCGACGGGCGGGCGCTCGGAGCGCGTGTCAGCGCGGTCGAGGTCGCCGGGGTCGATCGGCTGGCGGAGGCGCAGTTCGTCGACGGGTTCTACGGGCTCGAGACGGGCTCCGCGCCGGAGCCGCAGTTCGCGTGGTCATCGGCGCGCTCGACCATCCGCGTGCCGTTGGCGCCCGACGAGCCCGGCCCTCACGCCGTTCGACTGCGGCTCGCCGCGGAGCGGACCAAAGAGGTGACGCTGCGGGATTCGACCTCCGCCACGTCGGTGACGGTGACCGAGGACCCGACCTGGTTCGACGTGTCACTGGACGGCCCTGGCTACGACGTCGTGAACAACGTGGGCTCACGGCTGGTGCGTCTCGGCTTCGGAGGAGATCGCGGCTACCTCGAGCGCGACGCCGGCCAGTTCGACCAACCAGAGGAAGTGTTCGCCTGGTGCGGCGGTGGCGTGCTCCTTCGCCGCGAGTACCTGGAGCGCGTGGGACTGTTCGACGAGTCGTTCTTCCTGTACTACGAGGACACGGATCTGGCGTGGCGCGGCCGCGCCCAGGGCTGGCGGTACCAATACGTGCCCGCGTCGGTGGTCCGCCACCTGCACGCGGCGTCGACCGGTGAAGGAACCGCTGTGTTCCAGCACTACGTCGAGCGCAACCGGCTGCTGATGCTGCTGAAGAATGCGCCGTGGTCGCTGCTGAGCAACGCTGTCTACCGGTATCTGCGGATGGTCGCATCCTTCACGGTTCGGTTGGTCATCCTCCCGTTGGCCCGCGGCCGGCGACCGAATCCGACCATTCCCGTTCGGCGCATGCGCTCCTTCACGGACTTCCTTCGTCGAGCTCCCGGTGCGTTACGCGAGCGTCGAGGCCTTCGCAAGCGCCAGGTCGTCGCTGATGCCGAGCTACTGCGATGGATGGTCGATCAATGAGGATCGGCGTGTACAACCGTCACTGGGCAACGCTGGGTGGCGGCGAGAAGTACGGCGGCGGCATCGCCCAGGCGTTGCAGGACAAGTACGACGTCGAGCTCGTGAGCCACGAGCCATTCGACGTCGAGTCGTTCTCGGAACGTCTCACGGTCGACCTGAGCGCCAGCCGGCTGCGGGTGATCGACAACGAACCGAGATCGGTCACGACGGCGAGCGCCGACTACGACCTCTTCGTGAACACGTCGTACCTCAGCAACGATCCGTC
>JBEEFX010000221.1:0-5607 GCA_041166365.1 Acidimicrobiaceae bacterium
GTTCGCCCGCAGGCCGGCGAGTGCGGTCGCCACCGGCGACGACTCCAGACCGACGGTGGAGACGTTGACGAAGTCCACTGCGTAGCTCATGTCGCGCTCCCTGCTACGTCGCCGGAGAGCCCGTCGACGGACCGCGAAACTATCCCCGGCCGACATGTTTGCTCCGCCGCGATGAGTCGGCGGTCGGCACGCCGTCTGCACTACTGATCGTCGCCGAGAGGAGACCGCAATGGTGAAGGTGATCGCTGATATCACAATGTCGCTGGACGGGTACGTGACCGGGCCCGGCGCGGACAAACAGCACGGGCTCGGCGACGCGCCTGAGCTCCACGCGTGGGTGACGGAACAGGACGCGGTCGACACCGAGATCCTCGAAGGAGCCACCGCGCACAGCGGTGCCGTCGTGATGGGGCGGCGACTGTTCAACACCGTCGACGGCCCTGGAGGTTGGAACGAGGACATGGGCTATGGCGCGGATCAGACGGGAACGCCGCCGTTCTTCGTGGTCACCCACGCGCCGCCGCAGGACGTTCGGCTCGAACGAGAGCTCGGAATGCATTTCACCTTCGTCGACGATCTGGCAGGTGCGGTCGACCAGGCTGCCGCCGCGGCGACACATGGTGCCGTCGTGATCATGGGCGGCGGCGACGTCATCGGCCAGGCGCTCGAACAGGGCCTCGTCGACGAGCTGCGCATCCACCTCGCGCCGATGCTGCTCGGTGGAGGGACGCCGCTCTTCAAACCCGGCACCCGCCAGATGTACCGCCAACGCGAGATTCGCCCGTCGAAGAACGCGGTCCACCTCGCTTACGAGCGCGTATAGAGCGAGGAGTCACACTCCACCGGCGATCCACTCGGCGAGCGGAACAGGGCCTCTGGCCCTGCATTGGTGGCGCGGAGCGGGATTGCACCTACGACCTTCGGGTGTATGAGCCCGAAGGCCCGGTGTTGGGTGATGTTCCGGTGGCCCCGTCCGCGTCCGGGCTCGGTACCAAAGACCTCTCTGTCCAGAGAGGCGCTGATCGTTCCCGCCGCGGGGCCCTTGAGTCTCGGGCTCCGACAGGCTGACGGCGGTCCGACGGCGAATAGACACGTGATGGGGGTCCGAAGAGTTCTCGCTTCGTGTTCGATCGTGCTGGTGTTCGCGGCCAGTGCCGCCGCGGTGGCCCACGCGAGCCCGGCGCCGCCGACCAACTCTGCGGTCGTGGCGCCGTCGGGCGTGGTGACGCACACGGGACGGTGGATGATCGACGAGAAAGGCCACGTCGTGATCATCCACGGCGTGAACATGCCGACCAAGGAGCTGCCCGCGTATCCGGCGGCGTTGAACTTCGGGGAAGACGACGCGACGTTGTTGGCGGCCTCGGGGCTGAACGCGGTGCGTCTCACTGTCGAGCGTTACGCCGTCGAGCCGAAGGCGGGACAGTTCGACGACGCCTACCTCGGCCATGTCGCCGACACGATCAAGTTGCTCGCTGGCCACGGCATCTTGTCCTTGATCGACTTCCACCAGGACTCGTGGGGACCGACGTTTTACGACAACGGCTTCCCCGACTGGATGACGATGACCGACGGGCTGCCCAACCTCTACGAGGTCGGCTTCCCCGCGCAGTACTTCTTGAACCCGGCCCTCAACCGCGCCTTCGACCACTTCTGGGCCAACGACATCGGCCCCAGCGGACGTGGGCTGCAGGACGACGACGCCGACATCCTCGCCCACGTCGCCAAACGATTCGCTCGACAGCGGGGCGTGCTCGGCTACGAGATCATGAACGAGCCGTGGCCAGGCAGCCAGTACCCGACGTGCACGGTGCCCGAAGTCGGCTGTCCACTGTTCGATCAAGGCGCCTTCTCCGCCTATTACGCCAAGGTCATCGCCAAGATCCGCACCGCCGATCCGAACCATCTGATCTGGTACGAACCGGTGACGACCTTCAACCAGGGTGTGCCGACGTCGGTCACGCCGCCCGCTGATCCCAAGCTCGGCTTCGCGTTTCACGACTACCCACTGTGCGGATCGATCAGCGACGGCGCCGACCAGACCGGACTACCCGTGCCGCCCACCGAGGCATGCGCGGCGAACGACTCGATCGTGATGGGCAACGCCGAGGCCCACGCTGCGGCGACGGGCAACGCACTCCTGCAGACGGAGTTCGGGGCGAGCACGAACATCGGCCGCGTCACTCAACAGCTCGATGTCTCGGATCAGCACACCATGCCGTGGATGTTCTGGTCCTACACGCGGTACGTCGACCCGTACGCCGACGACGGCACCCTCCTCCCAGCCACGCCGGACAACATCAACCACCCGATGCTCACCGCCCTCGCGCGTCCCTATCCGCAACTCGTGTCGGGAACACCAATGGCGTGGACGTTCGACGCGGCGACCAAGGACTTCTCACTGCAGTACTCGACGACGCGAGCGGCCGGACACGGAAGCTTCCCGCGTGGCGCGGAAACCGACATCGCCGTACCGGCCATCCAATACCCCGGCGGCTACACCGCCACCGTGACCGGCGGGACGATCGCATCGAAACCCAACTCGCCCGTGCTGCGCGTGCGCGGCGGCACCGAGAACAGCATCACCGTGACGATCGCCGCGACGAGCGGCGGCGAACAGACCACCACGAATTCGGAGTGCCCCGCCGACGCGACCTCCGCCGCGGGGGTTGCAGGAGCCGATGTGAAACCATCGAGCAGCGGACCGGAGACGGCCACCGGATGCATGGGCAAGACCGGCGTCGTCGACGGAACCGTCAACATCTACGTCGACCCGTCCACGGGCCGTGAGTACGTCCTGCAGGACGGACAGTCTGGGAACCCCAACCTGCTCGCCGGGTATCTCGGAGTCGACAGCCAACACACGCTCACCTTGGTGGGCTGCGCCGGCGGGGACTACGACCCCAACAGGTCCGATGAATGGAACCAGTCCCCCGACGGTCCTCAGAACAACGCCATGGCATCGGCAGGCATGGGGACCTTCACCGCGCCGTCCGGACCAGTCGGTCCGACCAGCCCGTGCAGCCCGCCGATCGTGCCGGCCCGCGGCACCGGCGATTCATGCGGGACGCCACGCGATCCATCGCCTTCGACGGTCGCGCCAGGCAACGGCAGCCCACTGAACGCCTACACCTCGGGTTCGCCGAACGGCTCCACCGGGATCGCCGGCGACTTCGGCGGCAATGACGGTGCCAGCGGCTACCTCCAGGTGACCTCCGACGGCCAGCGCTCCGGCAACATCGCCACCGGCGGCACCAGCAAAGGCGGCGGCGGCACCGTCGCTGTCGGGAACGACGGCAATGAAGCCAAAGACTCCTGGACGCCCGAAGGAAGCCCAATCGCCGTTTGCCAAGACTGACAACAGCGAGCACCCGTCGGGCGTCCGCGCCGTTCCGACCGACGAGTCACACCTCTCTACAGAGGAGGTGTGACCATCTCGGCGCAGACCCCGCGCCCGCAGTGCCGCCCGCCCGAGAAGAGAAGGTCCTGAACCTTGGCGAAGCGAGTAGCGCGGTAAAGAGGTGCGGCAGCGATCACGATGCGAACCGGTTTTGCAGCTCCGCGTAGCTGATCGCACCGTCGAGGAATCCAAGCGTGCCGGACTCGAGCAGCTCGCGGCCGGCTCGCTCCACGAGGCTGAGCGCGGCCCGGGCGAGGCTTCCTCCCAGGCTGACCCGCTTCACCCCCAGCGAGAAGAGCGTCGGGGCGTCCAGCAGGGTGCTCGTCAGCCCGGCGACGATGTTGAGCGGCGCCGGAATCTCGGCGGCCAGCCGCCGGATCGTCTCGGCGTCGTCGACGCCCGGCACGAAGACGCAGTCCGCGCCGGCCTCGACGTACCGTGTCGCCCGCTCGATTGTCTCGGCGAACACCTGCCCGGTTCCAGCGCCGAAGTAGGTGTCGGTACGGGCGTTGATGACGAACGTGCCCGCCGGCGCCGCGGCACGCGCCGCCGCGATCCTGGCGGCGGCTTCGTCGACCTCGAACAGCTCGCCACCAACCTGGTCCTCGAGGTTCGCCCCGACCACGCCGAGCTCCGCGACCAGCGCGACGGTGCGGGCAACATCTTCCGGCGACGCGCCGTAGCCCGCCTCGAGATCGGCGCTCACGGGTACCGCCACCGACGCGACGATCCGCGCCACGTGATCGAGCATCGTGTCGCCGTCGAGCGAGGCGTCCGGCCGACCGAGCGCGAAGGCGATGCCCGCGCTGGTCGTGGCGAGAGCCGGGAAGCCGACCTGCTCCAGGAGCCGAGCGGAACCTGGGTCCCAGGCATTCGGCAGCACGAAGCCTTGGCCGTGGTGCAGAGCCAGGAAGTGCGACGCGGCGGTCACAGACCCACGTTAGGTCGAGCTGTTCCAATCGGTCTTCGTGGCGCGATCGCTACTCGAATCGGAGGCTTTCGATGATCGTCATCCGCTTGGCGGTCCGCCGGGGGAAGTAGGTCGCGCCGAGCGCCACGGCGATCCCGAGGACGGCCGCGATGACGACGAACGTCCACGGCACGGAGATGCCGATGGTGATGGCGAGCATGTTGCCGAGGAACCGGTTGTTGACCGTCGCGAACCAGATGCCGACGATCACCGCGCCGATCGTGCCGACGACGCCGACGACGATTGCCTCGAGGGCGAGGCTGCGCGCGATCTCGCGACTGGTCATCCCGAGGGTCTGTTGGAGCGCGAACAGCCATCGACGCTCGGTGACGGCGGTGAAGGCGGCGTTGGCGAGCGCGAGCACGGCGAAGACGAGGCCAGCCAAGGTCATGCCCCGCAGGAGGGGGAGGAAGGAAGTCGTGTTCGTCTCGAGCTCGGCGATGGCCTCGTCACGGGTGATGACGTGTGCCGGGATGGCGGCCGTGGACAGCGCCGTCTCGATGCGTCCTTCGAGGTCGTCGACGGAGGTGCCGGTGGCGGGGACGATGGCGTAGCGATGAGCGTCGTCGTCGCCCCAGACGGCCCGGTAGGTGTCGAGGTCGACGTAGAAGGTGCCCTGGAAGGCCCAGTCGTCGAAGAACCCGCCGACGATGAACGTCTCCCCACCGGTCGGTGTCGGGAGGGTCAGTCGATCTCCGATGTGCAGGTCGAGCGCGCGTGCTGCGAAATGCGAAGCCGCGATCTCGCCGGCCACGAGCCGCCGCGTGAACTCGTCGGGGTCAGAGGCGAGCCGTGCGACCTGCACCATGTCCGCGACGCCGGCGCGCTCGGCGGCCGCGAGCGGGACGGCGTAGACGACACCCCGGGTCTCGTCGGGCAGGCGGATGTACGCGTTCTCGTAGGGGAGGACGGCGCGCACGCCGGGCACGGCTTCCAGCACCGATTGGTCGGCGGACGCCAATGGCTGGGACGCGACGGGGCTGGCATTGCCGCCGACGTACGAGTCGGCGTCGACGTTGAGTGGCGCGGCGACGGTGGCGCGGGCGGACCGACCGATCTCGTCCAAGCTGCCGTCGAACGCGACCGTGGTCGTGATCATGATCGTCACCGGGAGCAGGAGCGCCATCACGTTGATCGTCGTGCGCCGAGGGTTGGCGCGCAGCGCGTCCGCGGCCAGGCGGCCGGTCGTGGGCGAGAGCCGACCGAGGAGGTGGCCGGCGGCGCGCGTGGCGAACGG
>JBEEFX010000222.1:0-23317 GCA_041166365.1 Acidimicrobiaceae bacterium
CCAACACGCCAAGGAGCTGCTGGATGATGCCGTCGCGGTGGCTGCGTCTCGAGGAATGATCGCGGCGGCGGCTCAGGCAACCGAGGTTGCCAGCGCCCTCGGTTGAAGCCCGCGAACGTTTACCGCAGCATTCTCCCGGTTCAGGCGGGAAGAACGGGATGGGTCAGGCCCGGAAGCTCGCCGCGCTGCAACAGCTCGACGGGGTCCTGCATCTGCACCATGCCGAGATAACCGCCGCCGCGCGGGATGCTGTCGTGGACGGCGTAGCCGATGAGCTCTTGGGCCTGCCGCGGGAGTTTGACGGCCAGCGACGGCGGGATCGACAAGTAATTGTTCTCCTCGGTGCGCAACCAGCCCAGGCAGTAGCTGAGGTGGGCGCCGCGGCGCGGGACGTCGGTGGTGTTCGATCCGCCGGCGTGGATGGTGCCGCCGAGGTACACGACCGCGGAGCCTGCGGGCATCTCTGCGTACGCGATCTGATCGGGTGTGGGCTGCGCTCCCATCACCTGTTCGGCGGGCGTGAGGGCGCGGTCGGGCCAGAGGTGACTGCCCGGCACGACGCGCGTCGCGCCGTTGTCCCGCGTGAAGTCGACGAACGCGATCACCGTCGCGAGCTGCAGCTCCGGACCGGGACGAGGCATGTCGCTCCACACGGCTTCGTCGCGATGCAGCCACTGCTCGTCGGAGCCCGGGCCGCGTTGCAGCATGTGGCCGAGGTTGAGCTGGTAGCGGGCGCACGACGGCAGCAGGATCCGATCGGCCAACGCGAGCAGCAACGGATGACACATCACGTCGACGGCGAACGTGGGGGACAGGCCTGGCGCGCCGCTGACCTGACGAGTGCACGGCCCATGAAAGGCCTGCATGACCGGGTTGAACATCGCGTCATCGGGATCGGCTCGGTCGAGTGCGCTCCCGACCTCGTCGTTGACGCGCGCGACCACGTCGGCGGAGAGCAGTCCTTCGATGATCACGGCGCCATCGCGCTGGATCGCGGCGTGGATCGTGTCCGGATCGCTCTCGAGATCGAAACGCTCGAGCGTCGCGCTCGTCGTCGGTGTCCCCATGAGGGTCATCCTTTCAGGGCGGCGGCAATGGCGGCCACCGCGTCGCGGCCGTAGCTCATCGACTCCTCGTAACCGTCGGTGAACGGCGACGGGAGGTACCCGTGCCATTCGGGGGCGAGCCCGGCGAGCAGCACATGACCAGCGCCGGAGCGGGTCTCGATCGCCCGTCCGAGCTCGTGGAAGGCCTCGCCGGGAACCGACACCAGCCGCACCGGCCCGATCGACCACTCGACGAGCTCGATGCGCACGCGCCTTTCCTCGCGGCCTCCCGTCAACAGGGTGGAAGCGAGGTCGACTTCGATGGTGCGATGCCGCTCGATCGCCGGACCGCTCACCTCGATCGCCTCGGCTTCGTGGAGCACCGCGTCCACGCTCTCCGCCACGTCGCGGCCCAGCTGCTCCGCCTCGGCGAACCCGTCGTGCCGGCAGTCGTTGTGTTGGCGATGCACGTGATGCGGATTCACGTCGCCGAGCGCACCGGACAGCAGCACCGCAGAGCCGCCGGCCCGCTGCTCCAACGCATGACGGAACGGGCCGACCCAGTCGCTCGAGACCGCGAGGCATTCAGGGCCGAGCGCGACGGGGTGGATGGCGATGTTGGCCAGCGTCCCCACGCGTGCGCCGTCCGGAGCGATCGCGTCGAGCACGGCGAACGTCGGGTGGTACGGCAGCCCGCGACGGTTGATGGACAGTCCGTCGGGCAGTGGCCACCGTCCGGCGCGCAGCGAGGCCGGCGCTGCCGACGCCACGGCCGACCGGGCGGCCGAGAGGCACCGGTCGATCAACAGCTCCCGGTAGCCCTCGGGAGTCACCCACCCGAGCGGGTCGCTGCCTTCGATCGTGCTCGGCCCCGCGTGGGTGTGCACGCACGATGTCAGCACGGCGCCCATCTCGAGTCCGAGGGCATCGGCGACAGCGGCGCGTACGGGGCGAGCGAAGCCCGGTGACATCCCGAGCAGGTCGCAGACGAGCAAGCACACCGCGCCCGGTGCGCCGCGTAGGAACAGTGCTCGAACCTCGAGATCGTCGTGGACCTCGGTCGCCGGTTGGTGCTCGATGAAGCCGGCCAGCTGCACCGGCGTCGGAGGGGTGATGACCGCCGAGCCGAACCCGACTTCCAGCGTCACTGCGCCGCCGCCACAGCCACTCCTCTAAGGAGGAATTGCGGCGTCATGCGCCACATCCGCTCCGGAAAGCAGGGGGCGGGACCGGCCGGACCGGTCACGCGACGGGGACGACCTGGCCGGACGCGGCCGACGCATACGCGGCCTCGACCACGGCGACGGCGGCGCGCCCGTCGGCCGCGGTGACGGACGGGGCGCGCTCGCCGCGCACCGCGGCGAGGAACTCCTCCAACGGCGAGCTGGTCGTCTCCGGTAGGGCGACGCGCTCACGGTCTCCGTCGACGGGCAGCAGCACCAACGCCGTACGCGCATCGAGGTGCAGCGTGCCCCGTGTGCCGAAGATCGTGAGCTGATGATCCGGCCCCGGGCGCGCCGACCAGCTGGCGTGCACCGTCCCGATCGCGCCGCGTGCCATCCGTACAAGCAGCTGCGCGTCGACCTCGACCCCGCCGGCGTCGCCGTCGAGCATCGCCCCGACCTCCACGATGTCGTCGTCCACCACGTAGCGCACGAGATCGATCACATGCACACCGAGATCGATGAGGCACCCACCGCCGGCGAGCTCCTTGTCGAAGAACCAGGTGGCGTTGGGGGCCCACGCCTGCGGGCCAGCGTGGCCGAAGGCGGCGCGCACACCGGTCACGTCGCCCACCCGGCCGTCGATGACCGCGTCGTGGGCCGCGACGAACGGCGCCATGAACCGCGTGTTCTGAAAGGGCACGAGCACAACGCCGTGCTCGTCGGCCGCGGCGATCATCTCGTCCGCTTCTGCGGTGGTGCGGGCCAGCGGCTTGTCGACCAAGACGTGCTTGCCGGCGGCCGCGGCGGCCACGGCAACATCGCGATGCTGCGCGTTCGGAGTGGCGACCACGACGGCGTCGACGTCGTCGCGCGAGATCGCGTCTTCCCAGCGATCGACCACCGTGCCGTTGCCCCAGGTGTCGCGGGCGGCTTCGGCTGACGTGCGCGACCGGCTGGCGAACGCCGTGATCTCGACGCCCGCCGCCCGTAACAGCGGCAGGTGGATGTGCACGGCGGCGGTGCCGCAACCGATGACGGCGAACCGTTCGTTCATTCGGGCAGGCCGCAGGCGGCTCTGCGCACCGCCGCGGCGATGTCGTCGCAGTCCTGCTCGCTGTAGCGGACGCCGACGGGCACGATGATCGACCGCGCGACGAGCGCCTCGGTGCGCGGGCAGAGACCCTCGGCGTACGTGCGATCGGTCGGATGCTCGGCACACGCCCACGGCCCGCCTTTGCCCGAGGCCGTGCGCAACGCGATCACCGACGGGCTCAGGTACACCGGGCGGCCGCGGTACATCTGCGCGCAGGGCACACCCTCGGCGCGCAGCGCGGCGGCAAATCGCTTGGCCATCGTCGCCTCGGGCAAGAACCACGTGATGCTCGACGAACCGTCACCGTCAGGGTCCGGACGACGCCGGCGCACGAGCGCCGGCATCTCACCGACACCGTCGACGATGCGGCGCTTGTTCGCGCGTAGCGCGTCGAGGATCCCCGGCAGCCGACCGAGCTGCACGCCGGCCACGGCGCCCGCGAGCTCACCCATGCGTAGGTTCTCGCCCGCGAAGGGCTCGCTGAGCTCCTCGCCGCGCGAGCTCGAGTAGCTCGTGACGAACTGGCCGCCCTGGTCCTGATAGCGGGCGGCACGCAGGTACAACGTCTCGTCGTCGGTGATGACCAGCCCGCCTTCGCCGGCGGTGATGTTCTTCTCCTGTTGCAGCGAGAACGCGCCCAGTGCGCCGAACGTGCCGAGGGCGCGGCCCTGATACGTCGCGCCGAAGGCTTGCGCGGCATCCTCGAGCACGGGAACGCCGCGGCGCTCGGCGATGGCCAGCACCCCGTAGAGGTCACAGGCCACGTTCTCCAAGTGCACCGCGATGATGGCCGCGGTCTTGTCGGTGATCTGCGCCTCGAGGGCGGTCGGATCGAGGCCGAGCGTGTCGTCGACCTCAGCGAACACGGGAACCGCGCCGGCGGCGACCACGGCGTTCACCGTCGCGATGAACGTGAAGGCGGGGACGATCACTTCGTCGCCGCAGCCCACGCCCAGTGCCGACAGCGCGCATCGCAGCGCGGCGGTGCCGTTGGCCACCGCGACGGCGTAGCCGCAGCCGAGCATCTCGCACGCGGCGCGCTCGAAGTCGGCGACGGTGCCGCCGGCCAGGTCGCCCCGGTAGCGAAACAACGATCGGCTGGCGATCACCGCAGCGACGGCCTCGGCTTCCTCGGCTCCGAGCAGCGCGGCGCCCTTGGAGAAGTCGAGCGGCACCGCCGGAGCCTACGGCCCTGTCGTTGGGTCAGCTGCCGAAGCGCTGGACGAGGGTTTGGACACGGTCGACGAATGCGCTCTCGTGCCTGGCGTGGAATTCCGCCCAGGTGCACAACGTGTGCGTGTCGGTCACCCGGTCGATGAACAGCGTGCCGTGCAGGTGATCGGTCTCGTGCTGGAAGGTCCCGGCGGACAGCCCGCGCACGATCGTGTCGCTCTCGCCGCCGTTGCGGCTGAGGGCCCGCACGCGCACCTCCACGGCGCGGTCGACGACACCCCGCAGGCCGGGCACGGAGAGGCATCCTTCGTAATTGGCGAAGGTCTCCGTCGTGAGCGCCTCGACCTCCGGGTTGACGAGGACCGTCAGTGGGATCTCCGGCTTGTACGGATAGCGCGGGTTGCCGGCCCGTACCTCGATGACACAGACCTGCACTGGCACGCCGATCTGGTTGGCGGCCAGGCCGGCGCCGTTGGCGGCGCGCATGGTGTCGATGAGGTCCTCGATCACGTCCTGCACGCTGGCCGGGTCGACCGGCTGGGCGGTCTCGCGCAGTGCCGGGTGGCCGATCTGGAGGATCTCCCGCACGCTCATCCGACGACCTGCCCTCGCTTGATCACGGTGTGCACCGGGTTGGCGCCGATCCAGTACACGAGCTGTGCGGCCCGCTCCACATTCCACACGACGAGGTCAGCGCGCCGGCCGCGCAGGCCCAGAGCGCGCGCCGCGTTCGTGGTGACACCCGCGAAAGCTTCGTCGACCGTGACGCCGAAGCGCGTGCACGCGAGGTGCATGGCGACGAGCAGCGACACGAGGGGCGAGGTTCCGGGATTGCAGTCGGTGGCGACCGCCATCGGGACTCCGGCAGAGCGCAGCGCGCCGATCGGTGGAACGGCGTCGTCGCGCAGCACATACGCGGCGCCCGGCAGCAGCACGGCGATCGTTCCAGCGGCGGCCATCGCGGCGATGCCGTCGCGGGAGACGTGTTCGAGGTGGTCCGCCGACAGCGCGTGATGACGCGCCGCCAGCGCTGCTCCGCCACCGTCGGAAAGCTGGTCCGCGTGCAGCTTCACGCGCAACCCCAAGCGCGTCGCCGTCGAGAAGACTCGGTCGATCTGCTCCGAGGTGAACGCGATCCGTTCGCAGAACCCGTCCACGGCGTTCGCGAGCCGTTCCGCCGCGACGGCGGGCAGCACCACGTCGCACACGAACTCGACGTAGTCGTCGGCGTTGCCTTCGAACTCGTCCGGCACCGTGTGGGCGCCGAGGAACGTGGTGACGACGTCGACGGGTACGCGCTCCGGGATCCGGCGCGCGATTCGGAGCATGCGCAGCTCGGTGTCGAGATCGAGCCCGTACCCCGACTTCACCTCGATGGTCGTGACACCTCCGGCCGCGATCTCCGATGCGCGCCGCACCGCTCCATCGAGCAACTCGTCGTCGGATGCCTCGCGAGTGGCGCGCACCGTCGAACGGATGCCTCCGCCCGCCGCGGCGATCTCCTCGTAGGACGCGCCCGCCAGCCGCTGCTCCCACTCGCCCGAGCGGTCGCCACCGAACACCAGGTGCGTGTGACAGTCGATCAGCCCCGGAGTCACGAGCCGCCCCTCGACGGACAACACCTCGACAGCCGATGCAGGCGGTTCTGGTCCGACGTACGCGATGTGGTCGCCTTCGACGGCGATCGCGTTGCCGCCGGCAGTGTCGGTGATGAGCAGATCCCACATCAGCGGACGGCCGCGATGGCAGCCCGCAACTCGGCGGCCACGTCGATCGAAACGTGTCGCCGGTCGCGCACGACATGACGGCCATCGATGACCACGTCGGTGACATCGGCGGCGGTCGCGGCGGCGACGATCATCGGCACGGGGTCGTCGGGATCGAACCCGGCGAGCCGCGTGCTTTCGAGATCGATGGCGCAACTGTCGGTGACGCCGGTAGCCGCCGCCAGCAGGTCGGCGGCTTGGTGGAGACCGCGCCGGCCGGTGGCCAGCCGCTCGTCGAGCTCGATCGCTCGCACCTCCTCGAACAGGTCGACGATCGCGTGCGAGTCGGTTCCGACGCGCAACTCGCAACCAGCGCGCGCCAACGCTGCTGCCGGACCGACGCCGTCCGCGAGATCGCGTTCCGTCGTCGGGCACAGACACACCATGGTGTTCGTCGAGCCGAGCAGCGCGATGTCGTCGACCGTCACGTGGGTGCAATGCACCGCGGTGGTCGACGGTCCGAGCACGCCATGATCGTGGGCCAGCTGCGTCGGCGTCCGACCGGTCGACGCGATGCAAGCCTCGTTCTCTGCGGGTTGCTCGGAGAGGTGCAGATGCAGCGGCACCCCGCGAGCGCGGGCCCACGACGCCACGAGCTCCATCGATGTCGGGTCGACGGCCCGCACGCTGTGTATGGCCGCGCCCACCAGCACATCCGGGTTGGCGCCGGCGACCTTCTCGGCTCGAGCGGCCCATTGCTCGACGTCACCGTCGGAGAACCGCTGCTGGACCGGATCGAGGGGCGTGCTGTCGAATCCGGCGTGCAGATAACACGTGTCGAGCAGCACCAGCCTGATGCCTGCTCGCCGCGCCGCCTCGCAGATGGCGTCGTCCATGCCATCGGGATGGTGGAGGTAGTGGAACTCGTGCACGGTGGTGACACCGGCGAGCACGAGCTCGGCGAACGACGCGGTGGCCAACGCCAACAGCGAATCTGGATCGAGACGCTCGACCAGCGAGTACATGTCCGCCCGCCACGCCCAGAAGTCTTGGCCCGTCGACCGTCCCCGCAACGCACGGTGAAACGCGTGCGAGTGCGTGTCGACCAGCCCGGGCAGCCATTGCGATGTCATCGCTGCATGGGAAGCTGCATGGGCAGCTGCATGCCGGTCTCGCGTGCCACGCGCAGCGCTTCCGGATACCCAGCGTCGGCGTGACGCGCCACGCCGCTCCCAGGGTCGTTGGTGAGCACCCGCTCGAGCTTCTGCGCGGACAGCTCGGTGCCGTCGGCGACGACGACCATGCCGGCATGGATCGAGCGCCCGATGCCCACACCTCCGCCGTGATGGATCGACACCCAACTGGCGCCGCTGGACGTGCTGAGCAACGCGTTGAGGAGCGGCCAGTCGGCGATCGCATCCGAGCCGTCGCGCATCGCTTCGGTCTCGCGGTAGGGCGAGGCCACGGAACCCGAGTCGAGATGGTCGCGACCGATCACGATCGGCGCCTGCACGCGTCCACTGGCGACGAGCTCGTTGAAGCGCAGCCCCATCCGCTCCCGCTCGCCGTAACCGAGCCAGCAGATGCGCGCGGGCAGCCCTTGAAACGCGACGCGGTCGGACGCGAGTCTGATCCAGCGCGTCAGCGCCTCGTTGTCGGGGAACTCCTCGAGCACCGCCTTGTCCGTCGTGCCGATGTCGGCGGGGTCTCCGGACAGGGCGGCCCACCGGAACGGACCTTTGCCCTCGCAGAACAACGGCCGGATGTAGGCCGGCAGGAACCCGGGATAGTCGAAGGCTCTGGTGAAGCCGCCGAGCTGCGCCTCCGGGCGCAGGCTGTTGCCGTAGTCGAAGACCTCGATCCCGCGGTCGAGGAACGCGACCATCGCCTCACAGTGCCGGGCCATCGACTCGCGGGACCTCGTCGTGTACCCGGCCGGGTCGCGCGTACGAAGGTCCGCGGCCTGCTCGAGCGTCAATCCCGTCGGGATGTAGCTCAGCGGATCGTGCGCCGGCGTCTGATCCGTGACGATGTCGACGGCGGCGTCACGGGCGACGAGGGCGGGCAACACCTCAGCCGCGTTGCCGAGTAGACCGATCGACAGCGCGTGCCGGTCGGCGCGGGCAGCCTCGGCCCGGGCCAGCGCGTCGTCGATGTCATCGGCCACAACGTCGAGGTACCGCGTCTCCAGGCGCCGTTCGATCCGGTGAGGATCGACCTCTACGACGATCACCACGCCGCCGTTCATCGTGACGGCGAGGGGTTGCGCGCCACCCATCCCGCCGAGGCCCGACGTGACCGTGAGCGTGCCTGCCAGCGTTCCGTTGAAGCGCTTCTCGGCGATGGCCGAGAAGCATTCATACGTGCCCTGAAGGATCCCTTGCGTGCCGATGTAGATCCACGACCCTGCGGTCATCTGGCCGTACATCGTGAGCCCGAGAGCCTCGAGCCGGCGGAACTCCTCCCAGTTGGCCCAGTCGGGTACGAGGTTCGAGTTGGCGATCAACACACGCGGCGCCCACTCGTGCGTACGGAACACGGCGACCGGCTTGCCGGACTGCACGAGCAGCGTCTCGTCGTCTTCGAGCCCGCGCAGCGTCGCCACGATCGCATCGAACGCTTCCCAACTCCGCGCCGCTCGACCGGTACCGCCGTACACGACGAGATCGTCGGGCCGCTCGGCCACCTCGGGGTCGAGGTTGTTCATCAACATGCGGAGCGCACCCTCTTGCGCCCAGCCCTTGCAGCTGCGCTCCCCGCCTCGCGGCGCGCGTACGACCCGTGGTCCTTCAGCCAAGCGGTCCGACCTCCTGCTCGACCGCCGTGAGGATCGCGCCCCCGACCACGAGACGGGCGGCGGCTTCGAGCTCCGGGGACAGCGCTCGATCGGGGCCCGGACCGGGCACGCCCCCGGCGCGCAGCGCACGAACGGCCGCTGCCGTTCCCCGTGCCGGGAGCAGTGGCGCCCGTAGGTCGATGCCCCGCGCGGCGGTGACGAGCTCGATGGCCAACACCTTGTTCAGGTGTGCGAGCGCGGTGCGCAGCTTGCGCGCCGCCGCCCATCCCATCGAGACGTGGTCTTCCTGCATGGCCGACGTCGGGATGCTGTCGACGCTCGCCGGAGCGGCGAGGCGCTTGCACTCCGCCACCAGTGCCGCCGCGGTGTATTGGCCGATCATCAAGCCGCTGTCGACCCCCGGTTCGTGCGCGAGGAACGGCGGGAGCCCCTGGCTGCGGCTGGCGTCGAGAAAGCGATCGATGCGCCGTTCGCTCATCGATGCGACATCGGCGACCACGATCGCCAGCAAGTCGCACGCGTGGGCCAGCGGCGCGCCGTGGAAGTTGCCGACCGATTCGACGCGTCCGTCCGGCAGCACGACGGGATTGTCGATCGCCGATGCCAGCTCGCGGTCGGCACACGCCTCGGCGAACGAAAGCGCGTCACGGGCAGCCCCGTGCACTTGCGGCACGCAGCGCAGCGAGTACGCGTCCTGGACGCGCGCGTCGCCTGTGCGGTGCGAAGCAACGATCGGCGAAGCCTCCAGCAACTTGCGCAGGTTGGCGGCCGACACCTGCTGACCCGGGTGCGGCCGGAGCACGGTGAGGTCTGCGGCGAAGGCGCGGTCGGTGCCGAGCAAGCCCTCCACGCTCATCGCCGCGGTGACATCCGCAGTGCGCAACAGTCGTGACAGGTCGCCGCATGCCAGCACCAGCATGCCGAGCATGCCGTCGGTGCCGTTGATGAGCGCGAGACCTTCCTTGGCTTCGAGTGGCAGGGGCAGCGCGGCGGCCACGTGCGCCAAGGGCGCGAGATCACCGCTGCAGCCGAGCGAACCGAATTCGGGAACCTCGGGCAGCTCACCCTCGAGCAACGCCAAGAGCGACTTTGCGAGGTCGGGACGCGCGCCCGTGATGCCACTCGCCATCGTGCGGGCCCGCAGCAGGATCATCGCCCGCACGACCTCCGGTTCGACCGGCGCGCCCATGCCGGCGGCGTGGGACGCGATCAGGGATCGCTGCAACCGGGCACGCTGGTCCGCAGGAATGTGCGTGGTGGCGAGCCCGCCGAAGCCGGTGGAGATGCCGTAGACCGGCTCGTCCGACGCAGCCATCGCGTCGACGTGCGCTCGCGTCGCGGCCATGGCCGCGATCGCTTCGTCCGACAGCACGACCTCGGCGCCGTCGCGTGCGACGGCTACGACGTCCTCCCTGCTCAAACCCGCGGGACGGAGGACGACTGGCACGGTTGCGACCGTAGCCAGTCAGTCGCCGCCGTGTTCGCTAGGTCTCCTCGCGCAGCACGTCGAGGTTGCGAAACACCGGCGGGCCGTCGCAGAACTTGGCCAGCGTCGCCGCGAATTCCGCGGTCTCCGGCCGGTTCGAGTTCTCCATGGCCTCGTCGTACGACGGAAACTCGACGATCTGGACGTACGTGTCCGTCGCGTCGCGGTCCTTCGTCTGCAGCGCCCGCGTGTTGGTCCGGACGCCTTGCGTCCGCTCGATCCACTCGTCGAGCGCCTTGTTGAAGCCGTCGATGTCGCTCGTCTTGAACTCGATGATCTGCACGAATTTCATGGGCGCTCCTTGGGTGATCGGCGGAGCTTACGAGACCGCCGGGCGGAAGGTGACGCCGCAAATCGTCACCTCGTACTCGAAGTCGGCGAGCTCCACGACGGCGATGCCTTCGGCGCTGGCATCGGGGACGGGCTCGAAGCGGATGCGATGCTCCTCGAGCGACGCGTCCAGGATGCCGGCCCACGCCCGCGTCGCAGCATCGACGTCGACGACGTGCACCACCAGCCCTGCGAGCCGGGGAGTCGTGCGGGCGCCCTCCGGCATGCCGTCGATCCAGCGCGGACCGCCCCATCGCCACGAGGCCGGCACCGTGGGCGTGTCGAACGAGACGATCGCACCACGCACGTCCTGGGGATGCAGGTGCGTGCCCGAGATGTCGGCGAGATCGGTCTGCCACACGATGCGAAGGCCCATCGCCGCCGCTCGCCGGCGGGTGCGCTCGGTGTCGGCGACCTGGAACAGCGCCATGTAGCCGGCGTCGCCCCCTCGGCGTTCCCGATAGCGGCCGGCGGCGGTGCCCTCGGCGGCGGGGGACACGACCTCGAGGAACGTGTCGCCGAGCTCGTAGACCGCGTTGGTCAGCCCGAACTCGGCGACGCCCGGATCGTGGAAGGGATCGTGCAGGCCGAGCTCCTCCTCGATGCGCGCGCACGCCGCCTCGAGATCGGCCGCCACCAAGGCGACCTGGCGCAGCCGCGGCAGCGACATCACGGGAGCTGCTCGAAGCGTGCGGTGAAGTGGCGGAGCGATCTCGGCTGGTCGACGATGCGGTAGCCGGGAAGGTCAGCGGCATGCTGCGCGACGTCGATGCACACCTCGATCACGTAGTCGATGTGGCTCTGCGTGTACGTACGCCGGGGGATGGCCAGCCGCACGAGATCGAGGTTGGCGGGGTGCTCGGTGCCGTCGGGATGCATCCCGAACATCACCGTCCCGATCTCACAGGCGCGAATGCCGCCGGCCTCGTACAGCGCGACGGCGAGCGCCTGGCCTGGGTAGTGCAGCGGCGGGATGTGGGGGAGCAGCGACCGCGCGTCGATGTACACCGCGTGGCCGCCGATCGGCCGCACCACGGGAACGCCGGCCGCCACGAGCGCGTCGCCGAGGTAGCCGGTCGAACGGATCCGGTAACGGAGATAGTCGTGATCGACGACTTCGCGCAGGCCTTGCGCGATGGCCTCCAGGTCGCGGCCCGCGAGTCCGCCGTAGGTCGGGAAGCCCTCCGTGAGGATGAGGAGATTGCGGCAGCGCTCCGCGATGTCGTCGTCGTCCAGCGCGAGCCAGCCGCCGATGTTGGCGAGGCCGTCCTTCTTGGCGCTCATCGTCATGCCGTCGGCCAGCCCGGCCATCTCCTGCACGATGTCGCGCACGGTGCGATCCTCGTTGCCCGCTTCTCGCTCCTTGATGAACCAGGCGTTCTCGGCGAAGCGGCAGGCGTCGAGGAACAACGGCACTTCGAAGTGATCGCACAACGCGCGCACGCCCCGCAGGTTCTCGAGCGAAACCGGTTGCCCGCCGCCCGAGTTGTTGGTCACGGTCACGAACACGACCGGCACGTCGCGCCGCCGTGCCGTGAGCAGCGCCTCCAGTCCGACGAGATCCATGTTGCCCTTGAACGGATGCAGCGTCGCCGGATCGAGGCCCTCGGCGATCACGAGGTCGACCGCTTCGGCGCCGGTGGCTTCGACGTTGGCGCGGGTCGTGTCGAAGTGGGTGTTGTTCGGGATGACCTTGCCGGGCCCGCCGATGACGGTGAAGAGGATCTTCTCGGCGGCCCGCCCTTGGTGCGTCGGGATCACGTGCCGGAACGCGAACAGGTCCTGCACGCTGTCGAGGAAGCGGAACCACGACGGCGAGCCCGCGTAGCTCTCGTCGCCGCGTTGGATGCCGGCCCACTGGTCCCGAGACATCGCGCCGGTGCCGGAATCGGTCAGCAGGTCGATGAGGACATCATCCGAGTGGAGGCTGAAGAGGTTGAACCCGACCTCGCCGAGCGCGTGCTGCCGCTCCTCGACGGTCGTCATCTTCAGCGGCTCCACGGAGTGGATCCGGAACGGCTCGATGATCGTGTGGAACAACTACTGCTCCTGGCGGTTCGAGGCCTCGAAGACGCTCAGGATGCGGTCGTAGTCATACGGCTCTTCGAGCTTCGTGTCCGGGTCCCACTGGCTGCGGGGCTGGGTGACGAAGTTGCCGCCGTAGACGTGGATGGCTCCGGTGTACGAACGCAACGGGTTGGTCACGGAATGGATCGCATCGTCCCCCAGCACGAGCACGTCGCGTTCGTGCAGTTGCTTGCCGCCAGAGTCGACGATCCTGGCGCCCTCCCGACGGAAGAAGCCGTTGTCCTCCTGCCCCGCGTAGATCCCGATGGCGGCCCACATCTGGTGGTCGTGGGGCGGCAGCTTCATCCCTGGGCCCCACACGACGTTCAGCACGGTGAGCTCGTCGGTGTTGTGCAGGAGGGTGATGCCGGCGTGATGATGCTCGAGTGCGTCGGCCACACTGCTCGGCTCGCTGACCGCTCTGCTGAGCACCTCACGGACGGCTCGACGCGGTTGGTTCTCGTGAAACGCCTGCTGGCAATCGCTGATGAACTGGCTGATGTCGAACATCGAGCACCTCCGGAGCCAAGGATGCCCCATCAGAACCGGGTCACGCCGTACGGCGACATCGTGGCGTCGCCGTTGCGCTGTGCGTGGATGGGCAACCGCGGCTGCCTGCACGAGGACCGAACCATCGTGCGCCCCTGGAACGGCAAGCGCTGGATCACCTGCGCGCTCGAGTTCCGCGGCTGGGTGGCGCCGAGGTGGGAGGCGGGCCGGTGGACCGCGCTCTTCTTCTACGACGAGGCCGTCGCCTTGGCCGCCGGACATCGGCCGTGCGCGTTGTGCCGGCACGCCGACTATCGCCGGTATTGCGACGCGCTCGGCATGAAGGGTGCCGAGGCGATCGATGCTCGCCTGCATGCCGACCGGCTGGACGGGCGGGACAAGCGGCTCCACACGATGCCCTGGAGCGAGGTTCCGCCTGGAGCATTCGTGGAGACGGACCGCGGGGCGACGCTCGTGCACGAGGACGGCCTGCGGCCCTGGCAGGTGCAGACGGGCTACGAGGAGGCGATCGCGCGCCCGGCTCGCGGCGAGGCGACACTCATCACTCCGATGGCCAATGTCGTGGCGCTACGCGCCGGCTATCTGTCTCGATGAGACTCGTCGTGGTGCGGGTCCCCATGGTTCACGGCGTCGTCGATCGTTCGCCGGAAGCAAGCCGAGCCGTGTTCCTTGCCGTCGTGCTGTTCGTCCTGACGGCGTGCGGGCACGACACCGCGCCCCGGGCATCGAGCGCGAGCTCCGCGGCGACGACATCGACGACACACACGACGACCACGGTCGCGCCCATCACCCCGGCGACAGTGCCGCCGACGACGGAGGGAGCGGCCCGGCTCGCGGGGAAGGTCATCGTGCTGGACCCTGGGCACAACGAGGGCAACTCGCGCCACGGGTCGGAGATCAATCAGCAAGTCGAGGTCGGGAATGGCAGCAAGGCTTGTGACACCACCGGTACCGCGGCGAACGACGGCTACAGCGAAGCGTCGTTCAACACTGACGTCGCGAACCGTGTCGCGACCCTCCTCCGAGACGCGGGCGCCATCGTTGTCCTGACCCGCGACGCGTCGACAGCGTGGGGACCGTGCATCACCGAGCGAGCCGCCATCGGCAACGAGGCCCGCGCCGATGCCGCGATCTCGATCCACGCGGACGGTGGGCCGCCCGATGGTCGCGGCTTCCACGTGATCGAGCCTCTCCTCGTGGCCGGCCACAACGACGGCATCATCGAGCCGAGCGCCCGCCTCGCGCTCGACGTGCGCGACGCCTTCCGAGCGGCAACGGACCTGCCGTTCTCGAACTACCTCGGGCACGACGGCATCGACGCCCGCGACGATCTCGGCGGGCTGAACCTTTCGACCGTCCCGAAGGTGTTCATCGAGACGGGCAACATGCGCAACGCCACGGATGCCGCGTTGCTCGAGGACGCGGCGTTCCGTGAGCAGATCGCCGTCGGCATCGCCGACGGGCTCACTCGATTCGTGACCGCAACGTAGCGACGCCGTCGCCCTCGAGGTCGTCGAGCGCGAGCGCACGCCCGGTGATCGCCTGAATCAGTGCCTCGGCCGGCCCCCGCACCAGCTGACCATCACCGTGCGACCACTCGAAGTCGGTGGCTTCGAACCGGAGCCCGGCGATGCGCTTCTTGTTCACGAGGCCCTGGGGCGCCCGGACGAGGAAGTCGAGCATCGCGGTGGCGCGCTCCTTCGGCACCGGCACGGCCTGCCCGAGCGGGCGGCGGATGTCCGAGGCCTCGTCGTCGAGGGTGTCGAGGTGGTCCGCGAGCTCTCGGCGTGCCGATGCGTTCTCCCCGTACACGTCCATCGCGCCGACCCTAAAGCGCCGAGGCGCGGCGGGCGACGTCGCCGAAACGAGCGAACGTGTCGTCGTCGGCCTGCGCGCTCATACCCGCGAGATAGAGCACGGGCTGCACGTCGTGCACGGTCAGCGGCTTGCACCGATCGGCGATGCGCTGCGGCAATTCGTCCCACGATCCGTCGACGGTGAAGTGGGCGAGCAAGTCGTCGGAGATCACCGCGGTCATTCCGGCCATGTCTCCCGCCTTCTGCGCGGCCCGCAGCTTGTCGGTGGTGCCCTCGAAGCCGAGTTGATCGAAGATGAACGAGTAGTTCGGCGTGGAGCCGTAAAAAGCCACCATCGAACGGCTGGCCTCCCGCCATCGAGCTTGCTCCTCGTCGGTGTCGCCGACCGCGGTGAACAACGGCACGTACACCGCGAACGACGAGAGATCGCGACCGGAAGCCGAGAGGTTCGGCAACAGCGTCTCTCGGTAGTACGTCGGCGTGTTCAGCGGATGGACGTGCACGCCGTCGGCGTGCTCGCCGGTCATGCGCAGCATCCACGGGTTGACCGCGGCCACGTCGATGGGCGGGTCGGGACACCGGAGCTTGCCCGGCGACCACATGGCCGGCAGCAGCGACAGCTTGTAGTACGTCCCATCGAACGCGAGCGGCTCCTCGCCGCGAAACGCGCGGTAGATCGCTCGCAGCGCGAGGACGTACTCGCGCATGCGCGGGCCAGGCGGATCGAACTCCGAGGAGTAACGCCGCTCGACATGCGCGCGCACCTGCGGTCCGATGCCGAGACGGAAGCGGCCGTTGGTCGCGTCGGCCAGCTCCCACGCGACCGAAGCGGTCACCATCGGGCTGCGCGGGAAGGCGACCGCTACCCCTGTCGCGATGTCGAGATCGGCACCCGAGAGGGCCGCCGCGGTGCACGCGAGGTACGCGGTGCGCCCGCTCTCGGTGATGACGAGGCCGGCGAAGCCCGCGTCGGCGCTGCGCCGAGCGAAGTCCTGGAACTCGGGCAGCCGTGAGCCGCCCGTCATGACATGAACCTTCATCCGCCCACTTTCTCCTCTGCGAAGTGAGCGTGGCGAATGACGTCGCAATTCATCCTCAGAGCAACTCCATTCTTCCTCAAAGCAACTCCTGGAGCAGTCCGACCGAGTCGCAGTCCTCGACGGCGCGGGTGGCGCGCTCCATGGCGGCGATGGCCTTGTCCGAGGGCTGCCACCGGCTGCCCACCGCAGCGGTCGACGTGAACGACACCCACGAGAACACGGTGAAGAGCCGGTACTGCTGGGCGGCGTGAGCGGCATCCAGGGTGATGCCGTGGCCGGCCAGCGTGTGGCGGTAGTGCGAGAGCAGGTCGCCCTCCACGGCGCGCCGTTCGTCGGTCGTCACGGAATTGGTGAGGTGATAGGCGACGTCGCGCATCCCGGGTGAGCGGCTGAACATCGCCCAGTCGTAGAACCCGGTGCGGCCGCTGTCGGCGAAGAGGTTCCCGCGGTGAGGGTCGCCATGGATGAGCGTGCGCTCGCCCTCGTCCCAGAGGTCGAGGATGTCGGCGGTGCGCGTGGCGTAGAGCTCGCCGACGGCCCGGAACACGGGCGGCATCTCGTGGGCGAACACGTCGAGCGCGATGTGGATGAAATGACCAGCGGCGGCGGCCGCGGCCGGGCCCTTTCCTCCGCTCTCGCCAAAGCCGGCGCGCTCGGGCACCCACGACAGGTCCGCGTCGAAACGCGGGCTCTCCCAGAACGCCGCGTGCAGGTGGGCGAGCTCCTCGATCGTCGAACGGGGGTCGGTGTCGTAGGTGCAGCCCGACGCATCGAGGTCTTCCAACACCATCACGTACGCGTGGCCGTCGGTCGACGCGTGCCAGCAGCGCGGCAGCCGCACCGGTACCTCGGCGCCGAGTTCGGCATAGAAGCGCGCCTCCATCACGCCGATGCCGGTGAAGTCGAGGAAGGCGCGCTGCTTGACGTTGAACGGGGCCAGCTTGCAGAACAGCGTCTCGGGTAGGTCGCCGCCGGAAGAGGCAAGGCGCAGCTTCGCCCGTCCCGTCGTTCCCGAATGGGAATCGAGGACCTCGACCGCGGTCACGTCGACCCCGAGCACGTCGCTGAACCAGGCCGGGGTGAGCTCGTCGACCTCGATCGGGATCGTCACCCCCGCACCCTAGGTTTTGACCGCGACCATCCGCTCGGCGCGTGCCATGAACCATTCGGGCAGTCGGTCGACCGGCATCGGCCGGGCCATGAGGAAGCCCTGTGCGATGTCACATCCCGCGTGACACAGCATCATCCGTGTCTCTTCGGTCTCGACGCCTTCGCCCACCACGCTCAACGACAGGTTGTGCCCGAGATCGATGATCGACCGCACGATCGCGGCGTGCGCGGGGTTCACGAGCATGTCGGTCACGAAGCTCTTGTCGATCTTGAGCTCGTGGATCGGCAGCGCGGACAGGTAGCCGAGCGAGGTCTGGCCGCTCCCGAAATCGTCGAGGCTGATCCGCACGCCGAAGTCACTGAGCTTGGCCAGCGCGCTCGCGGCGCGCTCGGGGTCGGCGAGCAGCGCGGTCTCCGTGATCTCGATGATGAGCCGGTTGGCCGCCATGCCGAGCCGCCGCAACGTGCCGATGACCGCATCGGCGAAATCAGGGCTCGAGAGGTTGCGGGCCGACACGTTCACCGCAACTGCCAGCGGCTGGTCGTTGACCAGCAGGTGGTTCGTCTCCACCAGGGCCCGGGCGAGGACCCAGTCCGTGAGCCGGTCGATCAGATCCGTCTGCTCGGCGAGGGGGAGGAAGCTGTCGGGGAAAAGGAACCCGTGCGTCGGGTGCTGCCACCGCACGAGCGCCTCGATCGTGTCGACGTGCCCGTCGGTCAGAGACTCCTTCGGCTGATAGTGCAGCACGAGTTGGCCGTCGTCGATCGCATGGCGGAGCTGGGCGACGAGCTCGAGCTTCGTCGCGTCGTAGTGGTCCTGCCCGGCGTCGTACCGCACGATGCCGAGGTGCTTCGCCTTCGCCACGTACATCGCAACGTCCGCGTGCTGGAGGAGCTCGTCGACAGCGACGCCGTCGAACGGTGCGACGACGTAGCCGATGCTCGCCTCGAGCGAGAGCGGCAGTCCGCTCACCTCGACCTCTCGGTCGATCAGCGTTCGCAGCGCGGCGAGCTCCCGGCTCGGGTCGCGAAGACCGCGAAGGATCACGCCGAACTCGTCGCCGCCGAGTCGTGCGATGGTGTCGTTCGGTCGAGCGTGCGCCCCCAGACGGCGGGCGATCTCGACGAGCACGTGGTCACCGTTGTGATGCCCGAGCGTGTCGTTGACCTCTTTGAAGCGATCGAGGTCGATGATCGCGATCGTGACGGGCTCGCGGTTCACGTCAGCGCCGTGCAACGCGGCCTCCGCCCTTCGGAGGAACAGCGTCCGGTTCGGAAGATTCGTCAACGTGTCGTGCTCGGCCATGAAACCGTTGATCGCCACTTGTCGGCGGAGACCGCGGCTGACCGACAGCGAGATGACGAACAACACGACGTACAGCGCGCCGAGGCCCAGCACGAGGTTGCGGTACAGGTTCGAGAGCGCCGCGTTGACGTCGTCGTTGATGGGCCCGTACGGAAGGTAGGTCTCGAGCACGCCGATGCGCTCTTGGTTGGCATTGGTGAGAGGCACGTAGACCTCGACGGCCGCGTCGCCGCTCGGACCAGAGTCGTTGCTGTCGGAGTTGAGGCGAGTGAGCAGTGCGATCGTCTCGCCACCGGCCGCGGCGAGGGCTTCATCATCGACGACCTCACCGAGCCCTGAGCCGTCGTCGGCGAACACGACCCCACCGTTCAGATCCCGCAGCCGGAACCGCAGGACGCGACCGTCGTGTTCCGCATAGTCGACGAGCCGGCGCACCGCCTTCAGCTCGCTGGAGGTGAGCCCGGAATTCAACGAATGGCCGTCGAGCACGGCGGCGACGGAGGCATCCGCGAGCAACGTCGCCTTCGCGCGACCCGCGGCGAGGCCTCGATCACGGGATTCGGTCCGATAGGTGAAGGCGAGCGCCATGCCAAGCAACAGGACCGGCACCAGGCTCACGGCCGCGTGGATCGCGAACAGCCGCAGTACCGATCGCGGCACGTGTCGGGCCCTCACTGCTCTGTCATCGGTCGCGGGGGCCAGGAGCTAGAGGGGTTACGCGTGGAATTGCCGCGGTTCTCGCGGCTTTTGCGGCAAGACCCACGAAAGCGAGTCGGTGACTATCGCTGCTGGTGAGGGTGGGTATACGGTCGCCGTCTCGCCTTTTTGGAGCGTGACTTTCTAAGGTAGGTCCCCATGGGTGCGCAGCGAACGACGTTTGACAAGCTCCAGCGCGACCGCGCCAAGAAGGCGAAGCAAGCCGCCAAGCGCGAGCGCCGGCAGGAGAAGGCCACCGACAACGGTGAGGAAACCGATCCCGACATCTCGCTGCCAGCGGGCGAGGGTGCGCTCACCGCGGCCGAGCTCATGCAGCAGGTCGAGGCCATCACCCGGCGCCTGGAGGCGGGGACGATCTCGCTCGAGGACTTCGAGGATGCGAAGGCCGACCTCATGGAGCGCCTTCCCATCGACTGAGGTACCAAGGACGCGTCCGGCGAGGTGGCGTTCGTGACGTCGGGAGGGCGCGGCATGCCTTCGTTCGGCGATCGGCTCAGCGCAGGCGGGATCCAGGCGATCGTCGACGTCACGCGCTCGATCCTCCCGTCGAAATGAGCCTTGACAACAACTGAAAATGAACGACAATGCACAGAAATCATTGTCGAATCAGTTGGGGAAGGGGTGGTCATGGCAATGCGCGTACTCGCCGACCCGGTGGCCAAGGAGCGGATCCTGCAGTTCCGCACCGTGCTCGACAGCGGGTTCATCGAGTCGATCCAGCAATTGTTGGCCGGCGGCGACGACCTGTCGCAGCCGTGCTATTGGGACGGCCCGAAGGCCAAGGAGTTCCAGGGGATGTGGCCCGGGCTGCGCCAGTCGCTCCTCGATGCGCACGCCGACCTGTCGGTGCTGGCCGGATCGATCGACTCGATCACGTCCCAGATCATGACCGCAGGCGGCGGCTAGATCGTTTTCCCACTCAGACGTACACATTTCTGTGTACGTCTGAGTGGGATTTCGTCATTCGCCGAAGTTCTCCATGAGGTTGAGCAGGTCGTCGGCGTGCTCCTCCTCGACGGCGAGGATCGTCTCGAGCATGCGCCGGGTGGTCACGTCGTTGTCGCCGAGCCAGCGGATGACTTCGCTGTAGGACTCGATCGCGACGCGCTCGGCGACAAGATCTTCCTTGAGCATCTCGGGGATCGTGTGGCTGGCGTCGTATTGCGCATGGCTGCGGGTCGTGAGGCCGTCGGGATCGAAGTTCGGCTCGCCTTGGAGTTGGGTGATGCGGAGGGCGATCTGATCGGCGTGACCCTGTTCCTCGGTCGCGTGCTGCAGGAATTCAGCTGCGACCGCCTGTGAATGAATGCCACGCGCCGTGAAGTAGTGGCGCTTGTACCGCAGCACACAGACGATCTCGGTGGCCAACGCCTCGTTCAACACCTCGATCACTCGCTCGCGGTCGGCACCGTAGGCCGACGTGATCGGACCTTCCTCGATCTTCTGCCGTGCGCGCTCTCGGAGGGTCTTGATGTCGGTGAGAAATTCAGGCACGGCGGGAACCTACCCCCCTTCGGGGTTGTCACACCTCGGGGATAGGTTGTCGCCAATGGCCGATCAGGCGAAGTTCGCCGAGGAAGCGACTCCCTTCATGGACTCGCTCTACGCCGCGGCCATGCGCATGACCCGCAACCCGTCCGACGCCGAAGATCTCGTCCAGGAGACCTATCTCAAGGCCTACCGCGGCTTCGGGGGCTTCGAGGAGGGCACGAACCTCAAGGCTTGGCTCTACCGCATCCTCACGAACACGTTCATCAACACGTACCGGGCGAAGAAGCGGCGCCCGATGGAGTCCGAGCTCGACGAGGTCGAGGACCTCTACCTCTACCGGCGCCTGGGCGGGCTCGAGGCCGCGGCGGCCGGGCGCAGCGCCGAGGACGAGCTGCTCGACATCTACACCGACGACGAGGTCAAGCGGGCCCTCGAGGAGCTTCCGGAGCAGTTCCGGATGGCCGTGATGCTGGCGGATGTCGAGGGCTTCAGCTACAAGGAGATCGCCGAGATCCTCGACATTCCGATCGGTACGGTGATGAGCAGGCTGCACAGGGGAAGAAAAGGGCTGCAGAAGAAGTTGTGGGAGTACGCCGTAGCTCGCGGCCTTGTGGCATGACGGTGATCGATGGCTGACGGAAATTGCGACGACGCTCTGCACGAGCTGTACGGCTACCTCGACGGTGAGCTGACGCCCGAGCGCCGCCACAACATCCAGCACCACCTGGACGACTGCCCTCCGTGCTACGAGGCCTTCGACTTCGAAGCCGAGCTGCGGATCGTCATCGCCCGCAAGTGCACCGAGACGGTCCCCGATGCGTTGAAGCGGCGCATCGCCGACGCCCTGGCCAACGAGACTGGCAAGGCGGACAAGGCCTGACGCTACGATCGCCCGCCATGGCCGTGGGCGTCATCTGGCACTTCTGGATCGGGCTCGTCTTCTTCGTGCTCTCCCTCGTCGTCGTGGCCGCCGTCGTCGTCGGCTATCTCGTTCGGGTGCAGTCGCTCAAGTATCCGAAAGGCCCGCGCGGATAGCGCACGGGTTCCGGTGGGACCGCGGTGCTCCGGGGTCGCCTCCCCGAACCGCTCGGCTCCCAGGCGATAGCTTTCAGGGCCATGCCAGCGCCGGTCGATTGGAACCTCGCCGAGCGCATCGCGGTCCGGGTGAGCGGACGGGAGCCGTTCGCCGAGTCGTACCACTACGCCTCGCTCCTGCCTGATTTCGAGGAGCTCACGGCCGAAGCCGAAGAGCTCGTCTACGCCGCGACCGGGCTGCGATCGCTGGCCGGCCCCGCTCGGGCCCGGGTCACCGATCGCGCCGGGTGGGTGCGCGCCAACATCGCATCGTTCTCACGCCTCCTGCGCCCGCTCACCGACAAGCTCGGTGAGCGCATGGGCGATGGCAAGCTCACGCCGATCGCGCGGCGGGCCACCGGCGCCGAGCTCGGTTTGCTGCTCGGGTGGATGAGCACGCGCGTCCTCGGTCAGTACGACCTCCTCATCGTCGAAGACGAGAGTCCCGAGGACCAGGACATCGTGTACTACGTCGGGCCCAACGTGATCGCGCTGGAGAAACGCTTCGCCTTCCCGCCGCGCGAGTTCCGTTTGTGGCTGGCGCTGCACGAGGTCACGCACCGCGCCCAGTTCACCGGCGTGCCGTGGCTGCGGCAGCACTTCCTGTCCCTCGTCGAGCGCAGCCTCGACAGCGTCGAGCCCGATCCGAAGCGATTCCTGAACGCCCTTCGCCGCGTGATCGAGAGCTCGCGCGAAGGACGCAGCGCACTCGAAGACGGCGGTCTCGTCGCTCTGCTCGCCACGCCGGAGCAGGGGGCGTTGCTCCAACAGATCGGCGGGATGATGAGCCTGCTCGAAGGGCACGGCGACGTCACCATGGACCGAGCCGGCGCCGGCCTCATCCCGAGCGCCGAACGATTCAGTCGCGTGTTGCGTCAGCGCCGCCAGCAGGGCAACGCGCCGGCGAAGTTGCTGCAGCGGCTGTTGGGCTTCGAGGCCAAGCTCAACCAGTACGAGCAAGGCGAGAAGTTCATCGCCGCGGTGGAGGCTCGGGGCGGGCCAGAGCTGCTCAATCGGGCGTTTGTCGCGCCGGAGCTGCTCCCGAGCCTGGCCGAGATCCGGGATCCGCAGTTGTGGATCCAGCGGGTCGCGGTCGAGCGCGCGACTGCGGTGTAGCCGGCGCTCATGGCCACGATCCTGATCGTCGACGACGAGCCCGACATCCGCCTGCTCACGAAGCTCAACCTCGAACGCGACGGCCATCGCATCGTCACCGCGAGCAACGGCACCGAGGCGCTCGCCGCCGTGCAGGAGGCGCCGCCCGATCTGATCCTGCTCGACGTCATGATGCCCGAGGTCGACGGCTGGGCCGTGCTCGAGCAGCTGAAGGCGCACCTCGGCAAGCCGATCAGCGACATTCCCGTGATCCTGCTCACCGCGCTCGGCAG
>JBEEFX010000223.1:0-10970 GCA_041166365.1 Acidimicrobiaceae bacterium
CTCGCCGACGGCATCAAGCTCTTCTTCAAAGAGCCGATGGTGCCCGACCAGGCCGACAAGCTGATCTTCCGGATCGCGCCCTACCTGTCCTTCGTGCCCGCGTTCCTCACCTTCTCGATCGTGCCGATCGGCGGCATCTTCGCCAGCGGGCACGACGGCACCGTCAGCATCCTCGGGCACGACACGTATCTCCAGCTCGCGGATCCGCCTGTCGGCATCCTCATCGCGCTCGCGTGCTCGTCGATCGCGGTGTACGGCGTGATGCTCGCGGGGTGGTCGTCCGGCTCGAAGTACCCATTGCTCGGATCGGTGCGTGCGTCGGCGCAGATGGTCAGTTACGAAGCGGCGCTGGGCCTCGCGGTCGTGACGGTCGTGCTGACGACCGGCACTCTGAGCACACACGGCATCGTCGCGCAGCAAGCGGGATCGGGCCCCGGCGACATCCTGCCGAACTGGACGATCCTCGTCACCGGGTTCGTCCCCTTCTTCATCTTCTTGCTCGCGGGGACGGCGGAGATCGAGCGCCCACCGTTCGACCTGCTCGAGGCCGAACAAGAGCTCGTGGCCGGGTTCAACACCGAGTACTCCGGCATCCGCTTCGCGCTCTTCTACCTCGCCTCGTTCATGAACACGATCACGACGTCGGCGATCATCGTCACGTTGTTCCTCGGTGGTCCGTCGGGCCCGTTGCTGTTCGGCCCCGACTGGATCTGGCCGCTGCTCTGGTTCTTCGGCAAGCTGCTGATCTTCCTCTTCGTGTTCGTGTGGTTCCGCGCGACGCTGCCCCGCTACCGGTACGACCAGCTGATGGACCTCGGCTGGAAGGTGATGATCCCGCTCGCGCTCGGCTGGATGCTCGTGGTCGCCGCCATTCGCATCGCGAGCGACCGCGGCTGGAACGTCGGGATCGTTGTCGCCGTCGGCGGCGTCGTGATCCTCACGGCGGCAACGCTGCTGGCCGCGGCGCGCCGCACGGCCGGACGGCGACGCGACGAAGCGCTCGAGCCGGAAGGAGCACCCCGCTGATGGGCTACTTCGAGGGGTTCGGCGTCACGTTCCGCAAGTTGTTCCACGGCGGCGAAGACGGTCGTGTCGTCACCGTCGAGTATCCGAAGCAGAAACGCGAGAAGGCAGTCCGCCTCCACGGCCGTCACGTCCTCAATCGTTACGAAGACGGCATGGAGAAGTGCATCGGCTGCGAGCTCTGCGCCGGCGTGTGTCCGGCGCGCTGCATCTACGTCCGGGGCAAGGACAATCCGGCCGATGATCCCGTGAGCCCCGGTGAGCGCTTCGGGTTCGTGTACGAGATCAATTACCTGCGTTGCATCCACTGTGATCTGTGCGTCGAGGCCTGCCCGACCGAGGCGATCACCGAATCGAAGCTGTTCGAGTTCTCCTTCACCAACCGCCAGGACGCGATCTACACGAAGACCGAGCTCGTGGTGGGTGACGACGGCAAGCCACAGCACCTGCCGTGGGAGGACTGGCGCGAGGGCGAGGACGAGCACACGTCTGCGTGGATGCGAGCCACCGCGCCGTCAGGCGCAGCGGAATTCGAGGGCCGCGTGTCATGGGCGGGCGAGCTGGGCTACGGCGTTCGTGAACCGGAACACGGTCAGACGATCGACGTTCCCGAAGCGACCGTGGGTGACCAGGCCGACGATCCTGCGGCGCAGATCGGTCTGGGCGTCGACGCGCAGACGCACGGCAACATCGACGCGCACGGTCACCCGCTCTCCGTCGACGACGAGGTCGCCGAGCACTGATGGAGCTCTTCTTTCGACCTCACTCGTTCGCTTCGCTCACTCCGTTCGGTCGAGCCAATGGCGCCGGGCGAACCACGGTGAGAGCAATCTGATGGAGCTCTTTGTCTTTGTCGTTGCGGCCGCGATCATCCTGGCGGGGGCCGTAGGCGTGATCATCTCGGCCAACCCCGTGCACTCGGCGCTGTGCCTGGTGGCAACGCTGTTCGGCGTGGCGGTGCTGTTCGTCGCCGAGGACGCGCACTTCCTCGCGGCAGTGCAGGTGATCGTCTACGCCGGCGCGATCGTCGTGTTGTTCCTGTTCGTCATCATGCTGCTCGGGGTCGATCGGTCGGAAGACCTCGACACGGAACCGCTCGGCGGCCAGCGGCCGCTCGCCGCGGGGGCGGGCCTCGGCCTCTTGGGCGTCGCGCTCGTGACCTTGTTCCTCACGCACCGCGACTTCGACACGCTCGCTCTCGGCGCGAAGTCGTCGGTCGGGCAACTGTCCGGGCCGGCCCAGGACAACGTGCACAAGCTCGGTCGGTCCCTGTTCACGGACTACCTCTTCGCGTTCGAGATCACGTCAGTGTTGCTGGTCATCGCTGTCGTGGCCGCCGTCGTGCTGGCGCGCCGCGCGGCCACCGCTCAGGTCGACGAAGCGGATGCCCCATCGGAGGTCGGGCAGTAGTGATGCTCGCCGTTCTGGAACCGACTCCGACGTGGTACCTGCTGCTCGGCGCGCTCCTGTTCACCATCGGCGCGGTCGGCCTCATGGTGCGTCGCAACCCGCTGGTGATGTTCATGTGCATCGAACTGATGCTCAACGCCGTCAACCTCACGTTCGTCACCTTTGCCAAGGCGCTCGACGACATCGGCGGCCAGGCGATCGTCTTCTTCGTTCTCGTCGTGGCCGCCGCTGAGGTCGTGGTCGGCCTCGGCATCATCGTCGCCCTGATGCGACGCCGCCCCGGCGCCACCGCCGACGACATCTCGAGCCTCAAGGGATAGCCGGCATGGTCGAACTCGTCTGGTTGATCCCCGCACTGCCCCTGTTCGGATTCCTCGTGCTGCTCGTCGCGGGACGCAAGATGGGCGAACCCCTTGCCGGCTGGTTCGCCACGCTGATGTGCGGGGGCGCGTTCGCCGCGTCGGTAGCCGTGCTCATCGGGCTGTTCAACGAGCCGGAACACGAGCGCCAGTTCCAGCAGGTCCTGTTCGACTGGCTACCGGTCGGCAACCTGAAGGTGCAGCTCGGCTTCCTCGTCGATCCGTTGTCGATCACGATGGCCCTCTTCATCACCGGCGTCGGCGCGCTCATCCACCTGTACTCGATCGGCTACATGCACGGCGACCCGAAGTACTCGAAGTTCTTCGTGTACATGAACCTCTTCGCGTTCTCGATGCTCATGCTCGTGCTCGGCAACAACCTCGTCGTCACCTTCCTCGGCTGGGAAGGCGTCGGGGCCTGCTCGTACTTCTTGATCTCGTTCTGGTTCACCGACGAGGCCAACGCGTCCGCCGGGAAGAAGGCGTTCGTCACCAACCGCATCGGCGACTGGGGCTTCATGATCGCGACGTTCCTCGCGTTCTCGGCTGCGGGAACCGTCACTTACTTCGCCAACGGCCAGAACGCGGGTCTGCTCGACGAGGGCACGATCGCCGCGCTCGCACCGGTGACGATGACGGCGATCGCCGCGCTGTTGTTCTTCGGTGCCGTGGGCAAGTCGGCCCAGATCCCGCTGTACCTCTGGCTGCCAGACGCCATGGCCGGCCCGACGCCGGTGTCCGCACTGATCCACGCGGCGACGATGGTCACGTCCGGCGTCTACCTCATGACGCGCGCGAGCCCGCTCCTCGCGCATGGGTACACCTGGTTGCCCGCCACGATCGCGGTCATCGGGGCGGTGACCGCGCTCTTCGCCGCGACGGTGGCCGTCGCTCAGACCGACATCAAACGGGTCCTCGCGTACTCGACCGTCAGCCAGCTCGGCTACATGTTCCTCGCAGTCGGTTCGGGCGCCTATGTCGCCGCCATCTTCCACATGGTCACGCATGCCTTCTTCAAGGCGCTGCTCTTCCTCGGCTCCGGATCGGTGATCCACGGGCTGCACGGCGAGCAGGACATGCGCAAGATGGGTGGGCTGCGGAAATGGATGCCGGTCACGGCCGTGACGTTCATCATCGGATGGCTGGCGATCGCCGGCATCCCACCGTTCGCCGGCTTCTGGTCGAAAGACGACATCCTGCTCGCGGCCTGGGCCCACGACGGCTCCGGGCTCTGGAAGGTGCTCTGGGCCATCGGGTTCATCACGGCGCTGCTCACCGCGTTCTACATGAGCCGCCAGGTGTTCATGGTGTTCTTCGGCAAGCCGAACTTCGAAACCGAGGGTGAGCACGCCGTGCATCCGCACGAGTCGCCATGGACGATGACTTTGCCGCTCGTCGTGCTCGCGGGACTGTCGGTCGGCGGCGGCGCGCTCAACCTGCCGTTCAAGAACAGCACGAAGTTCCTCGACCAGTGGCTCACGCCCGTCGTCGAAGCATCACAGCGTTCGTTCGACATCGCCGGCGTGGTGCAGGCGAGCCTGGCCATCGGCACCGGTGTGCTGTGCGCGGTCGCGATCGTCGTCGCCGCGCAGATCTACTTCCGCCACAAGCGCGCGCCGATCGAGCCGGAGGTATTGGCTCACGCGTGGTACTACGACGAAGCCGTCAGCTCCTTCGTCGCGGGTCCGGGCGAGGCGGCGTTCGAAGGCACCGCCTGGTTCGATCGAGGGATCATCGACGGGGCCGTCAACGGCGTCGCCGCGGTCGTGCGCTTCGGGGCCGGCAAGTTGCGGCTCGCGCAGACCGGTTACGTCCGCAACTACGCGCTCGGCATCGCCGTCGGCGCGTTCGTGCTCGTCGGGCTCTTCCTCACGAGAGCGGGAGGCTGATGGAAGCGGGCGCCCACGTGGCTGGGACCCCCCTGCTGACCGCGCTCATCGTCGTGCCATTCGTCGGCGCGGCGCTGGTGGGCCTGCTGCCGCGCCGGCCCGGGGTGCCGAAGATGGTCGCGGTGCTGATCACCGTGCTCACCGGTGCGCTGGCTGCGGCGGTGTTGGTGCAGTTCAACCAACAAGAGCCCGGCTTCCAACTGCAGAACCATCACAGCTGGATCGCCAGCTTCGGCATCAGCTGGACGGTCGGCGTCGACGGCATCTCGCTGTTCCTCGTCGTGCTGACGGGGTTGCTGTTCCCGATCGCCATTCTCGGCACCGATCCCCACCATGACCACAAGGCGTTCTACGCGTGGCTGCTCGTCCTCGAGGCGGGGTGTCTGGGCGTGTTCCTCGCGCTGGACCTGTTCTTGTTCTTCGTCTTTTTCGAGATCGTGCTCGTGCCGATGTACTTCCTCATCGGGCAATGGGGCTACGGAAACCGCACGTACGCTGCGCTGAAGTTCTTCCTGTACACGATGTTCGGCTCAGCGCTGATGCTGGTGTCGCTGATCGCCACCGCGGTGTTGCACGCTCGTGATCTGCACGTGCCCCTCACGTTCGACCTCGTCGCCATCGCTTCCAATCCCGGCATCGACACGAGCGTCGCCCGCTGGCTGTTCCTCGGCTTCGCGATTGCGTTCGCGGTGAAGGTGCCCCTGTTCCCGCTGCACACCTGGCTGCCGGATGCACACACCGAAGCCCCGACCGCGGGGTCGGTGATCTTGGCCGGCGTGATGCTGAAGCTCGGCACCTACGGGCTGATCCGCTACGGGCTCTACCTCTTTCCCGAAGCGACGGTGTACTTCGCTCCCGGCATGGTGACGCTGGGCGTGATCGGCATCATCTATGGCGCCGTCGTCGCGACGATGCAAAAGGACCTGAAGCGGCTCGTGGCCTATTCCTCGGTCGCGCACCTCGGGTTCATCGTGCTCGGAACGTTCGCGCTCACGCAGCAGGGCATCGAGGGCGGCGTGTTGCAGATGGTCAACCACGGTCTGTCGACGGGCGCGCTGTTCCTCCTCGTCGGATTCATCTACGACCGGCGCCACACCCGCGAGATCGCCAAGCTGAAGGGCCTCCAGAAGGCGGCGCCGGTGATGGCCGGGGTGTTCACGGTCGTGATGCTGTCGTCGATCGGGCTTCCCGGCCTCAACGGATTCGTCGGCGAGTTCCTCATCCTCTCCGGATCGTTCCTGACGCGGCGTTGGTGGACGGTCGTCGCCGCTACCGGCGTCATCCTCGCGGCGCTGTACCTGCTGTGGGCCTATCAGCGGGTTTTCCACGGCGAGCCGGACGAGGAGAACGCTTCGTTCGCCGAGATGAAATGGACCGAAGGTCTGGTGATCGCACCCTTGATCGCGCTCATCGTGTTCCTCGGCGTCTATCCGAAGCCTGTGCTCGACCGCATCCAGCCGTCGGTCGAGGCGCTGATCGCTCACGTCGAGAGCGGGAGCTGCGCGGCGCCCGACGGCAGCTGCTACCACCAACCCGACTCCGCGTCCGACAAGGCGAAGCGCTGATGCTCGCCGCGCTCGCGCAGAACGGCGACGGCGTGGTGCTGAAGATCGCCACGCCCTCCGTGGCCTGGGAGGCGCTCGCACCCGCGCTCATCCTCATCGGGGGCGCGTTGCTGATCCTCGTGTGGGCGGCGATGACCCGTAGGGGAGCGCGCTCGAGCATCTTCGCCATTGCCACCGTGGTGACGTCGCTGGCGGCGGTGGGGGCGGCCGTCCCGCTCTGGCGCGAGGTCACCGACCCGAACAAGGGCCCCTACACCGCGGTCAAGGGGGCGATCGCGGTCGACGGGTTCTCCGTCTTCTTCACGGTGCTCATCTGCGTCGCGGTCCTGCTCGCGGCACTACTGGCCGACGGCTATCTGCGTCGCGAGGGCCTCGACGCCGCCGAGCTCTACGTGCTCGTGCTGCTGTCCGCGTCGGGCGGCGTGATCATGGCGTCGGCCAACGACCTCATCGTGATGTTCCTCGGACTCGAGATCCTGTCGATCGCCGCCTACGTGCTGGCCGCCATGCACCTGCGGCGGGCGCAGTCGCAGGAGGCCGGCATGAAGTACTTCGTGCTCGGCGCGTTCTCGTCGGCGTTCTTCCTCTACGGCATCGCCCTCGTGTACGGCTCGACGGGTTCGACCAACTTGGCGCGTATCGCGTCGTTCGGCAGCGTCCACGTGACCGGACAGAACGGGCTCGCCTTCGACCTGGCCGCCGACAAACCGCCGGCCCTGTTGCTGGCCGGCTTCGGGCTCCTGCTCGTGGGCTTCGGTTTCAAGATCGCGGCGGTGCCGTTCCACTCGTGGACGCCCGACGTGTACGAAGGCTCGCCCACGCCGGTGGTGGCCTTCATGGCATCCGCGGTGAAGGCCGCTGGGTTCGCCGGCCTCCTGCGGGTGTTCTACGTGGCGTTCAGCGCGTACCGGGCCGACTGGCGGCCCTACGTCTACGCACTGGCGGTCGCCACGATGCTCGTCGGCTCGGTGCTCGCGGTGGTACAGACCGACGTCAAGCGCATGCTGGCGTACTCGTCGATCAACCACGCCGGCTTCATCCTCGTCGGGGTGCAAGCGGGGACGGCCGACGGCGTGTCGGGCGCGCTCTTCTACCTGGCCGCGTACACGTTCATGGTCATCGGCTCGTTCGGGGTGGTGGCATTGGTCTCGCGCCGGGGCGATGCGCTCACGAAGCTCGACGACTACCGGGGCCTGGCCCGACGAGAGCCGGTGCTGGCCTTCGTGTTCGCCATCTTCCTGTTCGCCCAAGCGGGTGTGCCGCTCACGTCGGGCTTCTTCGCCAAGTTCTACGTGCTCCGGGCGGCGATCGAAGCGAACTCCTGGCCGCTCGCCATCACCGCCATGCTCTCGGCCGTCATCGCCGCGTTCCTCTACCTGCGCATCACGGTCAGCATGTACATGAGCGACGACGAGACAGAGGTGGACGCGGACGCTGGGGCCGACGCTCCGGCGCGGCCCAAGCGGTTGCCGGTCCCCTTCGGCGCCGGGCTCGCGCTGGCGGTGTCGTTCGCCGTCACACTGTTCGTCGGCTTCCTGCCCGGCTCCCTCGCCGACACCTCCGCCGACGCCATCCCCACCGTCTCCGCCCCCGCCAAGTAACACCTGCGCCGGTCGCTGCTCACCAGCGACGTCACCAGCGACGTTTGGGCGTTCTGGCGCGCTGGGCGCGCCGAATCGCCCAAACGTTCTGCGGATCGATCCTCACGCTGCGACCGATCTGACCGCTCCGGCCGTGCGGATCAGCTCGGCGACTTCCGGCCGTCGTTGGGTGAGGTGTGTGTACGTGAAACGCATGACACGCAGACCCAGTGCCGCTGCTTGATTGTCACGCCAACGATCGTTCTCGAAGTCGGCAACCCGGGCATGCCAGCGTCGCCCGTCCGCCTCGAGCACGATTCCCCAAGCCGGGATGATCGCGTCGACGCGCTGCTTGTCCGAAGCCCACGGGGCGGGAGCCTGCCATTGCACGGTGGGGCAGCCCGGGACCAGCTCGAGCACCGACGAAAGCTCGCGCTCGAGCTCGCTCTCGAGTGGCGTGAAGCCGTCGGCGAGTCGGTCGTCGACCAGCGCCCGGAACACCGCGAACCCGCGGCGCCGCGAGTGCTCGTACCGCAGCCGGCGCTCCTGGAGGTCCTCGACGGTCACGCGCCCCTCGAGCAGCATGCCGTCTGCGGCCCGCTCCCACGTATCGAGCCGGACACGCGAGACGATGTCGCACAGGGTCTGGGCGGCCGTGGTGACGCGAAATCCGTCGGCCTTGGTGGTCAACGCGCTGTCCGAACGGTGCACGGTCGCCAGGCCGGTGCGGTGGTTGTGTGTGTAGGCGACGACCAGCTCGGGCCGCTCGACCTTGAACCCGTCGAATGCGAGGATCTTGCAGGCGGCGAGCCCGGCAAGCGCCGAACCCGGCAGGCTCAGCTCGGCGGCCTTGTACTGACGGCGCCACGTCGGCGGCGCGCTCGCAAGCGCGTACACCCCGCATTCGAGGCGGATGAACTGGCCCGTCCGTACTCGGCGCTCGATCATGTCGTCCGAGAACCCGCACGCTCTTGCCTGACCGTGGTCGAACGTGCCGTCTTGGCGCCCAGCGACACGTTCGAGGGCTCGTGTCATCTCATGAACCGTCATGCCGAAAACTCTGCCTCGGGGGTGTGACAGTCGCCCCCGAGGCAAACGTTTGGGCGTTCTCCCGTGGTGCGCGCGCCGAAACGCCCAAGCGTTCGGCGGCGGCGACCGCGGCTGGAGACGTTTGGGCGTTCTCCCGTGCTGGGCGCGCCGAAACGCCCAAACGTCGGGAGGGGCGGCGGTCTTTGGCGGCCCGTGAACGCCTTCACTAGGCTCGCTCGTCGTGTCCGCGTACCTTCGGGACTACCTCACCGCCGTCATCTTCTTCGGTGTGGCGATGGCATTGGTGGCCGGGGTACTGGGTCTCGGAAGCTTCATCCGCCCGGTCCGACCGCAGAAGGACAAGTACGTCACCTATGAATCTGGCGTCGACCCCGTGGGTTCCGGATGGTCGCAGAGCCAGATCCGCTACTACATCTTCGCGGTGCTGTTCGTGCTGTTCGACGTCGAAGCCGTGTTCATCTTCCCCTGGGCCGTCCGCCTCGAGGTCTACGACGTCTTCGGTCTCGTCGAAATGCTGATCTTCATCGTGATCCTGGCCCTCGGACTCCTTTACGCCTGGCGTAAAGGCGTTCTCCGCTGGATCTAGCGCCATGGGATTGGTCGAGAGCGGCAAAGTTCCTCAGCCGCTGACGAAGCTGCTGAACACGGCCCGGAAGTACTCGTTGTGGGTCTACCAATGGGGCCTGGCCTGCTGCGCGATCGAGATGGGCGCGGCGTTCGGTTCGCCCCGGTACGACGTGATGCGCCTCGGCGTCATCCCCTTGCCCGCCAGCCCCCGCCAAGCCGATCTCGTCGTGATCTCCGGCACGGTGACCGACAAGATCGTTCCGGCCATCAAGCGGCTGTACGAGCAGATGCCCGATCCCAAGTACGTGATCTCCATGGGGTCGTGCGCCAACTGCGGCGGGCCGTACTGGGACAGCTACTCCGTCACCAAGGGCGTCGACCAGATCATCCCGGTCGACGTGTACGTGCCCGGCTGCCCGCCGCGGCCCGAGGCCTTGCTCGAGGGGATCGTGCTGTTGCAGGAGCGCATCCAGCACGAGGACATGGCATCGCGCTGGAGGGGTGAGCCAATTGTCGTCGGCTGACACCGCCACCGAGGCTCCGACACCGGAGCCCGAGCCGAGCGACGACCTGCGCGCCGGTGTGCTCGCGGCGTTCGAGTCCGAGCTGGGCGACGCCGTCGTCGACAGCCACCTCAAGCCGAACGACGACCTCTGGATCCGCGTCAGCGCGGCCGCGTGGCAGACAACGGCGGAGCTGGCCAAGCACAAGTTCGGATTCACGTGGTTCGACTACCTCTCGGCCATCGACTGGATGCCGTCGCCATTCGGTCGCTACGAGGACGCCGAGGTCGACACGCCCCTCTCGGAGAAGCTCAACCAGCCGTGGAACCTCGAGCCCGGCGTCACCGGGGGCGAGACCCGCTTCCAACTGCTGGCCCGCGTCGTCGACGTCCGCAACCGTCACGTCGGCGTGCACCTCAAGTCCGACGTTCCCGACGACACGATGACGATGCCGACCTGGTCGCGCGTGTACCACGGGGCCGACTGGCACGAGCGCGAGACGTGGGAGATGTACGGCATCAACTTCGAGGGTCATCCCGAGCTGCGCCACATCTACCTTCCGTCGGACTTCGAAGGCTTCCCGCTGCGCAAGGACTTCCCGCTACTGCCGCGAGTCGTGAAGCCGTGGCCGGGCATCGTCGACGTCGAGCCGATGCCGGGCGAGGACCCGAGCGAAGGCGACGACGAAGCGGCCATCCCCGAGGACGACGCATGACCGCGCCTCTGCGGGGGCTGCGCCCCCGGACCCCATCGACGGCCTGCGCGCTGGCGGTCGCTCGGCCGGCCGGTCAGGAGCTTCGCTCATGACCGCCGTCTCCGATCGCCAGCAGCTCCAGTACATCGCCGGGCAGGCAGCCGACGCGCGTGTCAACGTCGAGCTCGAGACCGACGGCATGACGCTCAACCTCGGTCCGCAGCATCCGGCGACGCACGGCACCCTGCGCATCATCGTGCGCCTCGACGGCGAGCAGGTGATCTCCGCCGATCCGGTCATGGGCTACATGCACCGCGGCTACGAGAAGCT
>JBEEFX010000224.1:0-7336 GCA_041166365.1 Acidimicrobiaceae bacterium
GTACGTGAAGATCCTGCCGTGGATGATGCTGGTGGTCCTGTCGGTGATCGCCCTGAACCTGATCGCCGACCTGCTCTATGGCGTGCTCGACCCGAGGATTCGCCTTGACTGAGCTCGACCGCGAAGATCGTCCCGGCGAAGACGCCGTTGTTCTCCAAGGCGAGCTGCCACCCGACGACTCGCTCGAGACGCCTGACTCCGTCGAGGCGCTGACCACCGCCGGCCAGGGCCTGTCGACGAAGCCGCTGTCGCCGGGCCGGCTGGCGTGGCGTCGCTTTCGCCGCCACAAGCCCGCGCTCGTCAGCGCGTTCCTGCTCATCTTCATCTCGCTTGTGGTGTTCTTCCCGGCGCTGCTCACGAGCGCCGACCCCATTCGCGGAGACGCCAAGGCCTCGAACCAGGCTCCATCAGCGGCGCACTGGTTCGGCACCAACAACCTCGGCGTCGATCAGCTCTCGCGAATCCTGCACGGCGGCCAGATCTCACTGAAGGTCGGTCTCGCCGTCGCCCTCGTGTCCGCGGTCGTCGGCGTCGCCATCGGTGCGATGGCCGGCTACTACGGCAAGTGGCTCGACAACCTGCTCATGCGTGTCACGGATCTCTTCCTGGCCATTCCACTACTGGTCGCACTCATCATCCTCAGCCGGCTGCCCGCGCAGAACAAGTGGGCGCAGACGGTGGTGGGGGAGACGAACAGCTTGCGTTCCATCGTGACGATCCTGTCGCTGTTCTTCTGGATGCCGATGGCGCGCATCGTCCGGGGCCAGATCCTCTCGCTCAAGGAGAAGGAGTTCGTCGAGGCGGCGCGAGCCCTCGGTGCGCGCGACCGACGCATCCTGATCCGGCACCTCGTGCCCAACTGCACGGGCGCCATCGTCGTGAACGTCACGCTGAGCGTGGCCGCGGCGATCCTCACGGAGGCGGCCCTGTCGTTCTTGGGCTACGGCATCCAGGGAACGCTCATTCCTACGTGGGGGTTCATGATCGCAGACGAGAAGGGCTCGTATCAGAACCACCCATGGCTCGTCTTGTTCCCGGGCATGGCGATCCTGATCACGGTGCTGTGCGTGAACTACCTCGGCGACGGTTTGCGCGACGCGCTCGATCCGAAACAGCGCAAGGTCTAGTGCGGCCCTAGATGTCCGAGATCGTTTTGGAGCCGGCTGAGAGTGGCACGCCGAAGGGCGGCCCCGTCCTCGAGATCGAGAACCTGCAGGTTTCGTTCTTCACGGAGGAGGGTGTCGTCCAAGCGGTGAGGGGCGTCGATCTCCAGGTCAACGAGGGCGAGGTGCTCGGTGTGGTCGGCGAGTCCGGCTCGGGCAAGTCCGTCACGATGCTGGCGGCCATGGGCCTCCTGCCGAACACGGCCACGATCACGGGATCGGCCCGCTTCCGTGGGCAGGAGTTGCTCGGCGAGCACGCCAAGGCGGCACGACACCTGCGCGGCGGCAAGCTCGCCATGATCTTCCAAGACCCGCTCACGGCGTTGAACCCGGTCCACCGCGTTGGCGATCAGATCGCCGAGGCTGTCGAGGCGCATCATCCCGAGATGTCATCGAAGCAGGCCCTCACGCGTGCGCTGGAGATGATCGAGCTCGTCGGTATCCCCCAACCGGTGACGCGCGCTCGTCAGTTCCCCCACGAATTCTCCGGCGGCATGCGGCAGCGGGCGATGATCGCGATGGCGATCGCCAACGACCCTGAACTGCTGATCGCCGACGAGCCCACCACCGCGCTCGACGTCACGATTCAGGCGCAGATCCTCGAAGTACTGCAACAGGTGCAAGCTGTCACCGGCACGGCGATTGTGTTCATCACGCACGATCTCGGCGTCATCGCGAGGCTCGCCTCACGCGTGCAGGTCATGTACGCCGGGCGCACGGCCGAGGTCTCGAACGTCGACGCGCTCTTCCGCGGTTCGTGTCATCCGTACACGCGTGGGCTGCTCGGCTCGCTGCCGAAGCTCGATGCCTCCGGCGAAGAGAAGCTGCTGCCGATTCCCGGCGCGCCGCCGTCGATGTTGAATCCTCCTCCTGGATGCGCGTTCCATCCGCGGTGCCCGATGGCGCACGCCGTCTGTGCGACCGAGGAGCCGGCGCTGCGCCTCGTCGGCTACGACGGTCAGATCTCGGCCTGTCATTTCGCGGATCAGCTCCAGGCGGTCGAGTCGCCCACCGACCTGCCCGCCGAGGTCGTCGAGCAAGCGGTGGACAAAGCGGTGCTCGTCGAGGAAGCGATTGCCGTCATCGCGGCCAGCCGCCCGAAGGCGCGGTTGTCGCTGTATGCAGTGGCCGCGTTCGTGTTCGGTCTGTTGGCGCCGATCCTCGCCATCGTCCTCCTCGATCAGGATGTGACGGTCCGTGGCGGCGCGGTCATGCTCTTCGGTATCCCGGCGGTGCTCGCGGCGCGACGGGCGCGGCGAGAGATCTTCCTCGGAGCGGGAGCCGTCAAAGGTCGGCTCCTCGTGCGGTTCGGCGCGGCGTTCGCATGGATCGCGCTCAGCATCTGGGCGCTGTACTGCTTCCTCTGGCTGGTCTCCTTGTTGCCCGAGGCGCAGCCGTGACCGCCGTCGACGCGGTTTCGACAGGCCCCCGCGCGTCCTCGACGGTCCTCGAGGTCATCGACCTCGTGAAGAACTTCCCGGTGCGAGGCAGCGGGTTGCTCGGACGAGCGGTCGCGCAGGTTCAAGCGGTCTCTGGCGTGAGCTTCACCCTCGAAGAAGGAAAGACCCTCGGGCTGGTCGGCGAGTCGGGGTCAGGAAAGTCGACGGTCGGGCGCTGCACGCTTCGGCTCATCGAGCCCACGTCCGGAACGATCCGGTTCCGTGACGTCGATCTCACGGCCGCTGACAACAACACCATGCGGCGACTGCGGCGGGAGCTGCAGATCGTCTTCCAGGACCCGTACGCATCGCTCGACCCGCGCATGACCGTTGCCGCGATCGTGCGTGAGCCGCTCCAGATCCACCACATCAAAGGCGACCAGGATGCGCGGGTCGCCGAGCTCCTACGTCTCGTCGGCCTCAATCCAGAGCACAAGAACCGGTTCCCGCACGAGTTCTCCGGTGGCCAGCGGCAGCGCGTCGGTATCGCCCGCGCGCTCGCGCTCGACCCGGCAGTGTTGGTGCTCGACGAACCGGTCTCCGCGCTCGATGTCTCCATCCAGGCCGGGGTCGTGAACCTCCTCGAAGACCTGCAAGATCGGCTCGGCCTCTCGTACTTGTTCATCGCCCACGACCTGTCAGTGGTGCGTCACATCTCCGATGACATCGCCGTGATGTACCTCGGCAAGGTGATGGAGGTCGGCGGGAGCGACGACATCCACGAGCAAGCCGCGCATCCGTACACGCAAGCCCTGCTCTCAGCGGTGCCGGTGCCTGATCCGGTGCATGAGCGGACCCGGAAGCGCATCGTGCTCCAAGGCGACGTGCCCAGCCCGATCAACCCGCCATCGGGATGCCGCTTCCGCACGCGCTGCTGGAAGGCGCAGGACATCTGCGCAGAGGAAGAGCCGGCGCTCATCGACCGCGGGCAGGGCCATCCGGTCGCGTGTCACTTCGCCGAAGTCGTCGAAGTGCTCTGAGCCTCGACACGAACTCACTCGCCTACGGCTCGCTCGTACGTGATGTCGAACGGCCGCCTGGGCTCCGCCCCAGCGGCGGATTCGTTCGACCTGTGATCGACCGACGCAACGCGGCCTAGCTTCGTACCTCGGCGAACGCCGACGAGACATCGCGCACGCCGCGACCCCAGAGCGGCTTTGCCACGAGCAACGGTCCGGCTTCGAGGAGCACGGCGATCCGTGAGATCCACAGCCGTCGCACGACGCGGACGGCAGCGACCTCTTCGAGGGGAAGCGCGCCGACCAACTCGATCGGCCGCGCCATCGCCTTGGAGGCTCGCCAGAACAGCAAGCGTTCGTTGCTCACGCCGAGCACGAAGATCGAGCCGGGAATCGGAAAGCCGGAGTGATCAGCCTCGGCGACGAGGTTGCGCCCCCTGGCCTTCGCCAATACGACACGATCGGCGGCCCGAACCTGTTCGCCTGGCTCGAGCCCTGCATGCAGCTCGTCGAGGTGCCTCGCCGCCCACCGGTTCACGTGGACGGCAAGTGGCAGTAGACCCCGTCCGCCGGCACCACGATGGAGGTGTCGCCGTGCCCGTCGCCGGTGCCGTCGGCGTTGCACTTGAGGACGTCGGGCAACTGCTGGCGATCCGGCGGACACAGTGCGTCGTTGCGCGCCGCGAACATCCCGGCCGTGTTCGTGACATCGGGCGCGACCCACACATGGAGCATCCAGAGGTCGTTCCCGTTCAACCACTGGCCCGCGCACTCGTCTCTCGAAGGCACGTTCTCGCGTGCCAACCACCCGTTCTCGAAACAGAGGCCTGAGTGGCGGTGCCACACGTCGTTGGGGCCCGTGAAGCCCTCGGGCGGGTTGTCACTTCGCACCCAGTACGAGAGCCCGGCCAGCCGCGTCGGGTGGAGGGTCGACTCGTCGAAGAGCAGCATCGACGGGTGTGCCGGGTCGAAGGGCGCGTCGACGAGCGACCACTTGATCCAGTGCGTCCCGATCGCCGGCAGCTGCAATGACGATTGCACGTAGCCCGCGGCCGCGGCGGCGTCGGTCGTGGCGAACGCCTTGGCGGTGTTGACGGCGGCTTGGATCTCCGCGTCGAACTGGGCCTGTTCCGCCGGGGGCAGCGTGCTGACCAACGTCACGGTCTGGTGATCGTGGGTGATCGACGTGTCGATGGGCCGGCTGCGGTCCGCCAGCTGGATCAAGGCCGTGGCCTCGGCTGCCGGCAGACGATCAGTGGGTGTCGGGACCAGCGACTTCGCACTCGTCGCCGGGCGGGTGGCCGACGCGGAGCTGCAAGCCACGAGCAGCAGCACCACCGCGAACAGCAGCACGCGTCGCGTCAGGTGCACGCGAGAAGGGTAGTCTCACCAGCCGTCATGCTTGCCGCTCTCCCCGTCACCAAGCTGATCTTCTGGGTCGGCCTCGTCCACGTCGCCGATGGGCTGCTGCTCATCTTCCTCGTGCTGCTGCACAGCGGCAAGGGCGGCGGTCTCTCCGACATGTTCGGCGGGAGCATCGGCGCCACCGCCGCCGGGTCGACGGTCGTCGAGCGCAACCTCGACCGCATCACCGTGGTGGCCGCGCTGGTCTTCGCGTTCACCACCGTCGGCTTCGGGTTGCTGCTTTCCTAGTGCCGTCATCCGTGCGGCGTCTTGCCGTCGCGCTCGTCGCTGTCGCGCTCCTTGCCGCGTGCAGCGACTCGAAGCAGCCCCGCGGATCGGCGAACTCCTCCGGCGCAAGCGGCCAGCCGGTCGTGGGGGGCATCCTCCGCATCGGGCTCGAACGCCCGAAAACCCTCGATCCGTCGCTCGTCTCGCCCGGCTCGCAGAGCGAGCTGCTGGTCGCCGACCTGTTGTTCGACGGTTTGTCCCGTCTCGACGACAAGGCGGTGTCGGCGTCGCCCGCCATCGCGATCTCGTGGACGCCCACACCGGATCTGAAGTCCTGGCAGTTCACGTTGCGCAACGACGCCCGCTTCAGCAACGGCCGAACGATCACGGCCACCGACGTGAAGTACTCGCTCGAACGCGTGGCCAAACTCGGGGAGACGTCGCTCGCTGCTCTTCGCATCGACCAGATCACCGGGTTCACGCCGTTCGCCACCGGCGCGGTACCGGAGCTCACCGGTGTGCGCGTCGTGAATGACCAGACCGTCGCCATCGATCTCGACACGCCCATCGCGATCCTTCCCGAGCTGTTGTCGGCCCCGGAGTTCGGCATCGTGCCGAAGGAGGCGGTCGAAGCGGCGGCGCCGGTGTTCGCGTCGGCCCCCGTGACGAGCGGGCCCTTCTCCTTCGCCGGGGCGCAGGGCGACGTGGTCAAGCTCGTGCGCGCCACGCAGGGCGGCGCCTTCCTCGATGCCATCGAGTTGCACGAGTTCGACAGCCAGAACGTCGGCAAGGCGTATGAGGAATTCGTCGCCGGTCAACTCGACTGGAGCGTCGTGCCGAACGACCGCGCCGAGGACGCCGCGCAGCGCTTCGGGTCGGAGGGGTTCCGGCCGTTCGATGCCGAGCTCTTCTACGCGTTCAACCTGCTCGACCCCAAGTTCGGCGACGTGCGCTTCCGGCAGGCAATCGTGAAAGCCATCGACCGCGCCGCGATCGTCAAGGCGGTGTACCCGGGCATCGCCGACTTGCTGAACGGCGTCGTTCCCGCCGGGGTCGCCGGCCACGTCGACGATCCCTGTGGTGACCCGTGCAAGTTCGATCCGGAAGGCGCACGCGCGCTTCTCGCGGCGGCGTTCCCGGACGGGAACATCCCCGCCTTCAACCTCGACTACTTCACCGGGACGGGTGAGGAAGCCGTCGCAGGCTCGATCGCCACCAACCTCGCGGCAGTCGGCATCAACGTCACCAAGCAACCGAAGGACCCGGGAGGCGACCCGGGGCAATACGACCTGTTCGCCGTGAGCGGGCAGCAGCAACTCTTCCGCCTCGGCGTCATCGGCATGTACGCATCACCGGACGCGTATCTCGCGCCGTTGTTCCTGTCCGGATCGCGGGACAACGCCACCGGCTTCAGTGCGCCCGTCATCGACCAGCTCCTGCAATCCGCGCGCTCCACGCCCGATCCGGCCGCGCGCCAACAGCTGTACCAGCAGGCCGAGCAGCAGATCATGGCGCTGGCACCGATCGTGCCGATCGCGCAGTTCCGCACGAAGTCGGTGGTCGGCCGGCAGGTGCACGAACTCGTCATCGGCGTGAACGGCAGCTTCGCTGGGGACAAGGTCTGGCTCGGATAGGGTGAGCGACCCCCGCGGACGTGGTGGAATCAGGTAGACACGCCAGCTTGAGGTGCTGGTCCGGGCAACCGGGTGGAGGTTCAAATCCTCTCGTCCGCACGAGATGACGCCGCTGCAGGACCGTTTCCGGCAGGTCGTAGGCGCACTGCAGCCCGGCGAGGTGGTGTCGTACCGCGAAGTCGCCCGACGCAGCGGGCACCCGCGCGGCGCACGAGCGGTGGGCGCCTTTCTCGCCGAGCACGGAGGCGATGTGCCGTGGTGGCGCGTGGTACGCACCGGCGGATGGTTGGCCGCCCCGAACCGCAACGATCAGCGCCGGCGTCTACGAGCGGAAGGCGTCGAGATCGAAGGCGAGCGGGTGGTCGGCGGCGTTCCGTGAGCAAGGGGCCCGATCCGGGTCGGCATGGCAGCATGGCGCGGTGACCATCTCCGTTCACGAACTGGACCTGCCGGAGATCGAGCTGATCGATCTCGATCGCGATGAGGCGCTCGAGCTCTTCGCCGCCGCC
>JBEEFX010000225.1:0-13582 GCA_041166365.1 Acidimicrobiaceae bacterium
AATGAAGCTCGTGGTCGGGCTGCGCGCTGCCGCGAAGTCGAGACCGCTGTCCGACGACCAGCTCGAGGCGATCGCGGCCGACGTCGAGGACCAGCTCCGGTTGTCGGGTGCGGGCGACGTGCCGAGCGAACGGATCGGCGTGCTCGTGCTCGACCACCTCCGCGACCTCGACCAGGTCGCCTACATGCGCTTCGCCAGCGTCTACAAGGGCTTCGACGACGCCGCGGACTTCGAGCGGGAGATCACGCTGCTCACCAAGGAGACCGCCCCGAAGCAGCATTGAGCGGGTCAGGTGCGGACGTAGCGCAGGAACAGGAAGCCGTCGGCCTCGAGCACGTGGCGCAGCGTCATCTCCTGCGGCTGGGCCGGTGCCGGCCCGTGGGCGAGGCGCGCGGAATCACCGCTGGCCAGCAAGGGTGCGAGGCTCATGCACAGCTCGTCGACGAGACCTTCGGAGATCAGCTGCCCGTTCAGCGATGGCCCGCCTTCGCACACGATCACGCCGGACAGGCCGCTGACGGCAGCCCGCACATCCACCCGGGTATCGCCGGCGACGACCACATCGGCCACCGACTCGAGCGCCGCCCGCCGGTCGGCGTCCGCGTCCGTGGTGGTGATCACGATCGGCCGGTAGCCGTCGGAGAAGACGCGCGCATCCGGCGCGATGTCGAGCGAGGCGCTCACGATGGCGAGGCGGGCGCCACCCTTCGGCGGGCCGTAGTTCTCGGCTCGAACGGTGCCCGCGCCGACCAGGATCACGTCGGCGAGGGCCCGGACCGCCGAGAACACCGCCTTGTCCGCGGGGCCTCCGAGGCCGCCGGACCGCCCTTGGACCGCGGTGGCTCCGTCGAGCGTGGCGATCATGTTGACCAGCAGCCAGGGCGACTTCCCGCGGGCCTCACGCGCGTAGCACTCCACCGGGTCGGCGTCGTCGAGCGAGATCGGGAACAACTGGCGCACGGGTGGCAGCATGGCACCGTGGCAATCACCGAAGAGGGCGAAACCCGCACGGCCATCCGGACGTGCCCGCTGTGCGAGGCCGGCTGCGGCCTCGAGATCACCTTGCGGGGCGAGGAGGTTGTGCGGATTCGAGGGGACCGTGACGACGTCTTCAGTCACGGCTTCATCTGCCCGAAGGGCTCGACGCTGAAGCAGCTCCGCGAGGACCCCGATCGCGTCCGCACGCCGCTGATCAAGCGCGACGGCCGTTTCGTCGAGGCCACCTACGACGAAGCCTTCCAGGAGATCGAATCGCGGCTGCTGCCGATCCTGGAGGCGCACGGCCGAGACAGCGCGGCGATCTACGTCGGCAATCCGACGGCGCACAATCTCGGGGCGCAGCTCTTCGGCCGCTTCGTGATCCGTGCTCTCGGCTCGGGGAACATGTTCTCCGCCAGCACCGTCGATCAGCGGCCGAAGGAGATCAGCTCGGCGCTGATGTTCGGCGGAGGGCTCACGGTCCCGGTCCCCGACATCGATCGCACCGACTACCTGCTGATGCTCGGAGCCAACCCGTACGCGTCGAACGGCAGTCTCGCGACCGCCCCCGATTGGCCGGGGCGAATCGAAGCGTTGCGAGCGCGCGGCGGTCGTCTCGTCGTCGTCGACCCTCGCCGCAGCCGCACGGCCGAGGAGGCGGACGAGCACCTCTTCATCCGCCCGGGAACGGACTCGTTTTTTCTCATGGCGATCGTGCAGACGCTCTTCTCCGACGGCTTGGTGACGCCGGACCGCCTCGGAGCGCTGCAGGAGTATCTCGCGGGTGTCGACGAGGTCGAGCGGTTGAGCAAGCCCTTCACGCCCGAAGCCGTCGCACCGATCACGGGCATCAGCGCCGACACGATCGGGCGAGTCGCCCACGATCTGGCGGACGCCCCGACGGCGTGCGTGTACGGGCGCGTCGGAACGTGCACGCAGGAGTTCGGCACGATCGCCAGCTGGCTCGTCGACGTGATCAACGCGTGCACCGGCAACCTCGACCGTCCTGGGGGCGCGATGTTCACGAAGGCCGCCGCCGGTGCGTCGAACACGCGCGGCACGTCGCGCTACGGCCGCGGGCTACGCCTCGGCCGGCGCAAGAGCCGCGTGCGCGGCCTGCCGGAGTCGATGGGGGAGTTGCCCGCGGTCGTGCTCGCGGAGGAGATCGAAACCGAAGGTGAGGGTCAGATCCGGGCGCTCATCACGATGGCCGGCAACCCCGTCTGCTCGATCCCGAACGGCGGAGGCCGTCTCGACCGCGCGCTCGCCACGCTCGAGTTCATGGTGTCGGTCGACATCTACGTCAACGAGACGACGCGCCACGCCGACGTGATCCTTCCCGTGCCCGATCCGTTGTCGAAGTCGCACTACGACCTCGCGCTGTTGCAGCTCGGTCTGCGCAACGTTGCGAACTACTCGCCGGCGGTCCTGCCGCTGGCCGCGGGCGAGCCCGACGAATGGGAGGTGCTCGCGCGCCTCGCGCTCGTGTTGCAAGGCATGGGCGCCGACGCGGATCCTGCGGTCGTCGACGACCTCGCCATCCGATCGCTCGTCGAGCACGCGGTGGCCGACGACACGAGCCCAGTGCACGGGAAAGACGTCGACGACGTCATCGAAGCGCTCACACCCCGCACCGGCCCCGAGCGCCTCCTCGACTTCATGCTGCGCACCGGGCCATACGAGCTCACGCTCGACGAGCTGATCGCGCATCCGCACGGCATCGATCTCGGTGCCCTCGAGTCGCGCCTGCCCGACGTCCTGCGCACGCCGAGCGGCATGGTCGAGCTGGCGCCGGAACCGATCGTCGCGGATCTCGCCCGCCTCGAAGCGGCGCTCGACGAACGGTCGGCTCGGGCTGGCGACGCCGGGTTCGTGCTGGTCGGCCGGCGCGACCTGCGCTCGAACAACTCCTGGATGCACAACCTCACCGTGCTGGTGAAGGGCAAGCCCCGCTGCACGTTGCACCTCCATCCGCAGGACGCCGCCCGCCTCGGCCTGGAGACCGGAGCGATCGCCGAGGTCCGGTCGCGGACCGGGTCGCTCGCGGTGCCGGTCGAGGTGACCGACGGGATCATGCCGGGCGTGGTGAGCATCCCCCACGGTTGGGGCCACGACGTCGACGGTGTGCAGCTGTCGGTGGCCGCCACCGCCGCCGCAGGCGTCAACAGCAACCTGCTGGCGGACGAGGGTCTGTTCGATGCCCTCTCGGGCAATGCCGTCCTCAACGGCATCCCCGTCCAAGTGACCCGCCGGTAACTTCCACAGGCCCGAGCCGTCGTCCACGGGCCGTCCACCCGGAATTCACACCCTTGTTCCCCTTACGGTCCACAGGGCGGTCCTCATAGGGTGCGAGGGTCGAATCAGGGGGCTACGAGCAGCGCGAGGGTGCGGACGGTGGGCAACGTCTGCATCTGCGGTGGGTGGACAACTCCTTTGGGGCCATTCGGAAGGTCGGCGGTCTGCAAACCTTCGCGAACGGCCTCTGACCTGCACCTTCGCGCTGCCCCCTCCGTTGACAGAGGTGAAACGACAGTGCTGTAATCTCACCCACGTCATTTGGCACATGTTGTGCCCTCAGCGGGACCGGGGGGCCGGTCGGCCACGACATCTTGTGGTCACCGACGGGCACAAAACGTCCAGGCGGAACGTTTCATCAACGCAGCTTTCGAGGAGCGACCCATGGCAATGGCCCCAGAGCAGGCCGGCATCGGCATCCGCCGCCACTTCACCACCGACGGCGTCCACCCGTACGACGAGATCGGCTGGGAGCGGCGTGATGCCCGCATCACGAACTTCCGCGACGGGCAGGTCGCCTTCGAGCAGCTCGGGGTCGAGGTTCCGGTGGGCTGGTCGCTCAACGCCACGAACATCCTCGCCCAGAAGTACTTCCGGGGCACGCTCGGTACGGCCGAACGCGAATGGTCCCTGAAGCAGGTCGCCGACCGAGTGGTCGACACCATCACCCAGTGGGGGGTCGACGGGGGCTATTTCGCCGACGAGCACGAATCGGCCGCGTTCAGCGCCGAGCTCAAGCACCTCGTCGTCACCCAGAAGGCGGCGTTCAACAGCCCGGTCTGGTTCAACATCGGTGTCGACGGCGTTCCCCAGCAGGCCTCCGCGTGCTTCATCCTGGCCGTCGACGACACGATGGACTCCATCCTCAACTGGTACGTCGAGGAAGGCACGATCTTCAAGGGCGGATCGGGCGCCGGCATCAACCTCTCCAAGATCCGTTCGTCGCTCGAGCTGCTCAAGGGTGGCGGCACGGCGTCCGGTCCGGTGAGCTTCATGCGCGGTGCCGATGCGTCCGCCGGCACGATCAAGTCCGGAGGCAAGACCCGACGCGCCGCCAAGATGGTCATCCTCGATGTCGACCATCCCGACGTCGAGGAGTTCATCTGGTGCAAGGCGAGGGAGGAGCGCAAGGCGCGCGTGCTGCGCGACGCCGGCTTCGACATGGATCTGGACGGCGTCGACAGCCACTCGACGCAGTACCAGAACGCCAACAACTCCGTGCGCGTCACCGACGAGTTCATGCAGGCCGTCGTCGACGACGCCGACTGGCACCTCCGGGCTGTGAAGACCGGTGAGATCCTTCGCACCATCAAGGCCCGGGAGCTCATGCGGCAGATCTCGATGGCCACGTGGGAGTGCGCCGACCCCGGCATGCAGTTCGACACGACGATCAACCGGTGGCACACCGCGCACAACACCGGCCGCATCAACGGCTCCAACCCCTGCTCCGAGTACATGCACCTCGACAACTCGGCCTGCAACCTCGCGAGCATCAACCTGCTGCGATTCATCGGCACGAACGACGACTTCGACGTCGACGGCTTCAAGGCCGCGGTCGAGGTGGTGTTCACCGCGCAGGAGATCCTCGTCGGCAACGCCGACTACCCAACCGAGTCCATTGCGGCGACGAGCCGCCGGTTCCGCCAGCTCGGCATCGGCTATGCGAACCTCGGCGCGCTCCTCATGGCACTCGGGCTCGCGTACGACTCCGACGCCGGCCGGGCCTGGGCGGCCGCGATCACCGCGCTGCTCACCGGTCACGCCTACGAGGTGTCGGCCCGCACCGCGGCACGCATGGGGCCGTTCGCCGGCTACGCGGAGAACAGCGAGCACATGCTGCGCGTGCTCGACATGCACCGCCAGGAAGCCGCCCACATCGACGAAGAGCTCGTGCCCGCAGACGTGCTGTCGGCCGCGCAACAGGCGTGGGACAACGCATGCGACCTGGGCGCGACGTTCGGAGTGCGCAACTCGCAGGCTTCGGTGCTCGCACCCACCGGCACCATCGGCCTGCTGATGGACTGCGACACCACCGGCATCGAGCCGGATCTCGGGCTCGTGAAGATGAAGAAGCTCGTCGGCGGCGGCACGATGTCGATCGTCAACCAGACGATCCCTCGCGCGCTGCGCCGCCTCGGCTACGACGACACGCAGATCGAGGACATCGTCGCCCACATCGACGAGCACAAGTCGATCCTCGGAGCACCGCATCTCGCGGCAGACCACGTGTCCGTCTTCGCCTGCTCGATGGGCGACAACACGATCCACTACTCGGGTCACGTGCGGATGATGGGCGCGGTGCAACCGTTCATCAGCGGCGCGATCTCGAAGACCGTGAACATGCCCGAAGACGTGTCCGTGGAAGACGTCGAGCAGCTGCACATCGATGCCTGGCAGCTCGGGTTGAAGGCCGTCGCCATCTACCGCGACAACTGCAAGGTAGCCCAGCCGCTCTCGACCGTGAAGAAGGAGGCCGAGAAGGCCGGTGCGTCCGAGGCGGCCGAGGCCGCGCAGGAGGTCGTCGAGCGCATCGTGGAGAAGATCGTCACCGTCAAGGAGCCGGTGCGCGAGAAGCTCGGACGCAACCGCACGTCGCGCACGTTCGAGTTCCGGGTGGCCGACTGCAAGGGCTTCGTCACCGTCGGCGAGTACGACGACGGCCGTCCGGGTGAGATCTTCATCAAGGTGTCGAAGCAGGGGTCGACTCTCGGCGGGATCATGGATGGGTTCGCCATCGCCGTGAGCCACGGTCTGCAGTACGGCGTGCCGCTGCGCAGCTTCGTCGAGGCGTACACGAACACTCGCTTCGAGCCGGCGGGCATGACCGACGATCCCGACATCCGCTTCGCGTCGAGCCTGCTCGACTACATCTTCCGCCGGATGGCGGTCGACTACCTGACGCTCGAGGAGCGCGCCGAGCTCAACGTCCTGACCGTGGGCGAGCGCACGCAGCCGACGTTGCCGGGTGTCGAGGAAGCGGTGATCGAGACGCGCCAGGGCTACGACATCCCGGCCGACCCGCCCTCGATCGAATCGGCGATGACGCTGCTCGACCTCACCGAGGCGGCGCCGGCGCCGGCGCCGGCCCGGCCGTCGGTGGCGGCCGCCGCGTCCACATCGCACTCGGATGCGCCGTACTGCATGCAGTGTGGTGTGCAGATGCAGCGGGCCGGTTCGTGTCACGCCTGCCCGAGCTGCGGTACCACCAGCGGCTGCAGCTGACCTCCCCGCTAGGACTCCCCGGTGAACGGGTTCGAGGCCGCCGCGATCACGGCGGCGGGAATGGCCGCGGGCGGCGTGAACGCCGTCATCGGCTCCGGCAGCCTCATCACGTTCCCGACGCTGCTGGCGTTCGGGTACGCGCCCGTGACTGCGAACGTCTCGAACAACATCGGCCTCGTTCCCGGCTCGGTGACCGGCGCCATCGGGTTCCGGCGCGAGCTCCGCGGACAGGGCAGGCGGGCCAGGACGCTCGCTCTGGGCTCGGGCCTCGGCGGTCTGACGGGCGCGGTCCTGCTGCTCACGTTGCCCTCGAACGTGTTCGACGCCATCGTCCCGGCTCTCGTGCTCACCGCGTGTGTGTTGATGGTGTTGCAGCCGCGGCTCTCGGCATGGCTGGCTGATCGCAGGGAGGGCGGCGGGCACGAAGTCGGCCCGGCGGCGCTGGCCGTCGTGTTCGTCGCCGGGATCTACGGCGGCTACTTCGGCGCCGCGCAGGGGGTGATCCTGCTGGCCACGCTCGGAGTGCTCGTCCCCGACGACCTCGTCCGGACGAACGCGCTCAAGAACGTGCTCGCCGGCACGGTGAACGCCATCGCCGCCGTGCTGTTCATCGTGTTCGGAGATGTCGCGTGGCCGGCGGTCGCGTTGATCGCCGCGGGCTCGGTCGTCGGGGCCGCCCTCGGCGCCCGCATCGGGCGGCGCATTCCGGCGGCCGTTCTCCGTGTCCTTGTCGTGTTGCTCGGGCTCGGTGTGGCGCTGCGCCTCCTGCTGCTCTGACGTCGAGTCGAATCGACTGATTGTCGATACGTGGGGGAAGGGAGTTGCGATGACGAGCACGATGCGGCGAGAGAGCGCGCGATGGGTCGAACCGGTCGGCCGCATCGGGCTCGCCACACAGGGCGTGCTCTACGCCGTGGTCGCCCTCCTCGCGCTGCAGGTCGCTTCAGGACGGGTGAACGATCGCGCCGACCAGCGGGGTGCCATCGAGGCCGTCGCGAACCAGTCGTTCGGCCGCCTGCTGCTGTTCGTGCTCACCATCGGGCTGGCCTTTCATTGCGCGTGGCGGCTCCTGCTCGCCTACCGAGGCGACCCCGGCGAGGACGACGCCAAGGAATGGATGAAGCGGGCCGGGCACTTCGGCCGCGCGCTCATCTATGGCGGTTTCACGCTCACGGCGGCCAAGGTGCTGCTCGACGCGGACACAGGCAGTGGCAACGAGCGTCAGAAGGCCGCATCGAAGGCGCTCGACTTTCCCGGTGGCGGGCTCCTCCTCATCGTCGTCGGGATCGCGGTGATCGGAACCGGGCTTTGGCACGCGAGCAAATTGTTCACGCAGTCGTTCACCGATGATCTCGGTCTCGACCGGTGCAGCGACGGATTGCGCAAGATCGTGACGGTGCTCGGGTCGATCGGCTACGCGGCCCGAGGCATCGTGTTCGTGCTGGTCGGATGGTTCCTCGTACAGGCGGGCATCGACCAGGATCCGAACGAGAGTGCAGGGCTCGACTTCGCCTTGAAGCGGTTGGCGAACTCCGAGCACGGCCCCGGGACACTGCGCCTGCTCGCCATGGGGCTACTCGTCTTCGGCGTGTACCGCGTCGTCGACGCCTGCGTTCGAAAGCGCGAAGAGGTCGCGAACGCTTAGCGCTGTCGGCGCCTGCGACCCGGCAGACCTGCTCGGCGCACTACTTGCACGTCGCGATCCCACCGTCGACGGGCAGCACGGTGCCGGTGATGTACGACGCCGCCCTCGACGCGAGGAAGATCGCGGAGCCGGCCATGTCGTCTGGACGACCGATGCGCTTCATCGGGGCATCGCGGGCGATCTGCTCGCCGAAGGCATCGAGCGTGGCGGCCATCATCTTCGACTCGAAGGGCCCGGGGGCGATGGCGTTCACCGTGATGTCGGGCGCAAGGACCTTCGCGAGGTGGCGGGTGAGCTGGTGCACGGCCGCCTTGCTCGACGAATAGGAATACGTCTCGAGGATCGGGACGTGGATGCCGTCGATCGAGCCGATGTTGATGACGCGTGCGGGGTCGTCCGGGTTGCCCGCAGCCTTCAGGAGTGGCAACAGGAACTTCGTGAGGTGGAAGACGCCCTTCACGTTGATGTCGAGCACTCGATCCCAGGAAGCGTCGTCGTGTTCCGACAGCGGCACTCCCCATGTCGCTCCGGCGTTGTTCACGAGGATGTGCAGCTGGCTCTCGCGCTCAGCGATCTCGATCGCGAGGCGTTGGCACTCCGCTTCCGTGGAGAGGTCAGCCGGAATCGCGACGCATTCGCCGATCTTCGACAACTCTGCCGCGACTTCGTTGCACGCCTCGACTTTGCGCGAGGAGATGTACACCTTGGCGCCGGCCTCGACGAAGCCGCGAGCGATCATGGCGCCGATGCCGCGCGATCCTCCGGTCACGACCGCGGTCTTGCCGTTGATGGAGAAGAGGTCGCTGCTCACGGGCGGCGACGCTACCGCGAGGGACTGATGCCCGGCTCATCGGGGTACACGGGCCGCATGGCACAAACGCACGCGGCTGCCGCAGATCAAGCGATGGGCCTGGAACTGCAAGCCATTGAGTTGGAGAGCGAGTTGGAGTGGGCGGAGGCGCAGGGTCGTGTGACCGACATTCGTGATCTGCGCCGTCAGCTCGTCAACGTGTTGAACGAGCTTGCGTCCGTGGCCGACCGCGTCGCCTGATCCAGGGCACCAGCTGAGCGAGATGACCCTTGCTCAGAGCAGCACCTCGACGACGACGCCGAGATCGCGCTCCAGATGGGCGACCTCGTTGTCGGTCGAGAAGTTCTTGCCCTGCACGTTGACGAGGTCCACGTAGTCGAGGATCGGGTACGGGCCCCAGTGCCATGTGCCGAGCGCGAGGTTGACGCCGGCCGAACCGTCGCAGACGAAGGCGCGCACGCTCGAGAGATGGTCGGCGGTCGAGAAGTCGAGCTCCTCGGGGGCGACGACAAGCAGTGTCGGCTTGCCCGCGAGTGCGACGAGGGCCTGCGTGGCCCGATGATGACGGTTCAAGTGATCGCACCGCAGTTCGGCACGCTCGTAGTGCAGGACGTTGAGGTGGAAGACCTCCTCGCCGCGCAGCTCCATCATCATGTCGCCTTCTTTGACGACCTGACCGAACGGCGCGAACGCCTCCGCGGTCAATGGCTCGGCGCGGACGACGTGGCTCCTAGGCTCGGGCACGCGATGGATCGTACTGATGACCGGTTGCGCGAGTTGGGCCTCACGCTCTACGGCCCGCACCCCCCGCACGACCCGCTCGATGCGGTCGTGGTCCACGCCGGCATCGCCCGAACCTCGGGCCAGCTGCCACGCATCGACGGGCAACTGACCTGTCTCGGTGTTCTCGGAACGGACGTGTCAGTGGAGGAAGGGTACGAAGCGGCCAAGGTGTGCGCGCTCAACGCGCTGGCGGTGCTCAAGGCAGAGCTCGGGACGCTCGACCGAATCGAGCGCATCCTGACGGTCACGGGTTTCGTGGCGTCAGCGCCGGGCTTCGATCAGCAGCCCGCGGTCGTCGACGGCGCATCGCACGTCCTGCATGCGATCTTCGGCGATGCCGGCCGCCACACGCGCTCGGCCATCGGGGTGGCCGCGCTGCCGCGCCGCGGTGCCGTCGAGATCGAAGTCATCGCCGCGGTCCACCCGGCGTAATCTCTGCAAATGGACGTCAGGTCGATCGAAGATGTCGCACCGGTCATCGAGCACAACGGCACGGTCCCGGTCTGGTGGCTCGTGAACCCGCGCGAGATGTTCGAGATCACGAAGGGCGGGCATCTCGAGCTCGTCAGCGAGTTCGAGGTTGCCGGCGGTGGCTACGTCGATCCGCACAACCATCCGACCCACGAGTTCTATTACGTGACCGCCGGCCGCGGGCTCATGGAGATCGAGGGCGAGACCCGCGAGATCCGCCAGGGCGATCTGGTGCACATCCCGCCGATGGCGATGCACTCGCTGCGGCCGGTGTCCGACACCGCGCCGATCCACTGCTTCTGCTTCGCGGTCGCCACCCCCGACGCCGACGAGATCAACTACACCGAGCACTGACCCCTCTGCGAAATCCCACTCAGGCGTCTACAAATGTGTAGACGCCTGAGTGGGATTTGCTTACTCGGTGAGGAGGCCGCAGACGCGTTCCGCGGCTTCGATGAACTCCTCGACCATCTCGTAGACGACCTGCTTCGCCGGCTTGATCTGGTTCATCGAGCCGACGATCTGACCGACGAAGTAGTTCACGAGTTGCTCCGCGCCGGGGTTCGACGCGGCGGACCGTTGCATGCGCCGTTGTGCGTCGGCGATGAGCATCCCGTGCAACGGCATCGGGAGCGGATCGGGGTTGGCCGGGTCTTCCCACTCGTCTGTCCACGCGGTGCGCAGCTGGCGCGCCGGCTTGCCCGTCGATGCCCGTGACCGCACGGTGTCGGACGAGCCCGCAGCCAGGAACTTCTGCTTCACGATCGGATGCGTCTCCGCCTCCTCGGTCGTGAGCCACACCGAACCGCACCACACGCCCTGCGCGCCCAGCGCGAGCGACGCGGCGATCTGGCGGCCGTTACCGATGCCTCCCGCGGCGAGCACCGGTGTCGGCGCGACGGCGTCGACCACTTCGGGGATGAGCACCATCGTGCTGATCTCGCCGGTGTGGCCGCCGGCTTCGTAACCCTGGGCGACGATGATGTCGACGCCGGCGTTCTTCTGCCGTTCGGCGTGCACCTTCTTGCCGACGAGGCCGGCGACCACGACGTCGTGCGCGTGTGCGTGCTCGACCATGTAGTCGGGAGCAGGGCCGAGCGCGTTCGCGATCAACCGCGTCTTGCGGCCGAAGGCGACATCCATCAAGGGCTGCGCGCCTTTGTGCGACCACGACAGCAGACCGCCGGTCGCGGTGATCCTCTCGTCGTCAGGGAGCGGAGGGACGCCGTAACGCTCCATGAGGTCGTTGACGAACTTCCGGTGCTCGTCGGGGATCATCTCGGCGAGCTTGTTACCGCTGAGCCCGCCTTCCTCGCTGCCGATGTACTTCGCCGGCACCAACACGTCGACGCCGTACGGCTTGTCACCGACCTCGCTCTCGATCCAGTCGAGCTCCATGTCGAGCATGTCGGGCGTCATCGCCACCGCGCCGAGCACGCCCAGCCCACCCGCCTTCGACACTGCCGCGACCACGTCGCGGCAGTGGCTGAAGGCGAGGATGGGGAACTCGATACCGAGCATGTCGCAGACCGGGGTTCGCATAGAACCCCGATTCTGCGTCCTACACGGCTTCGAGGGCGAGTTCGAACACCTTGTCGACTTGGTCCACGAGGTGGAACGTCATCTCTTCACGCACCTGCTCGGGCACGTCGTCGAGATCGGCCTCGTTGCGGGCGGGGAGGATGACCTCTTTGAGCCCGGCCCGATGGGCGGCCAGCACCTTCTGCTTCACGCCGCCGATCGGCAGCACGCGGCCGGACAACGTGACCTCACCGGTCATGCCGACATCGGAGCGCACGAGGCGTCCGGTGAGCAGCGAGACCAACGCGGTCGTCATCGTGATGCCGGCCGAGGGCCCATCCTTGGGCACCGCTCCCGCGGGGAAGTGCACGTGGAAGCGACGCCCGTCGAGCGAGTCCGGATCGATGCCGAGATCCGTCGAGCGCGAGCGCACGTAGGAAAGGGCGATCGACGCCGACTCCTTCATCACGTCGCCGAGCTGGCCGGTGACCGTGAGGCCCGGATCCTTCGCCCCGTCCATCGAGGTCGCCTCGACGAACAGGACGTCGCCACCGGCGCCGGTGACCGCGAGACCCGTGGCCACGCCCGGAACGGCGGTGCGATCGGCGATCTCCGAGAAGAACCGCTCGCGGCCGAGATGCGTGCGCAGATCAGGGCGATCAACGGTGATCGGCGTGGTGGTGCCGCCCGCGACCTGCGTCGCGACCTTGCGCAACACCTTGCCGAGCTCACGCTCGAGGTTCCGCACTCCGGCTTCACGTGTGTAGTCGGCGACGATGCCGTGCAGCGCGTCCTCGGTCACGACGATCTCGTCGTCCCGCAGGCCGTTGTGTTGCACCTGACGAGCGATCAGATGCCCGCGGGCGATCGCCACCTTCTCGTCCTCCGTGTAGCCGTCGAGCCGCACGATCTCCATGCGGTCGAGCAGCGGCCCGGGGATCGTCTCCATGACGTTCGCGGTCGCGATGAACAGCACGTCCGACAGGTCGAGGTCGACCTCGAGGTAGTGATCACGGAAGCTGTGGTTCTGCGCGGGATCGAGCACCTCGAGCAACGCCGACGACGGATCACCGCGCCAGTCGCTGCCGACCTTGTCGACTTCGTCGAGCAGGAAGACGGGATTCATCGTGCCGGCCTCTTGTATGGCCTTCACGATGCGTCCGGCCTGCGCGCCGACGTACGTGCGGCGGTGGCCGCGGATCTCGGCCTCGTCGCGGATGCCGCCGAGGGCAACACGCACGAACTTGCGTCCGAGCGCGCGTGCCACCGACGCACCGAGCGACGTCTTGCCGACCCCCGGAGGACCGACCAACGCGATGATTGCGCCGCGCTTCGACACCATCTCACTCGCCTGCGGCTCGCTCGAAGGTGCGTTCGCCTCGCTGGCGCTTCCCTCGGCGCGGCTGGCGGGGCTGTCGATGCCGCGTTCGTGGCGGAGCTTGCGCACCGCGAGGAACTCGACGATGCGCTGCTTCACCTCGTCGAGACCGGTGTGGTCCTCGTCGAGGATGCGGCGGGCGTCGTTGATGTCCAGGTCGTCAGTGGTGCGCTCGCCCCACGGGATCTCGAACACCGTGTCGAGCCAGCTACGGATCCAGCCGTGCTCCATGTTCTGCGCGGGGGTGCGCTCGAGGCGGCCGATCTCCCGCTCGATGGCGGTTGACGCGGCGTCCGAGAGCGCGTGCTTCTCGACGAGCGCACCGAGCTTGGCGCGGTAGTCGTCGACGAGATCCTCCTCGCCGCCGTCCTCACCCAACTCCTTGCGGATCGCGCTCATCTGCTGGCGCAGGAGGAACTCTCGCTGGTTCTGCTCGATGCCCTCGCTCACGTCCTTGCGGATCTTCTCGTTGACCTCG
>JBEEFX010000226.1:0-9444 GCA_041166365.1 Acidimicrobiaceae bacterium
GCCGGTGGCGATCCGTCGCGCGACGAGTTCGAGCGGGATCATCTCGACATTGCGCGCCCGGAAGGTGACTGGGTCGAGCTGCTCGACGAAATGGGTGGGCACATGATTGGTGTTCAGTAGGCGGAAGATGTTGCAGGTCGTCGTTGTCGACGACGCGGCCTTGCCGTCGATGACGTCGTGCCTGGCCCCGTCGCCCGCCGTGATGTCGTCCTTGCTGCGGATCAACACCGTGCCGTCGCCGGCGTCGAGGATGACCTTGGTCTTGCCTTCGTTCAATGCCGCAAAGCGCTCTGCTGGTGTCGGGGTCGTTCCCATTGTCTTGGCCTCCATCGCTTGTTCGATCGCCGCGACAAGTCCTTGCAAGCGTTGGATGCGGTCGAGCAGCAACCCGCGTTGGTAGGCGAGGTGCTCCACTGCATCCCTCGGCGAAGCGAGGACAGCGGCGATGTGATCAAGAGAGAACCCGAGTTCGCGGTAGAAGAGGATCTGTTGCAGCCTTTCGAGGTCCGCGTCGTCATAGACGCGGTAGCCCGACGACGATCGTCCCGCCGGCGACAACAACGCGATGTGCTCGTAGTGGTGAAGAGTTCGGACCGTGACGCCCGACCACTGCGCAACCTCTCCGACCGTGTACCCCATGTTCTCCCTCCGAGGAGACTGAACAGCCTGACGCTACGTCGGGGTCAAGGGAATTGTTCCGTTCCGACGCAAGCGGGCGTCAGTACCTTTCGACGGACAGCCAACTCATGGCGGGGACCGAAACGCGGAGATGCCCTCCGCTCTGAGCGGGAGGGCATCTCCGTCGCGATGGGTGACGCGGCTGGGGGTCAGGCGATGACGTCGCGGGTCGCAGTGAGGCGGATGCCTGCTGCGATGAATGCCGCTCCATAGCCAAGGAGCAGTAGCGCTGCGGCACCGACAGGCAGGAGGCCGGCGTCGACCGATCCGATGAGCGAACCGGACGCTCCGAAGGAGAGCCATTTGCCGATGGCGGGGAACAGGCCGACCAGAAGGTTTTCGACGACCAGCAGCCAGGCCAGCGAACCGACGACGGCGGCGACCTGGTTGCGCACGATGGCGCCGAGGCCGATGCCGATCAGGCCGAACAGCACCATGACGGCTGCCGATCCGACCAGCACACCGGCGACGTCACTGCTGAACAGCGAGGGGTGGACGCCCTTGGTGGCGAGCCATGGCAGCGACACGGCGAGGGTGACTGCCGTGGCGATGACCGCGATGCTCACTCCGACGATCGCCATCGCAATGGTCTTGGCGACGATGAGCTGGCGTCGTTGTGGCGTGATCAGCAGCGCGGCGGTGATCGTGTTCTGGCGGTACTCGCCGGCGGTGGTGATGATGCCCAGGACGAGCAGGAGGAACCCGGCGTTCACTGCGCCGCCGAAGACGCCGCGCAGACCTTCGGTGGTCTCGAGGCCGGCGTGGCCATTGGTACCGGCAGTGGCGATGGCCGCGGAGACCCCGAGGGCCACGAGGACCACGACGCCGGCGACGGTGCCGTAGAGGGATCGAGTGGTGCGCAACTTCAACAGCTCTGCTTTGACGAGTCGGTTCATCGGACTGCTCCTTTGGTGGTGGTGAGATCGAGGAACAGCTCCTCGAGGTCGAATCGCCCGGCGGCGATCTCGTAGATGACGATCCCGCTGCCGGCGGCGATCCGGCCGATGGACTCGGTCGTGCTGTCGAGCACGTGCAGCGTCTCGTCGTCGACGGGTTCGGTGGTGATGCCGTTGGCCGTGAGCGCGGTTCGCAGCTCGGCCGCTTGCGGTGTCCGCACGCGGACTGGGGGTGTGACGTGGTCGCTGAGCGCGGCGAGCGATGACTGGGTGATGAGCCGTCCGTGGGAGACGATCACGACTTCGTCGACGAGCAGCGAGATCTCGGTGAGGAGATGGCTCGAGACGAGCACGGTGCCGCCTTGATCTGCGAAGGAGCGCAGGAAGGCTCGAAGCCAGTGCACCCCTTGAGGGTCGAGGCCGTTCGCGGGCTCGTCGAGGATGAGGATGCGGGGCTCGCCGAGCAGCGCGGCGGCCAAGCTGAGCCGCTGGCGCATGCCGAGCGAGAACCCGCGAGCTCGGCGTCTTGCCGCCTCGCTCAGGCCGACCTCGGCCAGCACCTCGTCGACCCGTGCGATCGGGATGCCGGCGGCGGTCGCGAGCACTCGAAGGTGGTCATGAGCGCGTCGGCCGGGGTGGAAGCTCGAGGCCTCGAGCGCCGCGCCGACCGCTTCGAACGGTCGGTCGAGCTCGACGAACGGGCGCCCGAAGATCGTGGCGGTCCCTGACGTCGGCTTGATGAGGCCGAGGAGCATGCGCAACGTCGTGGTCTTGCCGGCACCGTTGGGGCCGAGGAAGCCGGTGACGGTTCCCTCGGGCACGGTGAAGCTGAGATCGTCGACTGCGAGCACTTCGCCAAATCGCTTGGTGAGTCCGTTGATTTCGATGGCGTTGTTCATGTGTCGCAGCATCTGCCGAACGGGCCTCGCCGTCGTCGGCCTTGCAGCTAATCGCCGCTGCATCTGCAGGCGTCGTTTGTCGCGTCTGCCGGGACACAACTACATCTGCAGATGTACGTCGCTCGTAGGCCTCGCCGCTACCGACGTGCGGTCAGTCGACACCTCGGGTGACCACGCCGGCCTCGTAGGCGATCATCACGAGCTGAGCTCGATCGCGGGCGGCGAGCTTGGTCAGCAACCGGCTCACATGAGTCTTGGCCGTCGCGTGCGACATGAACAGCGTGTCGGCGATCTCGGCGTTGGAGAGTCCTCGTGCGATGGCGACGAGAACCTCAGCCTCCCTTGGAGTCAAGAGATCCAAGGCCGGCGGCGGCGGCGACGGCGTGCGCGGGTTGCGCACGAACTCTTCCATCAGCCTGCGGGTCACGCTCGGCGCGAGCAACGACTCTCCCGCTGCGACGACGCGAACCGCGGCCAGGAGGTCTTCTGGCAGCGTGTCCTTGAGGAGGAACCCGCTCGCGCCGGCCCGCAGCGCGTCGAACACGTACTCGTCGAGGTCGAACATGGTCACGATCACCACACGCGTGGACGACAGGCGCTCGTCTTCGGTGATGCGCCGCGTTGCTTCCACGCCGTCCATCCCGGGCATACGGATGTCCATGAGGATGACGTCGGGTCGTTCGCGGGTGACGAGTTCGATGGCGGCGGCGCCGTCGGCTACTTCGCCGACGACCTCGATGTCGGGCGCGCTGCGCAGCAGCACGGAGAAGCCACCCCGGACGAGGGCTTGGTCGTCAGCGACCGCGACCCTGATCACACGGTCTGCTCCACTTCATAGGGGAGCTGGGCCGACACTCGGTAGCCCCGGCCGACTCGGGCGCCGGTGTCGAGCGTCCCGCCGTACACCGCGACGCGCTCGCGCATCCCGATGAGCCCATGGCCCGGTGCCCGACTCGCGTGCGGCCCCCGTCCATCATCGACGACCTCGACCGCCACGACTTCACCGGTGCAGTCGACCCGCACCTTGGCGCGACCGGCGTTCGCGTGGCGCAGGGTGTTGGTGAGCGCCTCTTGCACGATGCGATAGGCGGCGAGTCCGACGCCCGTCGGCACGCGCTCGAAGTCGCCCTCGACGTCGAGATCCACGACCAGTCCCGCGTCGGTCACCTCCTCGACGAGTCGCGGGAGGTCGCCCAGACCAGGGACTGGCGCATAGTTCGGCGACCCCTCCGCATTGCGGACCACCGCGAGCAGCCGGCGAATCTCGGTGAGACTCGACCGGCTCGTCCGCGAGATGTTGCCGAACGCGCGTCGTGCCTCTGCCACGTCGGTGTCGATCACGTGTAGACCCACGCCAGCCTGCACTGCGATCACGCCCAAGGAGTGGGCGACGACATCGTGCAGCTCTTGGGCGATGCGCAGGCGCTCGTCGGAGGCGGCTCGCAGCGCCGCCTCTGCCTGCCCGAGTTCCAACGCACTGATGCGCTGGCGCCGGGACTGCGCGGTCCAGCCGATGAGAAAGGCTCCGCCGAACGAGGTGGCGGTGCCGACCAGCTCGGCCGGACCGAAGTCGGCCACGTCGCCGAGTACGAGGACGATGAGCAACCCGGCCATCGCCGCGGCGGCGACCAGCACCTCCCGCATGGGGCGATACGCCCCGACGATGTATGCACCGATGAGGAGGACGAGCGGCAAGGGGCCCGAGTTGTTGCCCGCCCGCATCCATCCGGTCACCGCAGCGCTCGCGAGGGCGAAGATGGCGGCGAGCATCCACGGCGGCGTCGACCCCAGCCGCTCCGAGAGCCGCGTGACCGCGGAGGTCGACCTCATCCTGCGACCGTACCGACCGTCGGCCAACCGCGCATCAGCCGCTGGTCTGAGCGCTTGTACATCGCCCGATGTACTCAGGGCGCGGGCAAACGCTCAGAAACGTGGCGAACGCTGGTCGTAGCTCCCCACGGACGTAGCGTTCGTTCACATCGGTCACGGGTCGTCGTTGGAGATCGTCCCGAGCGCTTGCCCGTCGGCGATGGTCGCATTGACCGGTGCAGAGAAGTTGACGACGAACCACTCGTCGGGCTCGACGACCGTGTCGCCGTTGATGGTCACCGTAAACGTCTGGGCGATCTGGCCGGCCGGGATCGACAGGATCTTCGGGGTCACCGCGACGAAGTCGGAACCGGAGAGAGCGGTGCCGCTTGCCGTGGCGAACTTCACCTTCGTCGTCGTGCCGCTCGGTGCCGACAGCGACACGGTGAAGGTCGCCAGCTTCGTGCCCGCGTTGCCCTCGACCACCGTGACGTCACTGACCGAGAGCATCGGCTTGGCGTCATCGTTCACGATCGTGGCGTAGCCGAGCGTGTCGAACATGGTGGCGCCTACGGCGCCGGACAGGCTCAGGGTGAACTTCTCGTTCGACTCGAACAGCGTGTCGCCGTTGACAGAGACGACCACTGGCTTTGCCGTCTCGCCCGGGTTGAACGTGACCTTGCCGTTGCCGGCGACGAAATCACCGGGCGCCCAGGCCGAGTTGCTCTTCGCCGCGTAGTTGACGGTGACGACCTGCGTGCTCGGCGCCGAGAGCGTGACGGTGAACGTGGCCATAGCGGTGCCCGCATTGCCTTCGGTCACCGATGTGTCGGTCACGCTGATCTTGGGCGGCGCTCCGCCGGCGCCAACATTGACGGTCACCGTGCCGGTGCTCGACGCACCTCTGCTGTCGAAGACCTCGACCGTCACCGTGTAGACGCCGACCTCGGTGAACGTGTGGTAGGCGGGCGACCCCCAATAGTCCCACCCGTCACCAAAGGTCCAGTGGACGTTGCCGATGAAGCCATCGGGGTCGTACGACCCGTCGGCGTAGAAGACGACGTCCAGCGGGGGAGCGCCGCTGGACGGAATGGCGGAGGCCGCTGCCACCGGCTTCACGTTCGGCTTGGTCGCGACGACGAGCGCCGTCTGTGCCGTCGTCGCCCCGGCATTGTCGGTGACGGTGAGGCGCACGACGTAGGCGCCGGGCTGTGTGAAGGTGTGCGAAGGGTTGGTGGCTGTCGACGTCGTGCCGTCACCGAAGTCCCACGCAGAGGAGACGACCGTGCCGTCGAGATCGGTCGAGCCGGCCGAGCTGAACGTCACCGGGAGCGGGACGTCGCCCGCCGCCGGCGTCGCCGTCGCGTTCGCGACGGGCCACTGGTTGGTCGGGCTGCCGAAGCGCTCCTGGACGAGGCGGTAGTTCGCGAGCTGGCCGCCCGGCTTCAGCACCGCGCCCAGGAGTGTTGTCACGCCGCCGCTAGCCGCGACGTTCGGGTCGGCTTCGCCGAACGGGCTCGCCGAGAACAGGAACCCCTGCGGGTCGATGACGCTGCCCGTGGCCGTGACCCGCATGCCGAACAGGTCGCTGCGGGCGTCGAGCGTCCCGAGTTTGCTGGTCTGGTTCCGTTCGTCGTGGAAGGCCACGACGAACCGCGCGCCGTCCCACGCCACGCGAGGTTTGTACTGGTTCCCGACCCAAGGGGTCAGGTTCACCCCGGGGCCGACCACCGCGGTAGCCGACACCGTGTGCGCGAGCAGATCGGTCTCGAACCCGGAGCTGAGCTCCTTCGACTGCACCATGAGGGCCACCGAGCCGTTGGACGCCAACCCGATCTCGAAGATCCCGTTGCCGCCGGAGGTCGAGAAGCCGGGATCGATGATGAACTCGGGTGTCGCCGTCCCGTCGGGAGCGACGAAGGCGCCAGCGGTCACCGCCGACGAGTTGTCGTGAGTCGCGTTGCGATGCCATACCGCCAGCCAACGGCCACCTACCTCGGTGACGGCAATCGTCCGGACGTAGGAGGCGCCGAGCGTGAGGGCAGTGGCGTCGAGCACGGCACCCGAGGCGCCTTCGACGCGAGCCGCGATGGGCACGATGTACTCGGGTGAGGACGCGAACCGCCGAGCGGTGACGAGGAACTTCGATCCTGCGGCGGCCACGTCCGCTGGTCCGAACCCAGGCGTCATGACGGTGAACGGCGCCGGGTCGACCTTGGTGCCATTCGGCAGTAGCCGTTGGGCGACGATGCCGGGGGAGTTGGCCCAGGCGACGAGGTAGACGGATCCGTTCCACGCCACTGTCGGCGAATCCGGGCCGCTGGTGTTGCTGCCGGAGTCCAGTTGCACGGGCTCGGCCGCGAGCGGCACGCCGGCTGCATCGAGCGGGCGGGCCATCACCCGGTGGGTTGTCGCCGTGCTGCTGCGGTAGACGAGCATCGCGCCACCGGTGCCGAAGGCGACGTCGGGGCGGAGTTGCCGCGGCGCCCCGATCGACAGGGGTCTCGTCGACGACGCCGTCGCGACGCCGGAGACGGCGGCGGACCGGACGTCGCTGTCCCCTTGGCTCCAGGCGTCCCAGGCGATGAGGAACGCTCCGTTGCCGGTCCCGGCCGTCTGCCCGGCAGCCGGACCGGCGACAGGGACGCCGCCGGGATCGAGCACGGTTCCGGCCGCCGTCACGCGGGCGGCGCGCAGCGTGCTCGCCGTGCCCCACGTGATCCGCCAGTTTGTACCGTCCCACGTCGTATCGATCGGAGCGTTCGGGTCGGGCGGGTTGCCGCTGGCCGAGAGGGTGTCGCCCGATGGGTCGAGCTTGAGGCCATTCGTGTCGATTCGGGAGCCCTTGACCGCGTCGACGCCCGGCGACGTCTGCCCGATCCACGCGGCGTAGAACATCGAGCCGTCGCTGGTGACGGTGCCAAGCGGTCGGTCGTTCAGCGTGAACGGCCCGGGGGACAGCACGTGCAGCGCCGGGTCGAAGCGGATCGCGGTCGTCGCGAACGTGCTCCCCACATAGGCGTCGTCGAACGTGAGCAGGAACGTTCCGCCCGCGAACGCGACGCGGAGGTGCGACCGCACGTAGTACGTCGCGTCCAGAAGGGACACGGTGGGCGGGTCCAACACCTGGCCATTCGGCGCGATGCGCAGGGCGCCGATGTCGCCGCTGGCGCCACCACTTTGATAGGTGACGACCCAGTTCGTCCCGTCCGATGCGACAGCCCAGTCGCTGCCGCTCGGGGTGACGCCGTAGATCTTGATCGGCGTGCTGTCGAGCACGGTTCCGGCCGGTGACACCCGCACGGCCTCCAGCGACCTCTGGTAGTAGTAGCCGGTTCCGTTGACGTCGTAGCTCTCGAACACCACGAGCCAGTCCGTACCGTTCCAGGCGATCTGCGGCCGTTCCTGGGAGGCAGGTCCCGCGGCGATGTGGAACGGCACGGATTCCAACAAGCTGCCGGACAGATCGAGCCGGATGCCGTAGATGTCGCGGGACGTCTCGCCCTCGTAGAAGCCGACGACGTTGGCGCGCGCGTCGGACCAAGCGGCGAGGGCCATGGTCGTTCCCCGGCTGATCGCAACGCTGTCCTGCGCTCCGGCGGCCGGGCCGATGGCCGCGTCACCGCCGAATGTCGTAGGCGCTGCGGAAGCCGCGGCGCCGGTGGCGGTCAGTACAGCAGCTGTCAGGATTGCGACGGCTACCGCCGTGACACTTCGCGGAACCCTTCTCATGGCTCCTCCTCTACGAGTCGTCGTTCCTGATGGCGCCGACCGCCTGGGCGTCGGCGAGCACGGCATTGACGGGCGCCGTGAGGTTGACGAAGAACTTCTCGTTGACCTCGACGAAGGTGTCGCCGTTGACCGTGACGGTGAACGTCTTGGAGAGCTGGCCGGCCGGGATCGACAGGACCTTGGCCGCGGGCACGAAGTCCGCGCTCTGCGCGGTGGCCGTCCCGTTCGCAGTCGCGTACTTCACCGTGGTCGGCGCGCCGCTCACGCGGGACAAGGTCACGCTGAACACGGCGAGCTTCGTGCCGGCGTTGCCCTCCACCACCGAAACGTCACCGATGGAAAGGGATGGCTTGGGATCGTTGTCGAGGATCGTGCCCACCGCCTGCTGGTCGACCAAGGTGGCGTTGACCGGAGCCGACAGGTTGACGAAGAACTTCTCCGGCATTTCGTAGAGCGTGTCGCCCTTCACGGCGACCGTGACGCGCTTGGCGGTCTGGCCGGGAGCGAACGTCAGCTTCCCGCTCGTGGTCGTGAAGTCGGCTCCCGCCTTCGCCGTACTGTCCTTGGTGGCGAAGTTGACGGTGACCGTCTCGGTCGCCGCGGTCGACAGCGAGACGGAGAACGTCGCGTTGACAGTGCCGGAGTTGCCTTCGGTGACGGTCAGATCGCTCACAGACGCGCCCGGCACGACGGCGCCACTCGTCCGCACCCAGTCGGGCGATGTGCTGGTGCCGTTGGAGGTCAGCTGCGTGACCGGGGCCTGCGTCGCGGAGGCCGCCTGCGCATCCACGTAGTCCATGACGAAGAGGTCGGTGCCGAACATCGACCGGTTGCCCGAGAAGATGATCTGGGTCCCGTCGGGCGACCAGTTCGGATAGTCGTCCTGCCATTCGTCGTCAGGCAGGACGTTCTCCTTGTCGCTGCCGTCCGGGTTCATGACCCAGATGTCCCAGTCGTTGCTCCCGTCGTTCGGCTGGCTCATGTAGAGCACCTTCGAGCCGTCGGGCCGGAACGTGGGGTACCAGTTGATGTTGGCGTAAGGCGGGCTGTCGTCGGCGGTGAGGTTGCGCTCGTTCGTCCCGTCCGGGTTCATGGCCAGGATCTCCCACGCCCCGTCTCGGACGCCGGTGAACACGATGGTCGCGCCGTCGGGTGACCAGCCACCGCTGATGTCGTCGTAGCTGAGGGTTTGGTTCGGCCCGGTGATGTTGATCGGGTCGGTGCCGTCGGCCTTCATGGTGAACACCTCCCAGTCACCGTCGCGGGTGCTGGTGAAGGCGATCTTCGTGCTGTCGGGGGACCACGACGGACCGAAGTTCTCGGCCACGTTCGTGAGCTGGACCTGGTTCGACCCGTCCGCGTTCATCACCCATACATGCGTATCCTCCATCGTCGTTTCCGACGAGGTGAGGTCGCGCCTGGTGCCGAGA